>JAYEME010000025.1:2318-21321 GCA_034717915.1 Thermodesulfobacteriota bacterium
CCAGTAGACCGAACGGCAATCCCCAACATTAAAAATCTTGACATATATTGGCAATTTCTTATTATCAACAATCAATTTAGCATTGTTTCATTTCCATCACATGCAGGAAATAAGATAATCACCAGTAATAAGGAAATTTATGTCATTTTTTCACAGCATCTACACAGGTCTGGAACAAAGTTTCTTTAAAACACTGACGCGTAAACTGATCGGCAACATAGCCTGTATTCTTTTGTTACAATTGCTATTATTTGTCAGTATTTACTTTAATATCAGCAGCTTACAAGATATTCTTTCTTCAGGATCTAATCCTCAAATCGACATTCTCAACGGTATCGCAGATCGCGCCATCTGGCAAGCAACCACATTATTCTTGCTCTCTGTCGTTGCTACCGTTGGATCACTGATCTTTCTCATCTATTTAGTTGTTCGACCGGTTCGCAATATGAATCGTCAGTTAGAAGAGATGAATAGTGGGGAGATTAACCTCTCTAACCAACTGAGAGCAACTTCCCACGATGAATTTCGTGATTTGGCAGACAACTATAATCATTTTCTCGACCAGCTGAGAGAGACAGTCCACAGACTTCGTAAAATGGGAATCGATGTTGCTGTTGGCTCAACAACAGTTGTTAATCAGGTAAAAGAAGCTTCTGACAAGGCAATCAGTCAGGGGGAACTATCGGCTACTGTCTTCCATAACAGTCAGGAGACAACCCAAACTCTGGGTAATATTTCCGATAATGCTCAACACATCGCAGCATCAAATTCTGAAAGTCTCAATTCTGCCAGGGAATCCCTGAATGAGTTGCAGTCGGTTAATCAGAATATGAAAGAGATGCTGGGACAGATTCAACAACATGATAACACCATCAAAATTATGGGTGATAAATCCCGGGATATTGGGAAGATTATTTCAACTATCCAGGGGATCTCATTTCAGACCGGGCTGCTATCACTCAATGCTGCAGTTGAAGCGGCTCGTGCGGGGGAGGCTGGAAAGGGCTTTTCTGTTGTTGCCAGCGAAGTAAAAAAATTGTCAGAGGAGGCAAATAAGGCCAGTGAGCAGATTGCCGATCAGATTTCCGACATGCTCAGCAGTATTGACCATGCCCTTGACGAAGCCAACAAAATCAATCAGGCAGCTGAACATACAATGAAGGTTTCACAAATAGCTTGTGATAATTACGGAGGATTGATCAAAGAGTTTGATGAAAATCATGGGTTACTGACTCAGATTACCGCCTCGGTCGAAGAAATTTCAGCGACAAATATGGAAACCCATAGCCAGGTTTCCAGTATTCGTGATCTGAGTAATATTGTTGGCGAACGCACCATATCTTCAGAACAGATTGCTGTAAATTTACAAACCACCAGTGAAACATTGCAACAATTGGTTGCAATGTTTATTACTGGGGAAGGAGCTTTTGAACACATCCTTCATTTGGGTCAAAAGTTTCGCGACAAGGCAGCAGAGCATATTGGTCTATTATCCAACCAGGGGATGAATGTTTTTGACACCAATTATCAAGAGATTCCCGGCACCAACCCAACTAAATATTCAACCAATTATGATCAACTGTTTGCACAGCAGTTACAACCAGTCTACGACCAAACTCTCAGCCAAATTCCTTCAGGAATTTTTGCAATCTGCGTCGATGTGAACGGCTACGGACCAACTCACAACAGTGTTTTTTCTAAGCCTCTCACCGGCAATCCCGAGCAGGATATCGCAGGCAGTCGCGACAAACGGATGTTCAACGATCCAACCGGGTATCGCAGTGCACAAAATACAGAAAGCTTTCTGCTGCAAACCTATATGCGTGATACTGGCGAAATACTCAGTGATCTTTCCCTGCCGGTTCATATTGATGGTCGACACTGGGGAGCCATACGACTGGGTTTCAATCCACAAATATTACTAGAGTAGCCCTCCCGATCCGCGTTTGTCCAAAGGACTTTGCCTCTCTTTTTTTTGCTGAACCAAAATAAGTTGTCAGACTATGATAATGTATGGAATATACAGAACTGAATAATATTTATCTATAATTGAAAAGTTGAAAAAAAGTGGTGCAGAAGGGATTATTTTAGGATGCACCGAAATACCGCTTCTCATTAATCAAGATGATCGCGATATCCCGGTATTTGATACAGCTACCATACATGCTGACGCTGCACTTGAGGCGGCATTGAACCGTGGAGTGATCTCTTCCCTTTAAATAATTGAGGGCTTCGGTAGCTTATTATTCATCTCAGTGGTGCTTTACATGCCCTAAAAAGTCCTTGAGTCTTTCCGATTTGGGGTTTTTCATCACTTCACCAGGTTTACCTTCCTCAACAATTCTTCCATCGTCCATAAAAATCAAACGGTCACCAACTTGAGCGGCAAACCCCATTTCATGCGTGACAACAACCATGGTCATGCCGCTATCTTTGGCAATGCTTTTCATAACATCCAGAACTTCACCAATCATCTCTGGATCCAGAGCCGAAGTTGGTTCATCAAACAGCAGAACTTTAGGGCTGACTGCCAGTGCTCTAGCAATAGCAACTCGTTGCTGCTGCCCACCAGAAAGCTGCCCGGGGAGCTTATTTTCAAACTCTGCCAAACCAACTTTATCAAGCAGATCTCTGGCAATATCGAACGCCTTAGTCTTATTCATTTTTCTAGATTTAGAAGGACCAAAGGCGACATTTCCAAGTGCAGTCATATGCGGGAAAAGATTGAATTGCTGAAAAACCATTCCAACCTCAAGTCGTATTTGACGTGCCCTCCCCCTCTCCTCGGGGATCCTGATACCGTCAACAACCAACTCACCGCTCGATATCATTTCCAAACAATTAATACAGCGAATCAAAGTGGATTTCCCGGAACCGGACGGTCCGATGACCACAACCACTTCGCCCTCCTGAATAGAAAGATCGATGTTGTGTAATACCTCTGTATCGCCAAACGATTTACATATATTTTTCAGTTCAATGATGCTCGACATGTTTTCCTGTCTTTCTTTGAAATGTAACTGAATCTAGAAAATTTTCATCTTTTTCTCGATTTTTCGTAATGACATTGCCAGCACGGTTGTCATGATCAGATACATAATGGCCACAGTCAGCCAAATCTCCAGTGCTCTGAAATTACTGGCCATAATTTCCTGCCCCTGTCTGGTCAGTTCACCAACCCCGATAACAATAAACAAAGAAGTGTCTTTGAGACTGATGATAAACTGGTTACCGAGCGGAGGGATCATTCTGCGAAAGGCTATGGGCCCGATTATATGCACGATCAATTGAAACCGGCTGATACCCAGAGACATTCCCGCTTCCAAAAGTCCCTTATTCACCGAAATGACTGAGCCACGGACAATCTCAGCAATATAGGCTCCGGCATTGAAGATGATGGTAATAACAGCGGCAGTTAAAGCTTCGATCCGAAAACGTTCGATATCGGTGACCGCCTTGACCAGCATGGGAAAGGCAAAATAGAGAAACATCGCCTGAACTATAATCGGGGTTCCACGTATTGTCTCAACATAACCACCGGATATATAGCGAGTTACTACACTGAGAGGTTTGAAAATTCCGAATGGTTCTTCTCCGAGTGCTTCTGTTCCAGCAATACGACCCAGTCCGGCAAGAATACCGAAGAACATACCACCGGCAATTCCCAGAATAGTTATAATCCAGGTTAGTTTGGCTCCGGCTAACAGAGCCGGAAGAGATTCGGCAATAACTGAAAATTCAAAACCCATAATATGTCTCGTTCGTAAAGGCTATTGGCTGGATATGGTTCGTAAAAACGACGGATCTCTTCTGCCCAGAACAGGCGCAGAAGAGATCCGCAGTGCAACTTACATTTTTAGCAAAACTATTCAGGATCAGCATTAAACCATTTGCGGAAAAGATCAGCATAAGCGCCGTCTTCCATCATCTGCAGAAGTGCAATATTGACTTTATCCCGCAAAGCACTTCCTTGAGGAAAAGCAATCCCGTATTGAGCGGCTTTGACATCAGGGCCGACAGCCTTGACCTTGCCGTTGCCAGCAGTCTTGATGTAATAGAGAACATTCGGGGTGTCGTGCATTGCTGCATCAGCACCACCGGTGACAACTTCGAGATAGGCTTGATCAATATTCGGGAACTTGACGACTTTCTTCGCGCCGAGGGTTTCGACATATTCAACGGTTGCTGTTCCGAGTTTTACGGCAACAACTTTCCCTTTCAGATCAGCTGGAGCCTTGATGTCTTTATTGTCTGCTGAAACCATGACTTTCAGACCCGCCCTGAAGTAGGGATGAGAGAAGTCGATTTTCTCTTCCCGGGAAGATTTGATAAAAATCGCAGCCAGAGCGACATCCAGATTGCCAGTTGTCAGGCCGGGAATCAGACCATTAAAATCCATCGGCTTCAGTTCATATTCAACGCCGATGCGCTTTGCAATCTCTGCCCACAGATCGATATCAAAGCCTGTGTATTTACCATCCTTACCTTTGTATTCAAAAGGGACAAAAGCGGTGTCCGTACCGACATATAGCTTCTCAGCAAAAGCCGCCCCAGACATAAAAATCATTAAACTTGCAAGAACCAGTACTAGTAGCTTTTTCATGTATTACCTCCTGTTTTTAGTTATATCCCGCAGCAATTGATAGCGGGATAATGGAAAATAATGATATCGGGGGCTGGTTTTTATTCCCCTCAAAAAACTCACTCTAAAACGGTGTTTTTACAAAGAAAACATGTGAATTAATCAAAGTCAAGCACTCAATTTTTTCTCTCTGGTCATTAGGGGTAAACATTGTCATATAAAGAGCAACCGTCTAGAGGGTGGTGATCCAGTATTTTGCCTTTTCTTTGAACTTTTGCATAATTTCCTCATCAAGTTCTCCGCAGAAATTTGAGTAAAACTGTTTGTTGAATTCCTGTCGGTTAGTATTCCGGGTAAGAAGATGGCAGGTTTTGGCGTAGATACTTTCCAGAGTCATATCGAGTGATGACAAAATTCCCATTTTCAAAGCCTTAACACCTAACTCATATTTCGACAAATCGGTACTGCCGTAGGGCGAATGCGTTTTGGCAATGACGACTGCATCGTTCTCGTCGGCCCAGCGTGAAAGAACATCCATTAACTCCTCACGGTGTCCACTCATACCATAAATGAGAACGATAAGTGCTTTGAGATCTGAATTTTCGAGATAGTTTCTCAACCAAACGGGGTTCGTTGTGTGGGTCAAGCAGAAAATATCGACTGCCTCGGAGACCTCCGTATCAAAGTCCTCAAGCTGCCCCCTGTTGACAGCATAGTTATTACGTTGAAAGTCAGAAACAGAAATTTCATCCCTGAGGTTTGAGGCAAAGGCATCTGAACTGTCGACGCCGATATCTATCTTCATTGCTCTGACCGCTTTGATGATTTTCCCGTTGAATGCCACCCAGACACCGCTATTGGATGTCGATGCTGCAAGCAAAGCTGTCTCAAGATTTCCGGCCACGTCACTGTTTTCATCCTCAAGGGTTTTCTGAGCACCCGTAACGATGACTGGCTTCTGGATACCCTGCAGCATGAAAGCAAGCATGCTCGCCGTGTAGGCAAGGGTATCTGTCCCATGGGTGACGATAAACGCATCATGTTGGTCGTAGTTGCTATAAACTGTCTCAGCAACCTTTTGGATGTGCGATAGCTGCATCCCGGCACTGTCAATTCCACATTCGCCGAAGGGGGATTGAGCCTGAGCGATAAACCGATCCCCTGCAAGTCCGTTATCTATTCTGCTGAGTAAATCTGCGAATGAGAGTTTTGGTTTAAAGCCGGTTGCGGAAGAAGCGGATGCGATGGTACCACCGATGTGAATAGGAAGAATGCGTTGTGTTGTCAATATTTCCTCCGTTAAAATTTATTTCATACAGGAATTTCAAGTTATTAACTGGAAAAAGCCGTTAATCTCAACAGTTAACGGCTTTTTAATTAGATTATTTACGTTTATTCAACTTATTCCCACTCAATAGTAGCTGGGGGTTTACTCGAAATATCGTAAGTGACACGGTTAATCCCCTTCACCTCATTGATGATCCGATTACTGATACGAGCCAAATCTTCATAGGGCATAGGATACCAGCCCGCGGTCATAAAATCCTTGGTCTCAACCGCCCGTAGGGCAATCACATATTCGTAGGTGCGTCCGTCTCCCATAACACCGACCGATTTAACCGGCAAAAAGACTGCAAATGCTTGACTGATCTTATGATAGTGATCGCTTTCGTAGAGTTCATCGATATAAATTGCATCAGCACGGCGGAGAATATCGCAATATTCTTCCTTAACTTCACCAAGAATTCGAACCCCGAGCCCGGGGCCGGGGAAGGGATGACGCCAGACCATCTGGCGCGGTAATCCTAATTCTTCACCTATTGCTCTGACCTCATCTTTAAATAACTCTCTGAGGGGTTCTAGCAACCGCAACGTCATATAATCGGGCAAACCGCCAACATTGTGATGGCTCTTGATATTATGCGCCTTACCAGTTTTGGCTCCGGCGGATTCAATAACATCAGGATAGATGGTTCCCTGTGCCAGCCATTGAGCATTCGGAAGCTTTTTCGATTCTTCTTCAAAAATATCGACGAACAGATTACCGATAATTTTTCGTTTTTGTTCTGGATCCTGGACTCCGGAGAGAGCAGTATAAAACCGTTGTTGAGCATTAACCCGAGTCACCTTAACGCCCATATTACTGGCAAAAGTCGCCATAACTTGATTCCCCTCATCAAGTCTTAGCAGACCATTATCGACAAAAACACAGTGGAGCTGCTCACCGATTGCTCGATGAATCAGTGCTGCCGCGACAGACGAATCAACCCCACCAGAAAGCCCCAGAATCACCTGGTCACTGCCAACCTGCTCGCGAATCCGGACAATCGCATCTTCAACAATCTGTCCGGGAGTCCATTGCCCACTGCAGCCACAGATTTTACGGACGAATGTGTTGATCAGCAGTTCACCTTGTGGAGTGTGATTGACTTCCGGGTGGAATTGCACACCATAGAGATTGCGATCCACATTCTGAATGGCACAAACCGGAGCATTGGCTGTTTTTGCCACAACCTCAAACCCTTGTGGTATGATTTCAACATGATCACCGTGACTCATCCAGACCGAGCTGGTTCCATCACTAAAAAAGCCATCAAATAGTGGCCCAGGATTCCCCTGGCTGATTAATTCAGCATGTCCGTACTCCCGCTTACCCGCCGGGACAACTTCGCCACCAAAATGTCGGCTCATCAGCTGCATGCCGTAGCAGAGCCCTAACACCGGCACCCCCAATTCGAACAGCTCTTCGACAATTGCCGGAGCCCCGTCATCGTAGACTGACTTCGGTCCGCCCGAAAGAATAATCCCTTGCGGCTTGAATTCCTTGATCTCATCCAGTCCCATATCGAAGGGATGAAGTTCGGAATAGACGTGACACTCCCGCACTCTTCGGGCAATCAACTGAGTATACTGGGAACCAAAATCGAGAATTAAAATTTTTTCACTATGGATGTCCGACATCTTTTCAGCCATTCCGTTCCATCCGATAGTTAGGTGCTTCCTGAGTAATAATCACATCATGGACATGTGATTCACGTAGCCCGGCGTTAGTAATACGGACAAACTCACCATTCTGTTGTAATTCCTTGATCGTTCTGCAGCCCGTATATCCCATGCTTGAACGCAATCCACCAATTAACTGGTGGATATTCTCAGAAAGTGGTCCACGATAAGGAACCCGCCCCTCAATCCCTTCGGGAACCAGTTTGACATCCTCCTCACCGCCCTGAAAATAGCGATCCTTGCTCCCCTGCTTCATCGCCCCCATACTTCCCATGCCACGGTAGGACTTATAGGTTCGTCCTTGATAAAGAATTGTTTCGCCCGGCGACTCTTCGGTTCCGGCAAATAAGGAACCGATCATAATAATATCAGCACCGGCCACTATCGCCTTTGGCAAATCCCCGGAGAACTTGATACCGCCATCGGCAATCAATGGAATACCAGCAGCATGGGTCACCTTGGCAACACGCTGAATTGCAGATATTTGGGGCATCCCGACCCCGGCAACCACCCGAGTCGTACAGATCGAACCCGGTCCGATACCAACTTTGACAGCATCAACTCCAACATCAATCAATGCTTTTGCTGCAGCAGCGGTTGCAATATTACCTGCCATCAGCTGAACATCAGGGTAAGTATTGCGCAATTGAGCAATCGTATCGATGACTCCCTGACTGTGCCCATGTGCCGTATCGACAACCAAGAGATCGACACCCGCTGCAACCAGAGCAGCTGCACGCTCATCCAGATCAGCACTGACACCTACGGCTGCACCAACCCGTAACCGGCCAAGATCGTCTTTGCAGGCATTGGGATATTTCCGAACTTTTTCAATATCCTTGATGGTAATTAAACCCTTGAGGGCGTAGTCATCATCAACAACCAGAAGTTTTTCAATCCGATGCTCATGGAGATGATACTTAGCCTCTTCCAAAGTTGTTCCCGGAGGCACTGTGACCAATTTATCCTTGGTCATAACATCGCCAATCGATTGTGTTAGATTGGTCTCGAAACGTAGATCCCGGTTCGTCATGATCCCGACCAGTTTGCCATTTTTTGTTACCGGAACTCCGGAAATACGATATTTTTTCATTACCTCCAGAGCTTCGAATATTTTTTGATCGGGATCCATAGTGATCGGATCAACAATCATTCCGCTCTCCGATTTTTTCACCTGATCAACCTCAGTCGCCTGAGACTGCGGACTCATATTTTTATGGATAACTCCCAGCCCTCCCTCACGAGCCATAGCTATCGCCGAGCGTGATTCGGTCACGGTATCCATTGCTGCTGAGAGTAACGGAATGTTCAAGGTGATCGATTTTGTCAATTGGGTAGACAGATCAACTTCTTTCGGCAGTACTTGTGAGTGGGCGGGAACTAACAGAACATCATCGAAAGTTAAACCTACGGGGATTTCAGCATCTTGCATGACTGCTCCTTCAACAGAGGGGGGGGATTATTTAACCGAAGAATCTAGTCAAAACAAACCGGCAAGTCAATCAATTACGGAGCGTTCCTGGAAGAAAATCACCCAAAACCATGCCTCACACAAAGAGACCAAGCCACAAAGAAAGATCTTAACCAATTGTTTGATTTCAGATTTTCTTGTTACTTTTGTGTCTTGAGTGAGTTAGCGGACGAGGGTGAGGCGACTTTGATTTAGACCTGAATCGGTGAAGACTCGACAGTTATCCATTATTTACCCTGCAAAAGATAAGCTTCTATAAAACTGTCCAGATCACCATCCAAAACCGCATCGGTATTTCCAACCTCGTATCCAGTGCGGTGATCTTTCACCATTCGATAGGGATGCAGTACATAAGATCGGATCTGACTACCCCAGCCGATCTCTTTTTTCTCCTCGGAAAAAGCCGCTGCTTCCTCTTCCTTTTTACGTATCTCCATTTCGTAGAGACGCGATTTTAACTGTTTCATTGCCGTAGCACGGTTATTATGTTGGGAGCGCTGATTCTGACAAGCGACGACAATGCCGGATGGAATATGGGTAATGCGAATAGCCGAATCGGTTTTATTGATATGCTGCCCACCGGCACCACTGGCACGGAAAGTATCGACCTTGAGATCCTTATCCTCAACTTCTATTTCGATAGAATCGTCCAGTTCCGGGAAGATAAAAACCGAACAGAAAGAGGTGTGACGCTTGGCATTGGCGTCAAAGGGGGAGATCCGTACCAGTCGATGGATACCACTCTCGGAGCGCAAATAACCGTAGGCATAGTCGCCCTCCACGGTCAAAGTTGCACTCTTGATCCCAGCCTCCTCGGCCGGCTGATAATCGGTAAATTCGACCTTAAAACCTTTACGCTCGCAGTAACGGACATACATTCGCAGAATCATATCAGCCCAGTCCTGAGCTTCGGTTCCTCCGGCACCAGCATTGATACTCAAAGTCGCGTTATTGGCATCATGTTCCCCGGATAGCATCCGGGAAAATTCCATTTTATCAATCAGTCCTTGTAGATTCGGCAGCAAAGCATTAACTTCCGACAACGTTTCATCATCCTCCCCCTCTTCCCCTATTTCTATCAAGACTTGGATATCATCCAGTTCCTGCTTGGTGGAAGTGCAATCCTCAACTACCTTTTTCAGACGGGTATGCTCTTTTAAGCGCTCTTGTGCCTGCTCACCCCGATCCCAAAAATCCGGCTTTGCTATTTCAGCTTCAAGCTCCAATACCCGCTCCTGTTTCCCTGGAACGTCAAAGATACCTCCACAGCTCTTGAAGTTTCTCCAACAAATCTTTGACTGTCTCTTTTGGTTCGCGGAACATCAGATTCTCCTATATGAATGATGCAAATATTGTTATCGGTGGATAATTGCTCACTATATCTGAACTAAGCTTAAAATACAGCCTACAGAATGACAAAAAGCCAACCTTTTTAGCGGTTGACCTTTTCTCGTCAAACTATTTCATAGAGCGGTTACTAAAAGTTTTTAAGTAGCCACAACAGCATCAGAAGCTTCACCTTGAGTAGCCCGCCGATTCACTATAAAAATTCCAATCAGCATGACCAACCCGACCAGATGGATCCACCAGGTTGTCGGCCATAGCAGAGCGGCAGCAGCAGTAAATGTCAGCAGACGAAACAAAAGATTAAGCTTATTCTCCATATATCCTTCAATCCCGGCAGCAAAAGCATACACACCAAACAGAGCAAAGAAAAAGATCATAAACACCTGATCCCAGGAACCACCGATAAAGGGCGTATAGGCAAACAAGAGAGGAACGATATATATTCCTTTGGCAACCTTCCACGATTGAAATCCGGTTTCCATCGGTTTGGTACCAGCAATTGCAGCACCGGTAAATGCAGCCAGAGCAACTGGGGGAGTCACATTGGAGTCCTGGCTCAGCCAGAAGACAATCAGATGTGCCGATAACAAGCCATACATCAACACCGATTCACTCAACATCGACTCCCGCACCGCACTGATCAAATCAATCGGGACAGCATCAATAATTGCGCGTGCTGCTGCTTGATTCATCGGATTGCCGATTTCTGCCAAATGTTCCGGCGCGGCAAGCATAAAAATCGCCTTGGCAGTTTCGGATACCTGACCATTAGCCAGAGCTTCAACCAACAGACCATCGGAAATAAGACCATGTAAAGCTGGAGCTGACAAGGTTCCGAGTACGATATAAGCTGCCGTTACCGGTAACCCCATACCAAGAACCAGCGATGCCAGAGCGACCAGAGCAACCGCTATGAACATGCTGTGCCCCGCCCACTCGGTAATCATCAGTGAGAAGGTATTACCAATCCCGGCAGTCGCAATAACATTGACAATCAGACCGACAGCACAAAGCAATATGGCGGTCATCACCATATTTTTTGCTCCCATGGCCATCGCTTCGATGATCGCTTTCAGCCCCATCTTATTCGGGCTGAACCAGGATGAAACAACGACCGCAATGATACTGATTCCTGCTGCATAGGTCGGGGTAAAACCATATATCAACAGTGCAATGAGAACCCCGATTGGTGCCAGGAAAACAATCCCGCCTTTTTTGAGAACCTCAATTGCAGAAACTTTTTCATCATCCAATGCCGTTACAAAGCTGCGTTTGGCCTCGATCCTGACAAAGAACGCGACTGTTGCAAAATAGAGGATCGCCGGGAGGATACTGACCAAGACGATGGTATTGTAGGAAATCTGGGTATAGGTTGCCATGATGAAAGCACCCGCACCCATGATTGGCGGCATCAATTGGCCACCTGTTGAAGCTGCAGCCTCGGTTCCTGCAGCAAATTTAGCGGGAAATCCGGCTTTCTTCATCAGTGGAATTGTGATAACCCCGGTCGAGGCCGTATTGGCGACTGCAGAACCTGAAATAGTCCCCATCAATCCAGACGCCATAACTGCAACCAGTCCGGGACCACCAATCATTCTCCCAGCAACTGCACGAGCCAGATCGATAACGAACTCTCCAGCACCAGAACGCAACAAAAAAGCCCCGAAGAGGATAAACATGAAGACGTAGGTAGAGGAAATTCTGGCAATAGTGCCAAACAGAGCATCATCTCCAAAAATACTACGGAACAAAATTGTTTCGGCACTTAAGCCGGCAAATTTAAATACCCCGGGAACCATCGGTCCCCACCAACCAATATAGGTAAGAGCAATAATAATCAACACGGGAATGAACCATCCTGCCACCCGACGGGTAAACTCCAGAGCACAGAGAATCAGGATGATTCCCACCGCCCATTCTATACTTGACAGGCTCACACCACGTGCGTAAATAGCATCTTCCATGCCGATCATATAAACAGCTGATCCGGCGGCTAACAATCCCAGGAGAATATCGGAAACACGCCACGCAGTTGAACCCTCTTTTTTAAAGGGATAAATCAGTGCTGCAAGCAGAGCAAATCCAGAAAAATGCAGTGCATTCTGCCAGAGTGTCGGCAGCACAGCAACGACATTGAACCAGATATGCATCACAGATATGCCAACACCAAGAACCAGCAAAATCATTGTATGGAGTGGATGGGCATCAGTTTCGGGGGATGTCATGTCAACAATTCTCCTGATAAAAAAAGACGGCCACCCCTATCGGAGTGGCCGTTGAAACAGCTACTTAGTTAGCAATCAAATGAGCAGGAATCTTGATTCCAACTTCTTTATAATACTTAGCTGCGCCCGGATGTAGAGGCATCGGCAAACCAGCAATCGCACTTTCAATTGCCATAGCTTTGGTTGCACCGTGAATTGCATTCAGAAACGGCAGATTTTCATAAACAGTTTTGGTGATCCGATAAACAGCGTCTTCATCCACATCAGCACGAACAGCAAGGAAGTTAGGCTGGGCAATGGTATTGATCTCTTTATTTTGCCCAGGATAGGTACCAGCAGGAATAACTTTACGAGTCCAGAGACCACGACCACCATCAGCCTGCTTCATTTGCTCATCGGTGAAATCAAGAACGGTAATTTTATCAGCACCCATGGCTGCCATAGCTTTAGTAACAGCACTGACTGGAGCACCAGCAGGAGTTCCCATACCAGCAACCTGACCATTTTGTAGAGCGTCAGCAGAGGGACCGTAACCAACATGAACAAGTTTATAATCTGTGTCGACATCTACACCCAGGTTACCCAGCAGCACAGTGTTAGAGCCAATGGTTCCGGAGTTTTTCTTACCCAGAGCCATTGCCTGTCCTTTTAACCCAACCAGATCAGCAACAGTACCGGTCTTTGCATATTTCTTCAAAACAGTGAAATGTTCAACATTCTGCCACAACATGGAGACAGAACGGAGTTCTTTCTGTGGACCGGCACTAGCAATCGGACCGGTACCATTCCAGGCATAGGAGCCGTAAAGACCCTGCATAATAGCAAACTGAACTTCGTTGTCGCGCAACAGTTTAACGTTCTCACCAGAACCGGCCGAGTTGATGGCCGACATACCGATCTTCTGTTTCGGCTGCAACTTAACTTTCACTACAGTTGAAAGGGCAACTCCAACCGGATAATAGGTACCACCGGTTGATGCAGTTGCAAGCAGATAGTTACGCTCTTTGGGCGCCGCCTGAACGGTAGTAACAGAGCTGAAAACAAAAGCGGCTGCGACGATAAAAAACGTGATGTTCTTGAACCTTTTAACAACTGACATTTTTGACCTCCTCAAATTCAGGGTTAATTTTATGTTTCTCTTACACTATTTATATTTATGATAACGCAAGGGATATGCCAGTTTGATTTTAACAAAAAACCGGGAGGGGCTCCTCCTGTGGCTGGCGATATCAGCACTATCTTGCCAACCAGGAAGATACTTCGGCAAGATCTCGCCGAAACAATCAATGGCAGAAGGTTAAGGCAGGAAAGGTCTAAACAAAGTTTTTCCGTTCCAAATTATATCGAGCCATTTTTTCATTCAGGGTACGACGTGGCAAATCCAGGTCATCCATCACCGCCTGCACATCGCCTTTATGACGGATCAAAGTCTGCTCGAGAAGAATGCGCTCATAATGGCGCATCAGATCCTGCAATGAAGACACTTCCGGGGTTGAGATATCTTGGCTTGGATGTCGGAGAACCGATGCCAACCGCTGACCTTTGGGGATTGATGAAAGAACATAGCGCTCAGCTATATTTTTCAGTTCACGAACATTGCCGGGCCAATCATGATTCATCAACAAGCCAGTATCCGTGGTCAGAAGAGAGATTTCCGGGCGATTATAGGTTGCAGCAGCCTGTACCGCAAAATGTTCAAATAACAGTAAGATATCGTCTCCACGTTCACGTAACGGTGGCACCCGGAGTTCAACAACATTGATCCTATAATAAAGATCCTCGCGAAAGGTTCCAGTTGCACATTTTGTAAGGAGATCCTTATTGGTGGCACTTATCAGCCTGATATCAAGTGGTTGCGCTTCGTTACTACCAATTCTGATCACTTCACGTTCCTGCAAAGCGCGCAATACTTTGACCTGTAAAGAGAGCGGCATAGTTCCAATCTCATCAAGAAAAAGAACCCCACCTTGAGCATATTCGAACCGTCCAATCCGGCACCGATCAGCACCGGTAAAAGCTCCCCGTTCATGACCGAACAATTCACTTTCAAAGATATTCTCGGGCACTGCACCGCAGTTTACCGCAACATACTTACCCTCTTTACGCGCACCGAATTCATGCAGACAACGGGCAACAACCTCTTTACCTGTCCCGGTTTCCCCCTGAATTAAAACCGGAGCATCGGTATCAGCAACATCAAGAAGTTCATCACGCAAACGACGAATCCCGGCACTGTTGCCGATCAAGCGTTGCTCAATATCTGCAACTCCTGTTAGCCGACGCCGCAGGTCACGATTTTCCATGATCAGACGGCGTTTTTCACAAGCACGCAGGACAACATCAAGTAGGTGCTCAGGCTCAAATGGTTTTTCGATAAAATCGTAGGCTCCCCTCTGCATTGCATCGACTGCCATCTGCACATCACCGTGAGCCGTCAGCAAAACAACTGGAATATCGGGATCCAGCCGATGGAGATGTGAAAGGAACACCATCCCATCCATCTTCGGCATCCTGATATCACTGACCACAACCCCATTAAACTCACTGGTGAGCTGAGTTAAAGCAGTTGGTGCATCAGGAAAACTCTTGACCTGATAGCCAGAGAGTTCTAACCACTGAGCAGTTGCCGCACGCATCTCCGCATCATCATCAACCAGATAGACGTGATTGTGACCATCTGTCATTTCTTGACTCCATTTCCTTAGGATTTTCGCTGTATAGCTATAGCTATGCAGCGAAAACCGCGCCTTGCTGACACACAAAATCCCAGCGCAATTTTCCAACATTCCACACATGACAAGACACTAGTTTGTAAGCGGCAATCTAACTATCAACCGTGCCCCACCATCCGGCAAATTCTGCGCCCGAATTGTACCTCCCAGATCGGTGATGATACGGTAAGAGATGGACAATCCAAGCCCCAGCCCTTCCCCAACCTCTTTGGTAGTAAAAAAAGGGGTAAAAAGCTCACCTAAATCTTGTTCTGCAATTCCACTACCGCTATCACTGATTGAAATTTCAACGTCTTGATGATGAACCGAAACCTTAACCCACAAATCCTTCTGTGGACAAGCATGCATGGCATCTACAGCATTGCGGAGCAAATTAACCAAGACCTGTTTTATCCGCCCCCGACCGCCGCTCAGAATCAGTGGATTTTCAGGAACATCCTTGTGCAGTAAGATATTGAATTCATTGAATAAAGGATCGACCATTGCCAGAGCTTCATCCAGACAATCCTGCAACACGACCTGCTCTTTAATTTTGGGGTTTTGATGGGCAAAGGTTTTCAATTGAGCAGTAATCGAAGCCATATGCTCAGTCATTCGAGTCACCGCATCCAAAGTGTCACGAACCTGCCCGGTTTCCTGCCGCTCCAACAATAGGCGACCACTAGCCGCCTGGGTACGAATTGCAGAAATGGGTTGATTCAATTCATGAACAATCCCGGCAGCCATATGGCCAAGCGCTGCCAGCTTTCCGGTTTGGACTAATTCCGCCTGAGTCTCACGCAGAGTCTTTTCAGTACGACTACGTTCTGTAATTTCTGCCTGTAGCCGCAAGTTCACTGCGTGGATTGCCTCAGCTTCACGCGCTTTGCGCCGGGAAAGCTGCTTTTGGCGCCGCTCTCTTGCATACATGCTCAGCGCAATAATCAGTAACGCCAACACGGTTCCAATCACTGCTACAGCTTGTGCTCGTTCCCGCACAGGAGCCAGAGGTACCACGTGGTGGATTTGCCCATCCAAGCTGGACAGAGAGCGAGACAACAGCAGATAAAGAGTATTTTCAAACCTGACAATTTTCTCCCCAGCAGCTAAAGTTTTGATCATCTCCAAAGGCAAGAGATTTAAAGATTTATCCCCATATTGCCGCCCGGCAAGGATCAGAGTTCGTTGAACTTCAGATAGAGGAGTAAGGGTTTGGTATAACCAATCATTTCGGCTGGAAAGAAATAGGACACCATTACTATCACTGACCAAAACGGTCTCCCCACCTTCTCGCCAACCATCCTGTAGCGGGGTTAAGTCAACTTTGACCACAGCTGCACCAAGAAACCGAGTATTTTTAACTACGGGATAAGACATAAAATATCCGGGTCGACCGGTCGTCACACCGATAGCAAAAAATTCCCCTCGGTGACCCGCTTTTGCATCGGTAAAATAGGGTCTGAAACCATAGTTTTTCCCGACAAAACTTAAAGGTTCCCGCCAATTACTTGATGCTTGAGTATCACCAATGGAGTTCATGACATAGAGCGCTTCTGAACCAGCTTCAGAATTCAATAATTCCAGATAATTATTGACCAGATCTACATTAAAAGAGCTCTTGAGGAGAATTTCTACATCAATATTCTGGGACAAAACATAAGGAAGATAGGCATAACGACTCAATGCTTCACGCAATGTCCCAGAGTACAGCGTCAGCCTCTCTCCACCGACTTTAACCAGCTTATCAAGGGCATCGGTATAGGCCCAGCGGGTTGCCTGCCAGACCAGACCTGTCGCAATGAAAACTCCGAGAAGAAGCATCCAAACAGGAAAGTTTTTTTGATAAAATCGCTTGATCGACACGATCCGTTTCCACTTGAAAATAAAAATTAACCAATTAAAGAACTCAATTTTTACTGTTTTACACTGATGACAAATTTCAGATAGCGCCCCTCTGGAAAACTGACTGAACAGGGGAAATCTTCCGGCTGACCACTGGTAAATATCGTCTTTAATATATCTCCAGTTTGCAATGTTCCACGGCGCAGCTCTTTCAAATAATCATCCAGAGATACTTTCTGATGATTGGACGAACTCATCAGCAAACCACCTGACTCGAGTAAGGGTAGCGTTGCAGCAACCAGCTTGGAGGTTCCTCCATGAGTGGAAAAGCGACTTTTTTTTGTCGTCGAAAATGATGGAGGATCAAAAAGGATAATATCAAAGCGGCGTTGTTGAGTCTCCAGTTTACTCAGTTCAGAAAATACATCACCAACAATAAATTCATGCCGTTTTGGATTGAGTCGATTGATGGAAAAATTCTCCCGCGCAACATCCAGATATTTAGCCGAGACATCAATACTGGTCACCAGTTTAGCCCCAGCAGCAGCGGCAGCAACAGAAAAAGCTCCGGTAAAAGCAAACAGGTTGAGAACTCTCTTTCCGGCAGACCGAGCCATCAATTCTTGACGATTACGCCGCTGATCGGGAAAAAGTCCGGTGTTTAACCCCTCTCGCAAATCAACCAGATAGTCCAATCCATTTTCCTTAACCGTCAATGGGATCGGTGCAGGACGACCAGCGATCAAACGGCTGTATTCCTTGGATCGATTTTTTGCTTCCAAGCTGCGGGTTTCCTGGGGTCGCAACTTACGGTAGATTCCTTGAGGTTGAAAAATTTGCTGCAAGGCTGCCGTCAAGGGTGTAAGGTAAACATCCCAAGCGGGGGTAAAGAGTTGCAACATCAAGTAGTCAGCATAGCAATCGACTGTCACTCCAGGCAATCCATCTCCCTCACCATTGAGCCAACGAAAAGCATCGGTTTGATCAAGCTGAGCATGTTGACGCAGCTGTTTTGCCTGAGTCAGTTTTTTTTCTAGCCACCCTTTGGTCAATTGAATTTTTCCAGAAGCGAGGATACGTGCAACAATTCTATCGGTTGGATCATAGAGTGCGGTGGCCAAATGGTTTTGTGTTGCATCTACCAACGATATCAATTCCCCAAGTTTTCCAGCAGGCCACTGCTTTGTATAACGATCAGCAATAATCCATGGATGACCCAATTTCAACATCCGGATCGTTTCTGGACCCACTTGACACTTTTGCATAAAACGTCCTTAGCTTTTCATGAGAGACAATTTGAAAGAAGTGATTGTAACCAAGTAACAACAACACGCCAAGTATCAGTTTAGAAAACTTTGATGGCGTCGCAAAAAGTCCACCCACGGTGTTGCAGCGGTTTTTCAAGACCTTGACATACCACATGTATGTCTTCGCCCTTGAAAAGCCACTACGCCTTGTGGGACGAATTTTTTGCTTAGCCATCTCATCAATTTTTGCGAGTGCATCAACTTTGGTTTACGATAAAAAATACCGATCCAGTAATATATTCACAAAATATTTCAGTTAAATGCTATAATGGCAAGGGTATTCTCAGGAGGCAACTTGAATGGATAGCAAATTCAAAAATCGAATTCGTGAACAATTTAGCAAAACAGCAGCTGCATATGTTGAAGCAACCCACTTTTCTGGGGGAGAAGAGCTGGAAGAAGCGGCTCGACTGTTGAAACCATCTCGTGATGACAATATGCTGGATGTTGCCTGTGGTGGAGGGCACATGGCTCTCTTTTTCGCACCAATGGTCAGGCAAGTTGTCGCCTCTGAT
>JAYEME010000026.1:0-5887 GCA_034717915.1 Thermodesulfobacteriota bacterium
AAAGAGCAATTTGATCTGTTAAAGTTGCACCTTGAAGCTTTTGAAGATATTGAATTGGAAACAAAGGATTACGAGTTGGCATCTGAATATTTTAATGCAGCAAGGAAAAAGGGAATTCAGGGTTCCAATACCGATTTTCTTATCTGTGCAATTTCTTCACGACGTGAAATGCCTATTTTGACCACAGACAAAGATTTTACTAACTTTCAAGCAGTCTTCCCCGTTAGTCTCCATGTTCCAAGGGGCTGACCTAGGATTTTGCGGTGAAAATCGCCACAGTTCCATGGCTCGTAAACTTCGAGTTTACTACAAAATCGCTTAAGATCACGCCATTGGGTTACAATTAATCTTTGATAGGCTCAGGGGGATAGATCAGGACTCATCAGACTATTGATAAAGCACCTCAGGTGCGGCAAAAGAGAGTGCCTGACTCAGCCATTCATCACTTTCCAGGACTGCTTTGCGCTGCTGAAAGGTTTTCTGTTGAGAAACTTTTTGCGCGTGGGCAAAGCAGGTTGCTGTGGCAAGCTTTATTTCCATTGGTCGGGTGACCCAGCGGTCAACTAATTTTAAGATCGGGTGGGGCAGATTATTTCGCAATACAGCATCGTCAAGGCTGGTATAGGTTCGCACTGATCCAGGATCACCCTGCCGCGCACAACGCCCTGCCAGTTGTCGGTCAATCCGTTTTGATTCATGCTGCTCTGAAAGAATAACGTGCAGCCCGCCCAGTTCTACAACTCCTGAACCGAGTTTGATATCAGCGCCCCGGCCAGCCATATTGGTGGCGATGGTGACCTGCCCCTTTTCCCCTGCAGAAGCAATAATATCAGCTTCCTCGCGATGTTTAAGGGCATTTAAAAGTTGGTAGGGAATCAGCATTGCTGCAAGCATCCCGGCCAGTTTTTCACTGTTGGCAACACTACGCGTACCAACCAGAACCGGTTGTCCGTTTTTATGACATTCTGCCACTTCAGTACAAAGCGCCTGCCATTTACTCTGCTGATCGGGAAATACCCATGCCGGTAAGGTTTTCCTCTGGCACGGTTTGTTGCGTCTTGCTTCCAGTGCTAAAGACTATGCGAGAAAACAGGGTGGAAATCGTTTTCAGTTTTCTTCACAAACCATCAGTGACATGTATGGAAAGCGGTTGCGGTTAGAAGCCAATCTGCGTCGGGCAGTAAAAGAGCGGGAGTTTGTCCTTTATTACCAGCCGAAGGTTGAGATTAGAACCGGCAGGATTGTGGGTGTTGAAGCCCTGGTTCGTTGGAACAGTCCAGCGGGCTTTGTTTCTCCAGCAGAATTTATCCCCCTGGCTGAAGAGACCGGGTTGATTGTCCCCCTTGGTGAATGGATCTTGGAGGAAGCTTGCCGACAGCTCAAACAATGGCATCAGTTTGATGATGCATCTATCAGCATGTCTTATAACCTATCCGTAGGGCAACTGGCTGACCCAAATATTTTGCAAAATCTGAAGGGGATTATTTTTAAGAGTGGTATTGATCCACAGTTTTTGACAATTGAGATAACCGAGAGTCTGCTGATCGATAATATTGATGATAAGATTGATCTTCTACATGATCTGAAAAGAATCGGGGTTAAGCTATCGATAGATGATTTTGGTACCGGATATTCATCATTCAGTTATTTACGCCAATTGCCTGTCGATGAATTGAAAATTGATCGTTCCTTTATTTCGGAAATAACAACCTATAAAGAGAGTCAGGCACTGGTTGCAGCAATCATTTTTCTTGCTAAAAGCCTCAATATGGAGACGGTTGCTGAGGGGATTGAAAAGAGAGAAGAGTTGAAATTTTTACACCAGCAAAAATGTGATCAATTCCAGGGTTATCTTTTCAGCCCTCCGGTCTCCAATGAGCAGATGCTCCTGTTATTGAAAAAATCCCAGGCTCGACAAGCAGCGCGTATTGCTGCTGGCTGAATATCGGCAAAACAACCCCCTATCCCAACCTTCAAAAATAGTAAATTGGGACTGTCCCCAGCACCGTCGGGGGCTGTCCCAAGAGTTAGCTACTTTGAGCTGAAAAAAAGTTTGTTAGAATCCTAACAATTTCAAGTATTTATATCTCAAAATAAATCTCAATAAAAACAACACCTTCAAGCTTCATTCAAATCTTACCTTAACAAAAGTAAAAAAATTCGCATCCTGTCTTTTTAACAAGAACCTAACCTCTCCATAACATTTCGTCTCTATTCTCTGCTCATCGAAAGGAGACGTATAGATGTCTATACCGCTACTCGACAGAAAATCATCTGAATCCCTCTACAGCCAGATCAGCCGTTATCTGGAAGAGGAAATTCAACAGATACACAACCCGGGAGAGATGATTTCTTCTGAGCCGATCCTTGCTGAGCGATTTGGTGTCAACCGACACACTCTGCGTCGAGCAATCGATGAGCTCGTCACTGGTGGATTGCTCGAACGCCGACACGGACTCGGAACTTTTGTCCTCGATCAGACGATGGATTACCTAATTTCGGGAGGAACCCGATTCACCCAGTCGCTGGAATCTCTCGGCCATGGAACAAAAACCGAGATTCTAAAAAAAGTCATCGTTCCGGCCCGGGGCGGCGTCACTCAACGTTTGCAGATTAAGGAGTCGGATCTGGTTCTCTGGATTGACAGCTTGCGCTGGGTGGATGATCGCCCTTTCTGCCTGATTTCTCATTTCATCCCGTATACGGACTTCAAAGAAATCTACGATTTTTACACTGAAGGATCCCTCCATCAGTTCATCAACAGGCACTACCAGATTGAACTCAAGAGAGAAAAATCCCTGGTGACGGCGAGGCTGCCTCAAGGAGACGACGCCAGTCTGCTGCAGACACCGACCAATATGCCTGTTCTGCGGGTCAAGAGTATGAACATCAACCGGGACACGGCCGCTCCGGTTGAATACGCCATCACAAGATTTCGATCGGATCTTGTGCAACTTAAAATCGAACCGAAATAACAAACCAAGACCTGGAGAAGAAAACAATGAAAACGAAAGCTCTTATTGTACTTGTTATGTTGCTGACTGTGGTCAGCAGCAACCTTTTTGCCGCAAACCTCCCTGATGGCACCAAAGACAACCCGCTGCGTGTCCTGATGGTCCCGACCGATACCGGCACCAACGATATTACCGCTGATTTTGCCCCGGTCTTTAACGGCATCACAAAACACAACGGCATCTATTTCGATATCAAACCGGGCAGCAGTTATGCCGCCGTCGTCGAAGGGATGTGTAACGACCAAGCTGATATCGCCTGGTTCGGCGCGTCCACCTACGGTGAAGCGGATGCAAAATGCGGTGTCGATCTTCTTGCTGTTGATGTGAAAAAGGGTGATGCGTCCTATTTCTCCGGAATTTTTGTCCGCAAGGATAGCGGATTGAAGTCGATCTCCGACCTCAAAGGGAAAAGCATGGCGTTTGGCAGTACCCATTCAACATCTTCGTTCAATTTCCCTGTGGCCATGCTGATCGCCGATGGCCTGGACCCAGTCAAAGATCTGAAAAAAATCATTATCGCCGGTTCGCACTCTGCGTCCCTGGCCGCGCTGGCAGAAGGGAAGGTCGATGCGGCGGCCGCTTCATTCAACTCATTCGGCAAAGCTGTCAAGAAAGGGGCTCTCGATCCGGACAAGTTTCAACCCCTTGCCAAATCACAGCCGATTCCCAATCCACCATTGGCGATGAATAAAAACCTCGACAGTGATCTGAAAGTAAAACTGAAACAAGCGTTCGATAGCGTCCACACCAAGATCGATCCTTCAAAAATTCGCGGTTACGGCGGAAAAAAGGTCGATCGTTACGATGCAAACTTTGACGAACAAAAGATCTTTGCCGCCCTGGACAAACTGCAGGCGGTCACCAAAGAACTCAAAGCAGAGATGTTGACCAAAGCGGGTCAACGCTAATCGATGAAATGTCCTGTCGTGGAGGTCAACCCCTCCACGACAGCTTGAAGGGAGAACTCCATGATCCAGTTTGACAATGTCAGTTGCGTGTTCGCAGATGGAACAAAAGCGGTCAGCGATGTTTCACTCCGCATCAACGCAGGAGAGTTTTGCGTACTGCTCGGCCCGTCAGGAGCCGGAAAATCGACCCTGATGAATATGGTGAATGGAGTTGTGCAACCGACTGGGGGGCGCGTGACCCTCGGGGACAAGCTGCTCAACAACAAAAATCTCAACAGGATCCAGCGGCAGATCGGCATGATTCATCAGCAACTGCATCTGGTTCCACGCCTGTCCGTTCTTCATAACGTGCTTGCCGGGTTGCTGCCGGAAGTGAATTTATGGCGCAGCCTGCTGAAATCTTTCCCGTTCAAAGATCAGCGCCGCGCTTTCGAACTGATGCAGGAGGTTGGACTGGAAGAAAAGCATTTGCGCCGGCGCGCTTCTGACTTATCCGGCGGGCAGCAGCAGCGTGTGGCGATTGCCAGGGCTTTCATTTCTGAGCCGGACGTCGTTCTGGCCGATGAACCGGTTGCGAGCCTTGATCCGGCCATGAGTCGCAGTGTTCTCAACAGCCTGAAAAATGCCGCAAAAAATCGCGGTGCCACGGTGATCTGCACTCTGCATCAGCTCGATTACGCGATTGAATTTGCTGACCGGATCGTTGCCATGCGTAAGGGAGAGGTCTTCTTTGACGGTCATCCGCTAGCCTTGGACCAACAGGCACAGGATCAGCTTTACAACCTGACACAACTGACAGCCGCCCAAGTCAAGAAGGCCGCATAACATGCAAACGGAACAGAACAGACCCTGGCAGGAATGGGAGCTCTACCGCGCAATTACGCCGCGCAACCTGTTTATCGCCTTTTCCCTTTTCATCGTTCTCGCCATTTCGGCGCACAACACGGAAATTGACGTTGCTGCACTGAAAACGTCCGGGGCAATCGTTTCAACTTTCGGCATTGGTGATTCCCAGGTACTCGACGGAGCCTTGCGTTTCGCCGGTAAGGCCTTTCCTATCCAGATTTCCCAACGCACTGAAACATCACGCCTGGAGAGTTATGACCCGCAGAATTTGCCCTGGTTTTCACACCTCGAAGTCGGTGAAGCACGCGACTACGATGCATTGACGAATACCTGGGAGACAGAAACGGTTGAGTACCTGGTCGAGCCGGTCGGCTACCTGATGAAAGTATTAAAAAAAATGTGGGAAACGATTGAAATGGGCTTCTGGGGGACCTTTATTTCTTTCCTGATTTCACTTCCGCTGGGGATCTTGGCCAGTCGGAATTATGCTCCCCACAAACTGGTTTATTCATTCAGTCGCGGGGTTCTCAGCTTTCATCGATCGATGCCGGAACTGATCCTGGCTCTGTTTCTGGTCTTGATGTATGGCTTCGGACCAATTGCGGGGGTTCTTGCCCTGGCGATCCACACCAGCGGCGTCCTGGGTAAATTTTTTGCCGATGAAATTGAAAATGCCCCTCCGGGGCCGCAGGTGGCCCTGGGATCATCCGGTGCCGGACGCCTGAAAGTTCTGTATTACGCCGTCATTCCCCATGTTTTCCCTGCGTGGGTTGCCTACGTCCAGTACATCTTTGAACGCAATATCCGCACGGCGACGGTTCTCGGCATCGTTGGTGCCGGTGGGATCGGGATGGAACTGAAGGGCCGCTGGGACCTTTTTGACTATGACCATGTCGCAACGATTCTGTTGGTGATTTTTTTAACAGTGATTCTGCTTGAAGCATTCTCTCAACGCATCAGGAAGAAGGCTCTATAGATGAACCCTCAAGCAAAAGCTGAACAGCACAGACAAGGAAAGACCATGACGATTAAAAGAGAAGAGTGGATCAGGGCATTGACCGCCAATGCGCCGGACGCAGTCCTTCAGTGTGCCCGTGACATTGCAGCAGCGTACGAGGT
>JAYEME010000027.1:0-12625 GCA_034717915.1 Thermodesulfobacteriota bacterium
AGAGGAGTAATCCGCCACCACTGGCACTGCTGTTACCTGCAGCAAAAGCAGAAGAAGAAAAAGTGATCAGGGCGATTGTGGTATTGCGTAATGTGTTTTTCATGATGTCCTCCATCTCTATGTTTGAATTGCTTTTTTGTTTGCTTATGACTCAGATATAGAGCAGTGTCCGTGCCAAGTTTGAAATAAAAAACAAAAACAACCTATAACTAGCTAAAAACAAAGGATAAATAATTTATTTAACAAACAGCAGAGCCTGATATCAACATCAGCACATGTATAAGGGAGACATACAGTTGGTGGGGGAAATTACCAGGGGCAAACCGCGGATAACAGCATAACTAGTTGAAATAAAAGGTAGATTTCAAGAATATATAGATTGTATATATTTTTCTTCGAGTAAATATTTTATTTATGCACAGGGAGAAGGGTCTTTGCAGATGACAAAATCCCTTCTCCCTGAAACATCAGATAACTCGATTTTGTGGATCACCTTTTTGAAAGGCAGCAATATTTGCAACAACAATCTCGAGCAAGCGTTGCCGTGCTTCATCAGTTGCCCAGGCTATATGTGGGGTGATAAAGCAGTTTGGGGCAGAGAATAAAGGGTTGTTTTCAGCTGGTGGCTCCTTCGATAGGACATCGGTGGCGTAACCTCCCAGGTAGCCATCTTCGAGAGCTTCGGCGACCGCCTCTTCATTGATAAGTTGACCGCGGCCGGTATTGATCAGTAATGCTCCTTGTTTGACCCGTGCCAACCGAGCCGTGTTGACCAGATTCTCGGTTTCCTCTGTGAGGGGACAATTGAGACTGATGACATCGGAATCGGAAAACAGCTTGTCGATATCAACAAATTCAAATTCTGTTTTCTGTTGGTGTTTCTCCGGGTGAGCTGTCTGGATTAGCACCTGCATGCCAAAAGCTTTTGCGATCTGTGCCACTTGTTGGCCAATTTTCCCGTAGCCAACAACCCCCAGGGCTTTACCTGCCAGTTCAATTAAAGGTCGATCCCTGAAGCTGAAGTCAGGGCGGCTTACCCAATCTCCTTGCTGAACCATTCCGGCATGATGGCCAACTTGTTGAGTCATCTCCAGAAGCAGGGCAAAGACCATTTGCACTACCGACCCGGTACTGTAGCCTGGAACATTTGTGACAACAATATTGTGTTGTTTGGCTGCTTCCAGATCAACAATGTTAACCCCTGTAGCAAGCACGCCGATATACTGGAGTTTTGGCAGCAGAGCTAAAGTATCGGCAGAAATAACAGTTTTATTGGTCAGTATAATCTCCGCATCGCGGGCGCTATCTACAATCTGTTCGGAGCTGGTGCGTGGATGAATAACACACGTTCCCAATTCTTTTAATGGAGCCCAATCAAGGTCTCCAGGGTTAAGAGTGTAGCCGTCTAGAACAACAATTTTCATGATCAATCCTTTTTTATAGTTCCACTGCCAAAGAGTTTAGACAGTGCTTGTTTTTCTTCCGTAGTGACAATATCGACACTTGGTAGTTTGGCGTGACAGACGCGATTACGTCCACTTTCTTTTGCCTGATAGAGATATTGATCGGCTTGCTTGACCAACTCCTCCACAGTGGTTTCCTGCTTGTCCATGTAGGTTGAAATCCCCAGGCTGACAGTCATCCGTAATGGTTGTCCATCAATATCCAGAGGGGATTTTTCGATCCCTTCCCTGATCCGTTCAGCGACGGGAAGGCAGGCTGCCAGGGTGGTATCGGGGAGAATAATGGCAAATTCCTCTCCACCATAACGGCAGGGGATATCCAGTTTCCGTACTATTTTTTGCAACAACCGAGCAAGGTGGATTAAGGCCTGGTTGCCGATCTCGTGACCCCAGTGGTCGTTGACTTTTTTAAAAAAGTCGATGTCGAGCATAATCAGGGACGTTGGTTGACCGCTACGTTGGGTTCGTTCAATTTCCTGTTCCAGGGCTTGGTAAAAATAGTGATAGTTGGCAATGCCAGTGAGAGAGTCGGTACGAACCAGCTTGGCCAACTCGGTTAAATTCTGACGTAATTCAGCAACTTCATTGAGAATACTGCAATTGGTTTCACCGACAGGGCAGATGAGCGGGGCTGGTTGAGGTCTATATGGCTCTTCATGCTTGGTCTTCATGCTGCTGTTATATGCAAATATTGAGCGGGGATCAATCGATAAATTGCAGAATTGATAACTTAGCAGGTCAGCTCAGGGCTTCAGAGAGTTCAGCACTTTGTTCCAGAGCATCTTCAATCAGCGGAAGAAGCTGTTCATAATCAAGATCAAATAACTCTGCCGCCTGCTGTGAGAGCGATTCAGCAATATTATCACCCTGATTTTCTCTCAGCAACGCAGCGATTCTAATGGAAAGGGGAATTGCCAGGTTTTCCAACTCATGATGTTCTCCAATCCCTTCAATCAGAGAATCGGGAAATCCCCAGTGGTCAGCCATTTGAGCACCAAGGGTTGCGTGATCAATCCCGAACAATTGCAGTTCCTCTTCAGCCAGATTAACCTCTTCCGTTTGCCACTGTTGGTAGAGGGTGCGGTAGCGATCTCCCTCACGGTTAGCTAATATCGGAATTGCCATATTCTGTAATAAGCCGATGGTAAATACATCACTCTGGGTATTTGGATGAAGGGCGGTTGCCAATATTCTCGCTATAGCAGCTTGGCGGGAGGCAGTTTTCCAGAATTCCTGCATATCAAACCAGGCTGCTTGCTGATTGGTAGCAAGGTTGTTTTTTGCGGTGACAGAGAGAACCAGTGATTCCAGGCGGCTACGGCCTAATAAATTGACAGCGTGTTTGATGTTACTGACTTTGTGTGACAGTCCAAAAGCGGAAGAGTTAACCGTCTTAAGAACCCGGATATGGAGGCCGGGATCAAGCTCCAGTTCTTTGGTCAGTTCGTTAATGCTGATATCAGGATTACGCAGCTTGCTGAGCAGGTTGATCACCGCTGCTGAGAAACTGGGGATATCAAAGGCTTCCAGATCTGTCGTCTTTTTTTTCTTTCTGCCAAATAGAAAAGCCATAGCTATTGTCAATCTCCGCGTCGCGCCAGTTTGTTAGAAAAAATCGAGAGTAACCCCCCAAGCATAATGTAGCCGGTTGAGACTTCGAGTATGACGAGAATCTGCCCGCTGATGCAGTTGGGTGCAACATCCCCGAAGCCAAGTGTGGTCAAAGTGACGACACTGAAATACAAGGGTGAAAGGCTGGTTGGGTAGCTTCCATAGTCAATTCCAACCAAGGTATAAAGGTAAGAGAATAGCAGCAGCAGGAGGCCGATACAGCAACACCAGCGGAACATGCTGCGGCCACAATCACAAGTCCATAGCCAGGGGTAATAGAGTATTTTGGTCAGTCCGCTGTGAGAGCGGAACTCTTTGATAAAGTTTTGATCAACAATTTCCCGTCGCATCAAGTAGGCACCGGAAAAATTAACATCACGGATATCGACGCCAATCCAGTTGGCCGATTTGAATTGCCGCAACATTCTCAAGCGGGCATGGCGTAAATCGGTATTCGCAAAGTTGGCCTTACGAATAGTAGATAACGATAAATCGGCATGGCGAAGATCGGCTTCTGTCAGATCCGCTTCCGTCAAATTGACTTCACGCATACGGCAATGGTGAAGGTTGGCACAGCTCAGGTTGGCGTGCTCCAGGGTTGCTTGCGTCAGAGTGGCATGTTCAAGGTTGGTTTTGAACAGACTCGCGTGGCTCAGGTTCGCTCTGCCAAAACCGGCTTGTTTGCAGTTTGCCCCGTCCAGAACAGCACCTTCAAGATTAGCGGTAGAAAGCTCTGCACCCTCAAGATTACTCTCCTGCATGTTTGTACCGCGTAGATCTGCCCCGAATAGCTGAATACCACTCAAATCCCGTTCCGAAAGATCCAGATCACGCAGATCAGCGCCATTGAAATCGGCACCACGTAAATCCTCATCGGGGGAGAGAGCTTTTTGTCGTAGTTGTTCGGAACTGGGCTGGGACATCTGTCTTCCTGAAAGTTAAAATGTTCTAGTAATTATAAACTATAATATATTTTAATTTATGTCAAATAGTTCTGATGTTCGGGCAGGAAATTAATCTACAGATTTTGTTCAGAGGGCGGGCGGAATGTGTATCTGCAGTTGGATCGGATTAATTAGGTAGTTTATGTCCGGAAAACGCCATTTTGCGCAATCCCTGCCATACCCACAGGCTGAATGGGCATATCCGCAAACTTTTGTGAGGGTTCTAGCGGGTTCCAAGTAATCTGTAATTGATCTGAATAAGCAGCTTATTCGATAAAATAACCGGCAATCCGCCAAGTGTTATCCTGTTCAAGCATGACGGTGAGAGTTTCGGAAAGATGATCCTTGTTCTGAAACTTTGAATCGAAGTGGTAAACCATGTATTCCCCGCTCGGGACACCCTCCCCGGCATCTTTGGTATAAACATAATCTTTTTGTTTTCGATCCAGTAATTTTCCTGAGACAGAACGAACGGCAGAAAGGCGGGTGACCCAGTCTTGCTGCGAAACTTCATTTTTCAAATAAGCGGCACAAGTCTCCCAACTTTGTTCATATTTTCCAGAATCGACTAACTCGAGAAAGTGTGTTGCAGCAATAGTTGAAGCATCAATTCGCTGCTGATCAGGTTTGCGACTGAAGCTGGGATAAATAATAATCACTAATGCTATGACTGCAAGAAAAACATGAACACGATATTTACTTGGGAACACGCTGAACCTCCATAACGGGCTAACAGGGTCTATATTGATTGATGATTGTTTGAAAAGTTTTGTGAGCATACACTAGACATCGAGAGAGGAAAAGAGGGATCAATGATTGTGTGATCAGATATTGAGCCGGTAATGAAGTTATGTCCTAATCTTTGTTCCCTTTTTAATCTCTGCGGGCTGAATTCCCCGCCCCTTGGGGCGAAAGCTGGCTGTAGGCAAGCCCAGAACCCGCGTAAATAATACCTCGCTGCTTGCGGCGGGGTGCTATATTTATCTGAGGAAGAAGATTAAAACTTGACCCAGACAAACGAAAAAGTTATCTTTCGCTCTACAAGTAGTTGATTTTACTTAAATTTAACTTTTTTTTGTGATGACGAAACATGAGGTTTCATTTTAACTAATCGAGGAGGTTTCAGATGAAAAAGTTTTTGGTTTTATTGTTATTAACAGCGTTGTGTCTGCCGGTTACCGCTATGGCGGGAGATAAAAAAGATCCATTGGCGGCATGGAAGCCGGCATTTGATCCGAGTGGTGCAAAGTATACCTACATCCTTTCAAACATTTCTCACCCAGTGATCGAAGGAGTTGCAGCTGGTTATCGGATTCGCGACAAGGTTTGGGAGCAAACAAACGGACAGATCTATGTTGATTACCGTCCCTTAGCGCAGTTGGGTGGTGAGAAAGATGTTATCAGTAAACTAAAGCTCGGTGCAGTTCAGGGGATGCTCAGTTCTTCTGTCGCTGCAGCTAATGTGGCGGATCGCCTTGGAATCGTTAATCTTCCTTATGTTGTTGACACCTTTGACAAGCTGGATACTTTCCGCAATGATCCGGAACTCTGGACGCCGTTTGCAGAAGGTGCTCTCTCCAGAGGTATCTATGTTGCTGACTTTACCGGCTATGGACCCTATGGTTGGGCGACAACAACTCCGGTGGATGCCATATCGGCTGCTAAAGGGGTAAACTTTCGTATTGCGCAGGCTCCGGTCAATATGGATGTCTATAAAGCATGGGGACTTAAGTTTACTGTCATGCCTTGGCCAGATGTGCCGCAGGCTCTGCAGACTGGAGTTATCTCCGGACTTGATCACACGGCTATTGTTTGTAACATCACCAAAAAGTTCACCATCGCCAAGTCCTTTACCGAGTTGAACTATGCGCAAGGGCTATTTGTTCACCTGATCAATAAGCGTTGGCTGAATAAGCTTCCAGCCGATTTACGTGCAACCTTCCTGAGCGTCATTACTGAAGAGAGTGCTGCAACACGTGAGGCAACCCGTAAGCAGTATGATGTTCAGGTGGCTAAAGCAAAAGAAGCCGGAGTTCAGTTCTATCAGTTATCCGATGCAGAGATCAGTGAACTGAAAAAACTGGCTGAACCGGTTCTGAAAAAATGGGGAGAGAAAATCGGTCCTGATTATTTAGCCAAGGTTCGAGCAAAGCTTGGCAGTTGATAGTTGAATCTGTATAATCACACGGTTTAAGAGGCCGGGGAGGATAAGCCTCCCCGGCCTTATTATTTTGATAGCGTTACAAATAGTCCGGCAGTGTTGAGTAAATCCGGGACTGCTCCCAGTGCTAACGGAGGCTGTCCCAGGCTTTTGCGGTGTGAACCACCGCAGTTCTTCGTGGTTCGTAAACTTCGGGACAGCCCCCGATGGGTCTGGGGACAGTCCCAAGTTTACTGCAATACTGCTTAAACTAGCGCCACTCGTACCTGTCCCTGGAAGACTCGCACCACAAAAGAAAAGAGATCGTATGTGGAAAAAAACCTTTAAAACAATCGACCGTGGTTTCCTTTTTGTTGAGGACTGGTCATTGTTTATCGCCGTCTGTGTCGCTTTGTTAACGGCAATGGCCAATGTTGTTCTGCGTAAAGCAACTGATAATGTCAGTCTCTATTGGTCGGATGAGGTGGTTCGCAAGGTTATCTATTTTTCCACTTACATCGGTTGTGTCGCAGCAATTCGCAGTCGCTCATTGATTCGTATCGATGCTCTACCGCAGATATTTCCAGTATTGAAGAAACCTTTGACCCTGTTTTCTCACCTGGCGGTGTTGTTTTTTGCCGGAATCATGATCAATCTCGGCTGGCAGATGACGGTCATGATGTTCCAGGATGAATATGCCCGAACCACTACATTGCAGATACCAGAATGGTATTTTTACGCTGTCCTGCCGATTATGGGGGTGATGATGTTTTTACGCACCCTGGTGGTTATGGTTGAAGATTGGCGTAGCAAACAAGATGTGACTGGGGAGCAATAATTATGGATACCAGCTACCTGTTGATTCTTGCTCTGTTGCTTGGTTGCCTCGCCTCAACCATCCCGGTATTTATGGCACTGTTTTTTACCGGCACCTTTGGTCTTGTTTTCCTTCTTGGGATTGATGCCCAGATCGTCATCGAAGTTCTCTACCGCAGCATGGATAAATTTGCCCTGGTTGTGGTGATGTTCTTTGTCTTGTGCGGTAACATCATGACCACAGGGAGTATTGTTGAGAAGTTGATCAGAACCGCCAATGTGTTGGTCGGGTTTCTTCCCGGCGGATTGGCGATGGCTGGAATTCTTGCTTGTGGCTTCTTCGGTGCAATTTCAGGATCAACTGTTGCGACGGTAGTGGCGATTGGTGGATTCATGATTCCGGCACTGATTGAGAATGACTACGACGAGCAGTTTTCGGTAGGAATTATGACGACAGCTCCGATCCTCGGGGTGGTTATCCCACCGTCAATTGCGATGATTCTTTACGCCATGGTCAGTAACGATCCACTGGAGGCCTTGTTTTTAACCGGATTTGTTCCGGGAATGATGATTATGGGTGCTATGAGTCTCTACGCTTATATTGTCTGCAAAAAGAAAGGACTCAAAACTACTGTCCGCCCAAGCCTGAAGGAGGCTCTGGCAGTCATCAGGGAGAGCATCTGGGCACTGTTTCTTCCGGTACTGATCTTTGGTGGTATTTATTCGGGGATGTTCACCGCTAACGAAGCTGCTGTGGTCGCTTGCTTCTATGCCTTTTTTGTTGAGATCTGTATCCATCGCGATATGAAACTGTTGGATGTGAAGCGGGTGGTTGTCTCATCGGCGGTCACTTCGGCAACCCTGTTGATTATCGTTGCCGGGGCTTCAGTTTTTGGTGAATATCTGACTTTTGAGCAGATTCCCAACAAGATTGCTACTGCGGTTGTCAGCAGTATCTCTTCGCCCTGGGTATTTTTGCTGGCGGTTAATATCTTGCTGCTGATTATCGGCATGTTCATGGATATTATTTCTGCAACCCTAATTCTGACCCCGATCTTTTTGCCATTACTCAGTAAGTTTGGTATCAACACCATGCACTTTGGTTTGCTGATGACCATTAATCTGGGAATTGGCTACTGTACCCCCCCCCTCGGGGTGAGTTTGTATATCTCTGGAGCAACGGTCAACCGTGATCTGGTTTATGTCTCAAAAGCGGTGATGCCATTTTTGCTGATTCAGATTGCAATTCTGATGGTCTTGACCTTCTGTCCCGATCTGGTTTTGTTTTTGCCGCGTTGGGTCTATGGCTGATGGCGTCGCAAAAAGCTAAAGGGGCTGATCTTAGGTTTGTCCCAAGCTTTTGCGGTGTAGCTCACAGCAGTTCTTCGCGGATCGTAAACTTTCGGGACAGCCCCCGATGGGACTGGGGACAGTCCCAAGTTTACTGCAATAATGGTTAAACTAGCGCATGTCCCCGGAATACTTATCACTAGCTATCATAGTTGACACTAAATCGATAATTATTATGCAGGAGTTGCCGATGTCAAATAATCTTAGGGTAGAAAAACGGGAGGAAAAGGTCAGCCTGTTCATGACGGATGGGGTTATTTTTGATGGCAGGGTTCATCTGGCTCAATATGCAATGCTTCACTCGGGTGAACAGACGGTTCTTGATCTGTTGATGGAAAAAAATCCATTTTTACCAATGCATAGCAGTAGTGGGGAGTTCCATTTGATCCAGAAAAAGTTAATCAGCCACCTGCGCTGTGAAATTCTTTTACAAAAGGAACTTGAATACACTGAACGGCGGGTAAAAATTAGTTTCCCCGGCAACGAAACACTCCAGGGAGCTCTTAAGATTGATACGCCAAACCACAGTGTCAGGTTGACCGATTATATCAATGGTGGAAACGATTTTTTTCCACTCTTTTCCGGGGGGATATCCTATCTGGTTAATCGTAGTTTAATTCGGGATATTGTTTTGTTGAATGGATAAACTGCCAGGAAAATAATCAAAAAGCCAGCCCCAAGGGGCTGGCTTTTTGATGCCGGTAAGCCTGCAATCAAACCTTGACATAGTCTGTTTTAATCAAGCATTGCTGTCATCTGTGGGGTGTCCCGTTTCATGACAAACAGGTAACTTTCCTTCAATTTTTTAGTGAAAATAGTTCCGATCCAGAGTGGACTCCAGACAACTCCAGCCATCAGCCAACGTTTCATGGCTCCAGAATCAGTTTTATCAGCTTTAATCGTCAGATCGACTTGCTCATACCCCTGACGGGAAATTTCTACCTGGTGCTGACTACCAGTGCTGAGCGTATAGTCGTATTGAACTGGAGTTGCTCCGATCTCCGTTCCGTTAATCGTGACCATAGCTCCCGGAGGCTCAGATTGAATCAGAGCCTGGTGGGGTGCACATGCGCTGAGAAAAATGACCAGCACAAAAAGGGTGAACAGTTTACTTTTCATTTGGGTGCTCCTTTTTACTGAACCGACTTACTGGCAATCTTTTATGATGCAATGCTTGTGCCTTTTAAAACTGCCAATTGCGGGTTTTTCTCTCCTTGGGAATATAAAAAATAAGCTATCTGATATTGAAGATATAGCCCTTCTCCAATGAATATATAATGCTTTATCGACAATTTTGGAAAAAGCTTAAGATCTTATTTTAGCGACATAAATTGTCTGAATGTGCAGATTTTGCGTATAATTGCCGGGTGGGCTCTGTCTCTCTCTACGATGTGCTCAAGTAAGTTTTCAAGAAACTTCCTGTATAGGAGTCTGGCGATTGAGCCACCTGTTCAGGTGTTCCCGCTGCAACGATATTTCCCCCCAGGGCGCCCCCCTCAGGACCAAGGTCAATAACGTAGTCAGCAGTCTTAATGACATCGAGGTTGTGCTCAATAACCACCACCGTATTTCCCGTTTCAACCAGTCGATTAAGCACTTCAAGCAACTTGTGAATATCGGCAAAGTGTAACCCGGTGGTTGGTTCATCAAGTATATAGATCGTTTTTCCGGTTGCCCGTTTACTGAGTTCGCGGGAGAGTTTGACCCGTTGCGCTTCGCCACCGGAAAGGGTTGTGGCACTCTGTCCCAATTTGATATAGCCGAGTCCGACATCGCGCACTGTCTGCAGTTTGCTACTGATCCTGGGAATATTCTCAAGAAAACGGCTGGCCTGGTTAACCGTCATATCGAGAACATCGGCAATACTCTTCCCTTTGTATTTTACTTCCAGAGTTTCGCGATTGTAGCGGGCTCCTTTGCAGACTTCACATTGAACATAGACATCGGGCAGGAAGTGCATTTCGATTTTAATGATGCCGTCGCCTCGGCAGGCTTCACAACGACCACCCTTGACGTTGAAGGAAAAACGTCCCGGTTTGTAGCCGCGAATTTTCGCTTCCGGCAGCTGGGCAAACAGATCCCGTATATCGGTAAAAACACCGGTATAAGTGGCCGGGTTGGAGCGTGGCGTTCGTCCAATCGGCGATTGATCAATATCAATGACCTTGTCGAGTAACACCATCCCGCGGATCTCTTTCACCGGCCCAGATTTTTCACGCGCACGGTTCAGTTTTTGCGCCAGGGCTTTGTAGAGAGTTTCAATCACCAGAGAGGATTTCCCTGATCCGGAGACTCCGGTGATACAGGTGAAAACTCCAAGGGGAATTTTGACATCAACCTCTTGCAGGTTATTGGCCCGGGCACCGATAATTTCAAGCCAGCGTTCAGTTGAACGGCGCTCCGCCGGAACCATGATACTCCGTTTTCCAGAGAGGAACTCTCCGGTCAGCGAATCGGGATTTTCCAGAATCTGCTGAGGCGTTCCTTGTGCGACAACCTGGCCGCCATGGATGCCTGCCGCGGGACCCATATCGATAACATGGTCGGCAGCAGTAATGGTTTCTTCGTCATGTTCCACCACCAGAACGCTATTCCCCAGATCACGCAGTCGTTTTAAGGTGGTCAGCAGCCGTTGGTTGTCGCGTTGATGGAGTCCGATGGAGGGTTCATCAAGGATATAGAGAACCCCGGTCAGGGAGGAACCAATCTGTGTGGCCAGACGGATCCGTTGCCCTTCCCCGCCACTCAGGGTTCCAGCGCTCCGACTTAAAGTCAAATAATCAAGGCCGACATGGGAAAGAAAGGAGAGTCGTTCACGAATCTCTTTGAGAACCCGTCGGGCGATCTTCATATCTTTGTCAGACAGAGACAGTTGGCGAAAGAATGCCTCTGCATCGGCAATTGACATATCAGTTACCTGCTGAATATTTTTTTCTCCAACGGTCACATGCAGTGCTTCCGGGCGTAACCTTCCCCCCTTGCAGGTCTGACAGGGGACGATGCTCATGAACCGCTCCAGGTTGTCTCTGACAGTATCGGAATCGGTTTCATGGTAGCGCCGTTGTAGATTGGGGATCACCCCCTCAAAGGGTTTCTCATAGAAATGGCGCCGCTCACCTTGATCGTAAAAAAACTGGACATTCTCCTCACCGGAGCCATAGAGAATGATGTTCTGCAGCCGTTCCGACAGTTTGGCAAAGGGACTGCGAATATCAAACTGATAGTGGATGGAAAGAGCTTCCAATAGTGCCTGATAATAGTATCCGGTGCGGCTATCCCAAGGGACGATAGCACCATCCCGCAAGGAAAATTCAGGATTTGGTACCACCTGCTCGTGGTCAAAATACATCGTGGTGCCAAGGCCGCTACAATCCGGGCAGGCACCGTGGGGGTTATTAAAGGAGAACATTCGCGGTGAAACTTCTGGATACGAGAGGCCACAATCAATACAGGCATGGCTTGCCGAAAACAGTTTGCTTTCACCTTCCGGGATTTCGATCCGAACCATTCCATCGGCTAAGCGTAGCGCAGTTTCTATTGAATCAGCAAGACGTGATTGAATGTCATCTTTCATCACCAGGCGGTCAACAACAACTTCCAAAGTATGGTTTTTTTGCTTATCCAGTTCAATTTTGTCGCCCAGTTCATACATTTCACCATCGACCCGGATACGGACGAAACCGTCGGCTTGTAATTGAGCCATCTCCTTGCGGTATTCCCCTTTGCGACTGCGGACAATCGGAGCCATCACCATTAATCTGGTTTTTTCTGGAAACTCCACCACCTGATCAACCATCTGTTCAATGGTTTGCGAACGGATCGGGTTGCCGCAGCGGTGACAGAGAATTTGTCCCACCCGGGCATAAAGAAGGCGTAAATAGTCGTAGATTTCGGTGACGGTACCAACCGTTGAACGGGGATTCTTTGAGGTGGTTTTCTGCTCAATCGAGATCGCCGGGGAGAGACCATCAATCTGATCAACATCCGGTTTTTCCATCTGCTCCAGAAATTGGCGTGCGTAGGCAGACAGACTTTCAACGTAGCGACGTTGCCCTTCAGCATAGACGGTGTCAAATGCCAGAGTGCTTTTTCCCGAGCCCGAAACCCCGGTAATCACCACCAGTTGATCACGGGGAATGTCGATATCAATATTTTTCAGATTATGTTCGCGGGCTCCGCGAATTTTGATTTTATCAATCATATGTTAAAGCCAGGTTCAAGGTTCAAGGTTTCAGTTTTCAGGTTTCAGTTTTCAGGTTCAAGGTTTCAGGTTCAAGGTTTCAGGTTCAAGGTTCAAGGTT
>JAYEME010000027.1:12725-20902 GCA_034717915.1 Thermodesulfobacteriota bacterium
AGGTTCAAGGTTCAAGGTTTTTGATTCTCCTTGTGCCTTGATCCTTTCTCCTATCTCCTATCCTCACTCATCTGTTCCGCCATCTTCAATGCAGCAACCAAGCTGGCGGTATTGGCGGTTCCGGTTCCAGCCAGATCGTAGGCGGTGCCATGATCAACACTGGTTCTGACAATTGGTAATCCCAGGGTGACATTCACGGCATCATCAAAATGGAGCAGTTTGAGGGGGATCAAGCCTTGATCGTGATACATGCAGATCACCGCGTCATAAGCCCCTTTTGCGGCAAAGTGAAACAGGGTATCAGCACTGTGTGGCCCATTTGCAGCAATTCCTTCTGCTTGAGCTGCGGCAATCGCCGGGGTGATGATTGTCTCCTCTTCATCACCAAACAGGCCATTTTCACTGGCATGGGGATTTAACGCCAGAACGGCCAGGCGTGGCTGCTGAATACCAAACTGCTGTCGCAACGCATTTGCGGTGATCTGAATTGTTTGTAAAATTTCGTCCTGACTCAATTTGGCCGGGACCTCCCGGTAGGCGAGATGAGTGGTCACCAGGCAGACTTTTAACTGTTCTCCCGCCAGCATCATCACAACCTTCTCTACTCCACAGCGTTTCGCGAGCAGTTCCGTATGGCCGGGAAAATAGTATCCTGCCGCGTTGATCGCCGCCTTGTTGATCGGGCAAGTCACTATGCCAGCAGCGGTTTTGTCGAGACAGCGGGCGATGGCATATTCAACATAATCTGCCATCGCTTTGCCACAGCGAGTCTCTGGATGCCCATAGTGAACTGATGATGTCTCCAGCTCTGAAACAGAGTGGACGGTCAGCTGTTTATTGCCAAAATAAAGCGAATAGAGTCCATTTTTCAGCTGTTCAGATCTCCCTTCACAGCCAAAGATTTTTCCAGCTTGACAGAGAATAGCAACATCCCCGACAACTTGGACAGGGCGATTGATCTGCTCAAGAGATTGATCCAGCAAAGTTTTAATGATCAATTCGGGACCGATCCCGGTAGGATCGCCCATGGTGAGAAGGAGTGGCTGCATTTTTAGAAATCTCGCTTTTTTAATTTGGGTAATGGAACAGTATAACGGAAGTCCTACCGGGGAAACAAGCTTTGGAGCGGAAATGATTTTGCGGTTTTGAAACTGCACCGGGTCGCACAAAAAACTGGAGCCGCCCCCACGCGAGGACAGCCCCGGTTTTGCTGAATAGTTACGTTTTTCCTGAGAAGTTAAATCCGTACTTCGATATGAGCGTTGTTGTGCAACTCTTTTTGCCATTCTTCAAAACGGGCATCAGTCTTATCCCGCTTCAGTTTTTCTTCAATTTCATTTTTGACCCTGTCAAAGGGGTCGCTATCGCCGCCAGTTCTTTTGGTTACCTGAAATAGATGAAGCTCACCATTTATTTCAATGGGCTTACTGACATCCCCAGATTTTAAACCTGCAAGAGCCAACCGTAAAGGCTTCGCCAGATCTGCTTCGGCCAGTTCTCCCATATCGCCACCATTGGCAGAGCCGCCCTGAGCTTCAAGAACCTTGTTAAACTCTTCACCATTCAAGAGCAAATCTCGACTGGTATCGACCCGTTTATGGAATTCAGCCATTTTTTCTTCGTTGTCCGTTGGGATTGTAAAGCTGATCCGATTGACATTAACTTTTGGCTCGACGGTGTATTCATCAATATGTTGGTCAAAATAATTGCGAACCTCGCTACTGGTGACCAGAACTTTATAGTTGACCTCACGGCTTAATAATTTGTAGCGGAGAATTTCGTTCTTAATTTTGTTCCGATATTCCGGAAGAGTCAGACCCTGTGCTGCCAGAGCTGTCTTCAGGGTTTCGACGGTCAATCCATTTTTAAGCCGCACATCTTCAATCGCACTATCCAGTTCCGGATCAGAAACCTTCAGACCCAGCTCCTTGGTTCGTTGTTCCAATAGTTTGTCATCGACCATTTTGTTGAGAATCTGAACCTTCATCTGGTCAAACTGGGCGGTCGTCAATTGATTCTGATCAGGGTTTTGAGCCAGAGCAGAGATCACTGCTTTATCAAGTTGAAATGTCGTGATCATCTCATTATTGACGACAGCAACAACTTTGCTGAGAGTTTTTGCTGCAACCGGAGTCACTGCCAGGAGCAGAGAGAAAAACAGGCTAAAAAGAATACGTTTCATAAAGATGAATCCTTATAGATAGAGAGGCTTATTGTTTGATATTTTCGCAAAAACTCATAACCTTCATGGTTCAGGTTTTGGTTGAAGTAGATCCCAGTTAACCTTTGTTTGAGTTGCTTTCTTTAAATTTTCCAGCCATAGATGAAAGGCAGTTTCTTCTTTCTGCTGGTAAAGTTTTTCTGCAATTTCATCTTTAACCGCGGCATAGGGGCGCAACCCCGCTTTGCGTTTACGTTCAACCACAAAAAGATGGAAGCCATAAGGACTTTCAACAGGATCACTGACTTGTCGAACTTGAAGTTTGAATAACACTTTATCGAATTCTATGGGTAATTGACCAGCAGAAAAATAACCCAGAGCACCACCATTTTCCCGATCCGGGGAGTGTGAGTGTTTCCGCGCCAAGGTGGCAAAATCTTCACCATCCTTGATCAGTTTCAGAACGCTACTTGCTTCATCGCGGGTTTTAAAAAGCATTTGTCGGGCACGTATCTCAACGGGTCGACGAAAATCTTGCCGATGTTTTTTGTAGTACTCTACTGTCTCTTTATCACTCACCTGAACTTGGGAGATCAACGCTGCGGCACTCACTTTCGTCGTTAATAAGCGTAGCTTCAAGGCCGCAATCCAACCCTTTTGAGTATTGCCTGTCTTCGCCAGAACTTTGGTAAACTCCTCTTCGCTGTAGTTGCCACGCACTTCTGCCATGGCTTCATCAAGTTCATCTGGCGTTAGTTGGACGTTCAGGCGGCTTGCCTCTCCAAGAATCAGCTCCCGCTCAATCAGTTGTTTGAGCAGTTGCTTTTTGAGCGGCAGTTGTTTTGAATCGGCCAGCCCGGAAATATCAGGGTAAGTATTTTCCAGCTCCCGCTCAAATTGTTGCAGGGTCAACTGCCGTTGCCCCACTTCCAACAATGGGGAGAGAGGTTGCTGTTTTTTCTCCAGCTTCTGTTCCTGCTGTTGACAGGATAATAGTAGCAACAGCAAAAATAGTGGCAATACTCTGGTTAAGGTAACAGAAAAGATATCAAAATCCTCATGTGTTCCCTCTCCCTGAGGGAGAGGGTCAGGGTGAGGGGAATAATGCTGCAGGGTTCTCCCCTCATCCGCCCTGCGGCCACCTTCTTCCTGAGGGAGAAGGGATAGAATGCGACGCCATCAAGATTATCATGGTCAGAAAAACTGTTGTAGCTCTTTTCTCACCCGGATCAACAGTTCGACCGGTGGCAAACGTCCCAGTTCAATGCTGAGTTTGAAATCAGCTCCCAGATGATATTTATCCGGTTGCTCTGTAATCAGTTGCCGGATCAAATCGGGGGAAACCTTTGTTGATGAATGAAACAGCAAACTGAGCCGTTTCCCATCATATTCCAGTAGCTCAACGCAGAGTTTTTTCAACAGAATTCGCAAACGCATAGTTGCAATCAAAATTTCACCTGCAACGGGTGGCTCGCCATAACGATCACGTAGTTCCTCGACCAGATCAAATAGCTGTTCATCGTTTTCAGCTCCGGCCATCCGTTGATAGAATTGCAGCCGTTGATTGGGGTCAGGGAGATATCTTTCCGGTAGAAAGGCGGACAGTCCAAGACGGATTTCCGGATCAATTCGTTCTTCACGTTCTTTGCCACGCAGGCGGTCGATGGTTTCTTCAAGAAGCTCAGTGTAAAGTTCAAACCCGATTGCCGCAATTGGTCCCGACTGTTTCCCGCCGAGCAGATCACCGGCACCACGTAGTTCCAGATCATGACTGGCAATTCGAAATCCAGCCCCTAACTCGGTGAGTTCCTGTAAAATTCGTAGCCGTTCTCGCGCATCACGGGTCAAAGCCGCCTCTCCTGGGATCAACAGGTAAGCATAGGCACGGCGGTCACTGCGACCAACCCTTCCGCGCAGTTGATAGAGTTGCGAAAGACCAAAACGATCAGCACGGTTGACAATAATTGTGTTGGCACGGGGAATATCCAGACCATTTTCGATGATGGTTGAAGCGACCAGCAAGTTACTTTTACCGGCGATAAAATCGAGCATCACCTGTTCCAGATCTTTTTCCGCCATCTGTCCGTGACCGATAGCAACAGTCGCTTCCGGAACCAACTGGCGTAACTGTTCTGCCATAGCATCAATGGTTTGAACCCGGTTGTGGACGAAGTAGACCTGTCCGCCCCGGCGCAGTTCGCGCAGGATCGCTTGCCGGATCAGTTCATCATCAAAGCGGGTCACATAGGTACGAATTGCCAACCGGTCAACGGGTGCCGTTTCAATCACCGACAGATCGCGCATCCCGGTCATGCTCATGTGCAGAGTCCGGGGAATCGGGGTGGCGGTCAGAGTGAGGATGTCAACCTCAGCCCGCAGTTGTTTCAGTTTCTCCTTGTGGCTGACACCAAAACGCTGTTCCTCGTCAACAACCAACAGTCCCAGATCCTTGAAGCGTACATCCCGTTGCAACAAACGGTGAGTTCCAATCAAAATGTCAATTTTCCCCGCTGCAGCAGCTTCCAGAGTTTTTCGGTTTTCAGCGGCTGAACGAAAGCGTGAAACCATGTCGACCCGGATAGGAAAATCTTGTAGCCGTTGCTGAAAACTTTCCCAATGCTGGCTGGCCAGAACCGTGGTCGGTACCAGAACGGCCACCTGCTTACTGTCCAGAACCGCCTTGACCGCGGCACGCAGAGCAACCTCGGTTTTTCCGTAGCCGACATCACCGCAAATCAAGCGATCCATCGGTTTGGCCGATTGCATATCGTCCAGAATCTCGTCAATTGCCTGTTGTTGATCCAGCGTCTCTTCGTGGGGAAAGGTCGCTTCAAATTCACGGAACAACTGATCTGGAGGAGAATAAGCAAATCCCTGACGGAGTTCCCGTTTTGCATAAAGTTCCAGCAGTTGTCGCGCCAACTCTTCAACCGCAGCACGAGCTTTGAGATGGGCTTTTTCCCAGCCCTGTCCCCCCATCTTGTCCAGTTTCGGGACATAGCCTTCACCCCCTATATATTTCTGAACCTTTTCAATTCGCTCAATCGGGAGATAAAGTTTGTCGTTTCCGGCATATTGAAGGTTTAAAAAGTCGCCTTCGGTCTTTCCGGTTTGCAGGTGAGTTAATCCAAGGTAGCGGCCGATACCGTGGTCGGTATGGACAATGAAATCGCCATTTTTTAACTCTGTCAAACTGGTCATCAATTGTCGTGCACGCTGGCGGCCAGTTTTTTTCTGTCGATGACTGCGTCGGCCGAAAATTTCCTCTTCACTGATAATATTCAGTTTTTCGTCAGGGAGATAAAAACCGTTACTTAGTTCACCAATGGTCAATTCCGGCAATTCTGATGCTAAATCAGGCAGGTTTGGATGTAAATTGATATCGAGATCAACCCCATGCGCGGCAAGGAGTTCTTGCAATCGTTTGGCCTGGCTCTGTTGATGGCAGACCAACAGAGTCTTCCCTTTTTTATTCTTTGCGCGTTGTAAGCGTTCTAACAGTGGCTCAAGACCATCTTGATCCTGGTTAGGTGTTGTCCGCAGGGAACTATTACCCTGACAGTTGAAGTGATAACGTAGCTGCTCATCATCCAGTTGAATCACCTGCAAGTGTAAAAATTCAATCCTTAACCGATTCTGCAGCAACGGTTGCAGTTCATCTGGTTCAAGATACAAATCTTGACGGCGAGCGTGGGGTAATCCCTGTTCCAGCATCCGTGTTTCACCATCGCGAATATCACGATGAAACTGGTCAATCTCCTGCTCAATGGCAGGCGGATCAATCAGAACCAGACGTTGATTGTCGAGATATTGACCCAAGGGATCGAGTTCCGGATAATTGAATGGCAGCAGAAATGCCCGTCCCGGAGAAAGAATCCCCTCACGCAGTTCAGTCATGATCGCTTCACGATCGGTTCGCGGAATCGACAGTTCATCGCAACGTTGTTTAAGATTTTGCCCCAATGTTTCCAGAAATGGTCCGTGGAGAATCATCTCTCTGGATGGGATCAGAGTCAGAACTTTTAGAGTTGTATCCCCGGAACGCTGACTGGTCGGATCAAAAGGGCGCATTTTTTCAATAAAATCACCGTAAAAATCAAGCCGGATCGGTTGTTTCGCATCAGGCGGAAACAGATCAATAATGTCACCCCGGACGGCAAAGCTGCCCCGTTCTTCTACCAAAGGAACGGGTTGATAACCAAGCTGGGTCAGAGAATTCAGCAGTTGCTTGCGTTCATATTCTTCTTCGATGAGGAGTTCCAGAGAAACGGTGTCCAGAACCTGGCGGGGAATCACCTTTTGCATTAGTGATCGGACAGGGAGTACCAGCGCTTTCACCTTCCCCCGATTGAGAGCTGCCAGAGTAGTCATCCGGATTGCTTCTAGTTCGGGATGTGGCGTCAGTGGGTCGTAGGGATTCAACTCCCAATGTGGGAGCAGGGCGATTTCATTTGATCTGGGATGAAAAAATTGCAGTTCAGCCACAAGTTGGCGTGCTTGTTCTAATTCAGCGCAAAGGATCACCAGAAGTTGTTTTGTGTTTGCGCCAAGAAGCTGGGCCAGCAGATAAGCGTCCGCTGATCCATGCAGACCAAGGACTTCAATTGTTTGTTGCTTTGCGCTTACGCCGTCAATAAAGCTGTGGATTGTCGCGTTGCGGATATTCTGTTGAGTTTCCTGATCCATAAAAGGGGTTTATCCTGAGTTTTGATTTTCAATAAGTTAAAGATTGAGGCTATCCAGAGGACTTTGTAATGCGCCGAGATCTTTTTGCATCACATGGGTATAAATTTCGGTAGTTTTGACATCAGCGTGGCCCATCAATTCTTGTAGCACTCTGATATTACAGCCATTTTCTAATAGGTGGGTAGCAAAACTATGACGCAAGGTATGACAACTGGCACGCTTGCTTATTTCCGCCCTGCGTACTGCCAGCTTCACCGCTTTTTGTAATCCCGACTCAAGAATATGATGGCGACGAACCTCACCTGAACGAGGATCAACTGAGCGATTTCGCGCTGGGAAAACATACTGCCAGCCAATTTCCTGTGTTGCTTGCGGATATTTTCGAGCCAAAGCTGCAGGGATATAGACCCGCCCAAAACCTTCATTTAAATCTTGCTGGTGTAGAAGTTTAACTCGCTCAATATGACTAAGCAGTTCCGCCCTTAGCTCCTGTGGCAGCAAAGCAATACGATCCTTTCCCCCTTTAGCGCCACGAATTTCCAAATGATTTTGACCAAAATCTACATCTTGAATCCGTAGCCGTAAGCACTCCATCAACCGCAAACCTGAACCATAAAGCAATTTTGCCATCAGTGCATTTGTCCCCTGCAAATTGGCCAAAAGCTCTTTGACTTCAGTTTTGGTTAAAACCGTCGGTAGACGTCGCCCCTTTTTAGATCGAACCGGTGCGATTTGGTCATTTATATGAATATCCAGAACTTTATGATAAAGAAAAACCAGCGCATTTAGAGCTTGCTTTTGTGTTGCTCCTGAGACTTTCCCCTGAACCACCAAGTGAGATAAAAAGCGTTCAATATCGCTAGCTCGTAATTCCGCAGGGTGGGTATTGCTCCCATGAAAGCGGATATAACGTAATATCCATTGACAATAAGCTTGCTCAGTTTTTAGAGCATAGTTATAATACCGCAGAACTTCCCGCACTTGATCCATCAACTTCAAATCGGGATTCGGCTTAAAGCGAGGGGGCTCTTCCATGTTTACTCCTCAATATAGTAATAAGCGGAAAACATCAAAACGACAATAAGTAGACTCATTTTTTCCATCTTTGTGCTTTATTATAGCAATAGGTGGAAACTTGTCCAGTCTATAGAGAAAATTAAGTGGAATTGGTTCCACTTATTATACTGTTATGACTTATTCGGGTCAGTAAATACTTTTGATATTTCGGTAAAAATTTTCATGAGAACCAAGAGCCATTAATTCAAGAGTGACTGTTCCATCTTGATAGCTGTAACCGAGAAGGGTGAGCTGTTTATTCATTTTAAACTTG
>JAYEME010000028.1:0-20739 GCA_034717915.1 Thermodesulfobacteriota bacterium
CCGTCAGGCAATGGAGAAAGTCTGGAAGGTGTTTTCAATCTAGTATCCCGGAATTATGGTTGATACTCATATGATCATGCCCAATCATTTCACGGTATCTTGATTTTGTATCCACCTGTAGGGGCAGGCCCCCGTGCCTGCCCAGGCTCTATAGGATCGCAGAGGGAAGGGCACCCACAGGGGGGTGCCCCTACGGAGGTATTGTCATTACCGGATGTTGTCCATCAAGAAAAAGAGGGACACTCCCCAGTTATTTGTTGACCGCCGCACAGGCGGCTTAGAAATCACAGAATGGGGGGGTGCAGTCGGTTGGTGTCCGTCAGGCAATGGAGAAAGTCTGGAAGGTGTTTTCAATCTAGTATCCCGGAATTATGGTTGATACTCATATGATCATGCCCAATCATTTCACGGTATCTTGATTTTGTATCCACCTGTAGGGGCAGACCCCCGTGCCTGCCCAGGCTCTATAGGATCGTAGAGGGAAGGGCACCCACAGGGGGGTGCCCCTACGGAGGTATTGTCATTACCGGATGTTGTCCATCGGTTTAAATCATTGACGACAGCCCGATACCATGTTCAAGGGACGCCTTACTTATCTCTTGGGAGATTTTATTTGAACAGCCTTCCTGCTTAACTCTCCAGTATCTCCTGATTGAAAAGATAACTAATCCGGGTAATTTAATCTCAGTTATTTTCCTGCCTCAAATTGTATACAGTATTCACACTGACGCGAGAAAATTTGTGATATTATGAGGATTGTTTTCTTTAAAATATTAATAATAACAACTGTTTATCGTTAATTCATAATTTTGTAGTCATAATCTTCATAATAAAATTCTTGACAATAAAGAGTCGTTCCGCTAGAAGATATGTGGTTTGTTTACACTGCTAAAAGATGTGTAAATACACATTGAAATTGTGCGAAGGCGCGCAGTCTAAAAGCACCCTTCGTGCAAGTTCCTCTATGGAGGCATAATTCATTATGATTGAAGGCTATTTAGTCGAATATATGTACGTGTGGGTGCTTTTGGCCATGGGAATTATTTGTGGTTTGGCTCCGCTGATTATTTCCGCGCTTTTCGCGCCCCGTGAGTTGTACAGTAAAACCCGGGAAACCTACGAGTGTGGAATGGATCCCTACGGAACGGCATGGAATATTCGTTTTGATGTCGCTTACTATCTTTATGCTCTGATCTTTCTGGCGTTCGATGTTGATGTTCTGTATCTGTTTCCTGTTGCCACTGCCTTTGATAAGGTGTCAGCAGCGCGGGGAATTTCTGAAATAATGATTTTTATTGGTATTTTATCTCTGGCGATTGTTTATGCCTGGGTTAAGGGAGTATTTACGTGGCCGAACAGAAGAAAAGCCTACTAAACGTCCACTCCTATACAGAGGAGTGTATAGAGCGCTATGACGGTGCTTCTGTACAGAAAACCAAGACTTCGGAGGCTCCACCTCTGATACAGATGAAGTTGTCTGACACAATCTTTAATCTGTGTCGGGCCAACTCCCTCTGGCCTCTTACTTTTGGTCTTTCTTGCTGTGCCATTGAGATGATGTGCTGTGGTATGGCTCGTTTTGATCTTGCTCGTTATGGAGCCGAGGTTTTTCGCCCCTCCCCGCGTCAATCTGATCTGATGATTGTTGCCGGTACGGTTAATCGCAAAATGGCACCTGCACTTGTGACTCTATATGAGCAGATGCCGGCACCTCGCTACGTTATTGCTATGGGTAACTGTGCTGTGGCGGGTGGCCCCTTCGACGTTGAGGCAAACTACGATGTTGTCCTCGGTGTTGATAAGCTGATTCCTGTCGATGTTTATATTCCAGGATGTCCACCACGCCCGGAAGCTTTGATTGAAGGTATTTTGCAGTTGCAAGAGCAAATTACCGGCAAGCGTTTCCCGTTCCCGCAGAACAAGATGCCGGAGGGAGCGTAGAGTAATGGATATCAATAAAGTAAAAAAACAGTGGCAGGAGCTGTCAACATCTATCGAAGATATTGATTATGCCGTCAGTGGTCATGACTACAATGTCTGTCTTGAGAGTGACAGGGTTCGTGATTTTGCGGCGTCGATGCTCGAAGAAGGTTTTTATCTGGTTGACCTGATGGCGGTGCATGTGACTCCGGCTATTGAAGTGGTTTATCAGTTTGCCCATGTCGAAACCCGCTGCAGGGTGCTGGCGCGTGCATTTGTTGATGGTAATGGTGAGATTTCAACTATCTCGGATATCTATCAGGGAGCCAATTGGCACGAGCGTGAAACTCGTGATTTCCATGGGGTCGTGTTTGTTGACCATCCCTATCTTGAGCCGCTGATTCTGCCGGAAGAGGATGTCGATCTGAAGCCGCTGTTGAAGGCTGAAGCAAACCTTAAGGATGTTGCTACTGTGAGGCGCCAACCTCCTGAGCCAGCACCAGAGCCCAAGGCTAAACCTGAGCCTAAGCCTAAGCCAGAAGCCAAACCTGAAGCCGTCAAAAGTCAGGAGCAGAGCTGATGAGCATGGATGTAGAAATACTGGAAGATCCCAAGCATCACCGTTATGTTCTGAATATGGGACCACAGCATCCAAGTACCCATGGGGTGTTGCGGGTATTGCTGGAACTTGAAGGTGAGTACGCGATGGAGCTGTTGCCCGTCCTTGGTTATGGGCATCGCTGTCATGAAAAGATTGCTGAGCACAAGCCGGTTAAGTCATTCATGCCAAATACAGCACGGATGGATTATCTTGGTGCGCTGATTTATAACCATGGTTACGCTCAATTGCTGGAAAGAGCTGCCGGGATTGAAGTTCCAGAGCGGGTTGAGTATATCCGGGTTATTACTTCAGAGCTGAATCGGATCCAGAGCCACCTCCTCTGGTATGGAGCTTACCTGCTTGACTTGGGTGCATTTACCCCGATCATGTACTCCTTTGATGATCGCGAGCATATTCTGGATATTCTTGAGGATGTCACTGGCTCCCGGTTGACCTATTGTTACTTCCGGGTTGGTGGTGTCAGCAAAGATATTGATGATAAATTTGTGACCAGCACCAGGGCTTTTGTCAAGCGTTTGCGCAGTCGTTTCCCAATGTACGAAGATCTGGTCAACGGCAATATTATTCTTCAGAAGCGCTTGATTGATGTTGGTGAACTCACTCCACATACCTGCGCACGTTATGGGATTACCGGTCCATTGTTACGCGGTACCGGTGTCGCCTACGATATGCGTCGGGCAGAACCCTATTCAATTTACTCAAAATTTGATTTTGAGATCCCGACTGGAACCAAGGGTGACTGTATGGCATCCTTCATGGTTCGATTTCATGAACTTGAACAAAGTCTGCGGATTATTGAGCAGGCTCTGGATGGGTTGCCAGAAGGTCCAATCATGGCAGCCAAGGTTCCAAAAAAGTTGAAAATTCCGGCTGGTGATTATAATAGCTCGGTTGAAGCACCACGTGGCGAGCTTTCGTACTATCTTGTTTCTGATGGATCAGATGTCCCGTATCGCCTCAAGGTGAGAACACCGTCGTATTCGAATCTGAGTGTTGTCCCCGAGATGTGTCAGGGAATGCTCCTTTCGGATGTCGTATCGGCCATGGGGGCTCTTGATCTGGTTATTCCCGAGATTGACAGGTAGGGTATATGGAAATCTTTTACAGTTTACTTCCGGAGCTGATTCGGATGGTTGTGTGTGCCATATGTGGAGCCGTGATCGTATTTGGCAATGCGTTGGTGATGGGCTACGCAGAGAGAAAGCTGGCGGGTCACATTATGTTTCGGCCTGGTCCGATGGAAGTTGGTCCACATGGTATTTACCAGTTAGTGGTCGACGGTTTAAAGCTGATGGGCAAACAGTTGGTGATTCCGAAAAATGCAGATAAACCGCTGTTTATGCTGGCACCGCTGCTTGCTTTTGGTCCAGTTTTTGTTCCTCTGCTGGTGATTCCATTCAGTGATAAAATCCAGGGCTTTGATCATGATATCGGGCTGTTGGTTATCCTGGCGCTTGCCTCGATAAATCTTTTGGCAATTTTGACTGGTGGTTGGGCATCAAACAATAAGTATTCACTGTTCGGGGCTTTCCGGGCGGTTTCTCAGAACGTTGCCTATGAAATCCCGATGCTGCTCTCGTTGCTGTCAATTGTTTTCATGACGAATACTTTCAGTTTGAAGGGGGTTGTCGCTGCACAGAGTCCCGTCTGGTTTATTATCATTCAGCCATTAGCTTTTTTGATTTATCTGGTTGCTCTGGTGGCTGAAACCAACCGGGCTCCTTTTGACCTGCCTGAGGCCGAGAGTGAGCTGACTGCTGGTTTCCATACCGAATATAGCGGTATGAGTTTCAGTTTGTTTGTCCTGGGCGAATACGCCAACATGTTTATCGTCTGTAGTGTTGCCACAGTATTCTTTCTCGGAGGAAGTTCGGGAATCCCATTGCCGTACTTTGAGTATAGCGGGGTCATCTGGTTTTTGCTAAAGGTTTATGCGTTGATGTTTTTCCTCGTCTGGATTCGCTGGACTTATCCTCGGACTCGCTTTGATCAGTTGATGAACTTTTGCTGGAAGTATTTGATTCCATTTTCGCTGGTCAACCTCCTAATTACTGTCGTGATGGTGAAGCTGCTATGAAATCGTATTTTTCAGAATTATTTACGGGAGCATGGAGCCTTATCCTTGGCCTGAAGGTCACTATCAAGGCTCTGTTCTCACCGATTGTTACCTATCAGTATCCACGCGAAAAAATCGAGGTGACTCCTAATTATCGCGGCCATATTGATCTGGTTAAGTTTGCTGATACCGGTACGCACAAATGTATAAGCTGTGGTAGTTGTATGCGTGACTGTCCTTCTGACTGTATTGTTGTTGAAGGTGAGAAGCGTGAAGGGGTTAAGGGAAAAGTGTTGACAATCTTTACCCTGGATTTTACCAAATGCAGTTTGTGCGGTGCCTGTGTTGAAGTTTGTCCGACGAAAGCTCTCGATTATTCTAACGAATATGAATTGGCAGGATTTGCACGTGAAGATTTTCACTATGATCTCTTGAAGAGAGTGGAGGAGCGGGAATGATTGTTTTTGAATACATCGCTGAAGCTCTCTTTTATGCTTTGGTCTGTTTAACATTTACGGGTGGCATTGTGGCGGTCAGAGCCAAAATGCTTATGCATGCTGTTCTTGGTTTGGCGGCTACATTATTTGGTGTTGCAGGTCTTTACTTCCACCTTGGTAGCCCTTTTCTGGCGATGATGCAAATCCTGATTTATGTCGGTGCCGTTTGTATTATTATTGTTCTTGGGGTCATGCTTGGTAATACCCCGGATCAGCTGGCTGCTAAAAACCTGACTGGGCGGAATCTGCTGCTGGCTTTGCTGGCTTGTTTTACCGCTTTTATCTCATTGTTTGCTGCTGTGATCAGCCGAACTGAATTTACTTCGGCGACAGAGCATGTCGGCGATATGTCGATTGAATTTGTCGGTGAAAGCCTGCTATTGCAATATTGCCTGGCCTTTGAATTGATATCGGTCATATTGCTGACAGCTATTCTCGGTGCCATTATCCTGGCCCGTGGCGGTCGGGAGGGAAAAACATCATGATGATCAGTGCCAACTTAAATACTTATCTGATTATCGCAGCGGTTTTGTTGATTATCGGTTTATACGGCATGATTCAACATCGCTCCCTGATCGGTATGCTGATTTCGAGTGAATTTATCCTTAATGGTGCAGCTTTAAACTTTATGGCATTTAATCGCTTTGTCGCGCCTAACCCTGCTGTCGGACAGATCTATGCTCTGTTTATAATGGGAATTGCTGCAGCAGAAGCAGCGATAGTGGTTAGTATCATTATCGCAGTGTACCGAAAGTATCAAAATGAAGATCCTGAGAATCTTCAGGACATGAAGATGTGATATTGCTCCTCTGATGTTTTTATAGTTGGTAACGGCAGCCATATGGATCTGCCAGCACGACACACCACTTGAGAAAGTACTTGCAATGAACACAATTATCACCAGTAAAATTATTATAACAATGTTGATCCCGATGGTTACGGCTTTGCTCGTTCTGATTACGGGGAAAAAAGAGAATCTGCGCGATAGCATTTCGACAATCGGAGCGATTCTGACTTTTGCCTCGGTGGTGAGCTTCCTCCCGGTGATTCTGGCTGGAGATCAACTACAGTACACCCTGTTTGAGCTCTATCCCGGGGTGGCGGTCAAGCTGAATCTGGATCCGCTCGGGGTGATTTTTGCCATGGTGGCCTCTTTTCTGTGGATTTTAGCCAGCCTCTATTGTGTTGGCTATATGCGCGGACTTGCTGAACATGCTCAGACCCGTTTTTATGTTTGCTATGCTGTTTCGGTTGGTGCCGCAATGGGTGCCGCGTTTGCTGGTAACCTGTTTACTCTCTATTTATTCTACGAAATCGTTTCCATTTTTACTTATCCTCTGGTTATGCACCATCAGGACGAGGAGGGTTATTGGGGAGCCAAAAAATACATTGTCTATTTGATGTTCACCTCAAAGGCGTTTCTGTTGCCGGCGATGGTTATTATTTACGTGCTCTGCGGGACTCTTGATTTCAACTCAGCCAATATCGCCCACGGGATTTTCCCGGCGGATGCTGATCGGTTTGTGGTTGGGATCACCTTTCTGCTCTGTCTGTTCGGTTTTGCCAAAGCGGGTATTATGCCACTGCACAACTGGCTGCCCGATGCGATGGTTGCACCGACTCCAGTCAGTGCGCTGCTCCATGCGGTTGTCGTTGTTAAGGTCGGGGTCTTCTCCATCTGCCGGGTCATGCTGTCTATTTTCGGTACCGATATCCTTGCCGAAACCGGTCTCGGTTTATTTACGGCATACTTTGTCTCATTTACTATTCTTACCGCATCGATGATTGCTCTCACCAAGGATAATCTTAAAGCACGACTCGCTTATTCAACTGTCAGTCAATTGTCTTATATTGTTCTGGGGGTAGCCATGCTAACTCCGAATTCTATTACCGGTGGATTGATTCATATTGCCAACCATGCATTTGCCAAGATTACTCTGTTCTTTGCTGCTGGGTGTATTTTTGTCGCTAGTGGGAAAAAGAATATCTCTGACATGGGGGGGCTCGGGAAACGTATGCCCTGGACTATGACAGCTTTTGGACTCGCATCGCTGGGTATGATTGGTGCTCCCCCGGTTGGTGGTTTTGTGACCAAGTGGTATTTGGCTTTAGGGACAATTGATCTTCACAATTGGATTTTATTAACGGTTTTACTGGTGAGTAGTTTACTGAATGCCGGTTACTTTGTGCCGGTCGTTCTCAAAGCCTTTTTTGGTAAACCACTCCCTGCAGATGAAGGGTTGACCAGTAGCCTTGAGGGGAAACCTCTGATTATGTTTATGGTTATCCCATTGTGTATAACTGGAGCAATCTCGGTATTGATTGGTGTTTATCCCACCCTGTTTCTGGACCTCATTAACCTTATGGTGAAGTCATGATTGTAAATTTTCTAACTTACTTGCGGGAAAGACCAAGCTTTCTGAAATGGTTGTTTCTCGCCTATCTGGCTTTTGCTCTGGTCTTCGATTTTTTTGCTGATCGACATCATGCACATTTCTGGGGTGATCACCTGGTTGGCTTCTGGGCAGTATTCGGCCTGGTTGGGTGTTTAGCAATGATTGTCTTCTGCAAAGGGCTGTCGCACGTATGGCTGGAGAGGGACAAGGATCATTATGACAAGTAGTATTTTCATGCATCCAGCCACCATGTTCATTATTGGCGCGCTGCTCCTGCCCTTAGCTAAAAAGTGTAAAGTCCAGAAAATCTGGCTGGTACTGATACCATTGGTGGCATTTATTCAGATTCAGTATCTACCAGAATCATTCGGTAAGGTTGAGTGGCTGGGCTTTGATTTGCAGTTTGGTCGGGTTGACAAACTGACGATGGTCTTCTTGCATGTTTTCACCTTGATGGCGTTGGTCGGAAGTCTCTTCGGTCTCCATGTCAAGGAGAGTGGTCAGCACGTAGCAGCATGGCTGTATGTTGCTGGCTCACTGGGAACGACGCTGGCAGGCGACTATCTGACGGTGTTTATTTTCTGGGAGTTGATGGCCTTTGCTTCGGTTTTCCTGATCTGGTATCGCAAACGGAAAAAGTCTATCGATGCTGGTTACCGCTACCTGTTGGTACATACCTTTGGTGGTCTGGTGCTGCTGGGCGGAATATTCCTCCGCTACCAGAATGTTGGCGACCTGACTTTCGAGTTAATATCGGTCGACCATGCTACTCTTGCCGATTATCTGATCATGATTGGTTTTATGCTCAATGCAGCGGTGCCACCAATTCATGCCTGGTTGCCGGATGCTTATCCTGAAGCAACGGTTACTGGTGCAGTATTTATGTGTGCCTTTACGACCAAGACCGCTGTGTATGTTCTCGCTCGTGGGTTTGCCGGATTTGAAACTCTAGCGGTCATGGGTGCCATCATGACCCTGTATGGGGTCGCCTACGCGGTTATTGAAAACGATGCCCGGCGGATATTGGCCTATCACATTGTCAGTCAGGTCGGTTACATGGTCTGTGCGGTTGGTATTGGTACCGAGATGGCAATCAATGGTGCCAGTGCACATGCCTATGCCCATATCCTTTATAAGGCCTTGTTGTTCATGGGGATTGGTAGTGTTCTTGAGATGACGGGACGCTCCAAGCTCAGTGAATTAGGCGGTTTATATAAATATATGCCGTACACCATGATATTTACTGTTATTGGTGGAATTTCAATCTCCGGGTTTCCGCTGACCAGTGGCTTTATCAGTAAGTCAATGATCATCGCTGCAGCTGGAAATAACCACCAGCTCATTATTATGAGTATGCTGCTGCTTGCGGCTGTTGGTACCTTCTTGTCGGTTGGGATAAAACTACCCTATTATGTTTTCTTTGGACCAAAGGATAGTGGCCTCACTCCCAAAGAAGCCCCCTGGAATATGCAAGCTGCCATGGGTATTGCGGCGTTCATGTGTATTTTCCTCGGTTTTTATCCCGACTATCTTTACGATATGCTCCCCTATGCGGTTAATTACCATCCATATACCAGTTATCATTTGACCGAAACCTTCCACCTGCTTGGTTTTACCGGCCTTGGTTTCTACCTCATGGTCAAGTATCTCAAGCCTCACGATGTTTCAAATCTTGACCTTGACTGGTTCTACCGTCGTGGTGCCGGTTGGTTCATGTGGGTTGCCCGCAAACCGGTTGATGCGACCAATGAATGGATCAGTAACGTTTATGAGAGTATTGGCCTGCGCTTAACCATGGCAATCGCCCGCGCTCTCTCCTGGTTCGACTGGGAAGGGATTGACTGGGCTCTGGATGGCAGTGCGCGCGGCGTTGTTAAGGGTGGAGAACAGGTACGACAGTTTCAGACCGGGAAGTTGCAACATTATATCGGTGCCGCAGTGGTTCTGTTGTTCATAGTGCTTATCGTTGTGGTTCTGGTCTGACCTGCCCTGCCCGGAAATTGGCGGACAGACAATTACTCATAAGACAGTAGGAAGTCATGGAAAACTATCTAATCCTGAATACATTGAATTTTCCGATCTTATCGTTGCTGCTGATAGTGCCGGTGGTCGGAGCTATTGTCGCTATGTTTTTACGTGGTGATACCGTGCTTAAATTCTGGGGTCTGGCGGTCACTCTGCTCACGGCACTTATTTCATTGCCGTTGTGGACTCGTTTTGATCAAACTACCGCGAAATATCAGTTTGTTGAGCTGCGCCACTGGTTTCCTGCTTTGGATCTTGATTATGTCCTCGGTGTCGACGGAATCAGCGTTTTGCTGGTGCTCCTTACCACGTTGGTGATGCCACTTTGTATCCTCTGTTCATGGACCTACATCAAGACTCGTTGGAAAGAGTTTGTTATTGTCACATTGCTGATGGAAACAGCTATGCTCGGGGTTTTTGTCAGTTTGAATACGGTGCTGTTCTGGATCTTCTGGGAGGGGATGCTGGTTCCCATGTACCTGATCATTGCTATCTGGGGCGGAGCACGCAAAGACTACGCATCGATCAAGTTTTTCCTTTATACCTTTACTGGTAGTATTTTTCTGCTGGTTGCAATTGTGGCGATGTATATCACGACCGGAACATTCTTTATCCCGGAATTGATGGGTCATGATTTCAGTTTTTCATATCAAGTGTGGATTTTTCTGGCTTGTGCCCTTGGTTTTGCTATCAAAATGCCAATGTTTCCTTTTCATACATGGCTCCCTGCAGCACACGTTGAGGCACCGGTTGCAGGATCGGTTATCCTCGCCAGTATCTTGTTGAAAATGGGTGGTTACGGGTTCTTGCGTTTCTGCCTGCCAATGGCACCGGCAGCAACATTATACTTTGTACCGCTACTTCTTGTGATGTCGCTTATCAGTATTGTCGTAGGTGGTTATTTGGCCTTGGGGCAATCGGATGTTAAAAAGTTGATAGCTTATTCTTCGGTCGGGCATATGGGTTTTGTCACCCTGGGAATCTTTCTTCTCAATGATGCTGGTATCAAAGGTGCGATGCTGCAGATGCTTAACCACGGGATCACAACCGGCGCACTGTTTATCTTGATCGGGATTATATATGAGCGAACTCACAGTCGTGAGATTGCCGATAATAGTAAACTTGGAATGTTCATGCCTATCTATGTCACCTTTTTAGGCATATTCTCTCTATCTTCATTGGCTTTCCCGGGAACTAACAGTTTTGTTAGTGAATTCCTGGTACTCTTTGGTGCTTTTGATAAGTTCCCGCTGGTGGGTGCTGTTTCAATCCTCGGGGCAATCCTTGCCGCGGCATATATGTTGCGTCTGATGCAAAAGATGGTCTGGGACGATTCCGATGGACATGTACCGCATGGAGAACACGCGGAGGAGCGTAAGCGTATCCTCTTTGATTGTAACTATCGGGAAGTTCTCCAGCTGGCCTTCTTAACTATCTTTGTTTTTTGGATTGGTCTCCACCCGACACCATTACTTGATATGATGGATACCAGTGTCGCTCATCTGATTCATCAAATTGATGCTGGTAGTGTCCTTCCTGAAGCTGTAGAGCATGGCAGCGAGCATGGACATGCGATGTTGCAAAATGCAGGAACTTGGATCAAGAACCTCTTTTAACTAAAAAGAATCGGATCAACTTATGTTAAACACGGTTTTTCTACCAGAAATTGCCCTGATGTTAATGACCTTGGTTTTGTTTTTTATGACCTTGGGCAAATTCCGCACCGGTACTGTTCAGGCAGTGAGTCTGGTGATGGCGGCGATCACCCTGGTTATTACCTTTGCCAGTCTGGCTACCCAGGGACTGATGTTCTACGATGTCTATCAGATTGATGCCTTGTCTCAACTGTTCAAGGTCGTGATAGTCTTCGGTCTATTTCTGGTTTACTTCTTAGGTAGTGGTCTGATTGGAATTGAAGAGAAATTACACACAGAATACAATATGTTTCTGGCAATAAGTGCCTTGGGTTTGATGTTTTTGAGTAGTTCTGTCGAACTGTTGACTATCTTACTCAGCCTTGAAATTTCGTCGTACGCTCTATACGTTGTTATTCCGTTTCGGCGCGGTCAGGGACGATTACATGTTGAAGCTGGAATCAAATACATCCTCTTTGGAGCAGCATCAACCGGACTGACTCTCTATGGGATGAGTTACATCTTTGGTTTGGCGCAGACAACTTACCTGTCAGAACTTACCGAAAGATTACCGGGTTTGGTGGCAACGCAACCGTTGGCGGTCATTGCAATCATTCTGGTCATGGTCGCTTTTTTCTATAAACTGGCACTGTTTCCCATGCACTTCTGGGCACCCGATGTCTATCAGGGAGCAGCTAACGAAACAACCAGCTTCGTTGCGACACTCCCCAAGGTCGGTGCTGTTTTACTGCTGCTGAGGTTTGTTGCGGTTGCCGGTATTGATATCTCTCAAGTCACGTGGGTTCTGGCGGCAATTGCAGTTTTGTCGATGGTTTTTGGTAACTTTAGTGCCTTAGTACAAACAGATCTTAAGCGATTGCTTGCTTATTCAAGTATTGCGCATGCAGGTTATGTCATGATTGGTATTTTGACAGCTGATAAGATGGGGATGGCAGCGGCTGTTTTCTATGTTATTGGTTATCTGTTGATGAATCTTGGTGCCTTCTATGTCATCTATAACATTGCGCCAAAAGGAGAGAATGTTACTTTTGATGATCTTAAGGGGTTGTCACGCCGTTCTCCGTTGCTGGCATTAACTCTGCTTGTATCAGTTTTTGGTATGGCGGGTATTCCACCAACAATTGGTTTTATTGGGAAGTTTATGATCTTTACCGGAGCTCTCCATAAAGGGTTCTATGCTCTGGTTGTTATTGCCGTGATGAATGCTGCAGTTGCAGCTTTTTACTACTTGAAAATGGCGAGAGCAGCTTACTGTGCTGCGGATGATGAGCAAGATGCGATAGTTCTCCCCTTTGGAGCAAAGGTTATGGGAACGTTTTTCATCCTTGCGATTATATTGATTGGTGCTTTACCACAAAGCCTGCTGGCGGCAGCGAAAGAGGCAGTGGCAACCCTGCTTTAGTTCAATATATCCATTTTTTCAAAAAGGCTCACCGTGATGTGAGCCTTTTTGCGTTAACTGTGTACGGACGAATTTGAATATACTTTTACTTACAGCTGAGGATGTGCCTGCTCAGAGAATTAGCAGCGGAGTAAGTTCCTGATTTTTTCTTGACAGAGAATCAATCAACCCTATATAGTGCGCCGTTGCAGCGCAATTTCTGTCGCTGTAATTTACAGTCATTTTTTTACAGGAGAATGTTAATAATGTATGCGGTAATCAAGACCGGAGGTAAACAGTACAAAGTTTCCGAAGGCGACCTGTTCAAGGTCGAAATGCTTGACGGTGCAGTGGGTGATACCATTGAACTCGATCAAGTCCTCATGGTCGGTGGCGCAGAGGTTAAACTCGGAACACCTCTCGTACCAGGTGCTAAAGTTAAAGCACAGATTGTTGCTCAGGAGAAAGACAAGAAAATTCTTGTTTTTAAATCCAAGAAGCGTCAAGGGTATCGTAAGAAATTCGGCCATCGTCAACTCATTACCCGACTAAAAGTCGCGTCAATCGAAGCTTAAGGAGGCTATCTCATGGCTCATAAGAAGGCTGCTGGTAGTTCCCGAAATGGTCGTGACAGTGCTGGTCAACGGCTCGGGATTAAACGTTATGGTGGGCAAGAAGTTTCTGCAGGATCAATTCTGGTGCGCCAACGTGGAACCACTTTCCACCCCGGTAACAACGTTGGTTGCGGCAAGGATTACACTTTGTTTGCGCTAATTGATGGCGTGGTAAAGTTTGAAACTAAGGCTCAAGGGCGTAAACATATCAGTGTTTACACTGCCTGATTAGTCTTATCGTGAAATGTTTAAGAAGAACCCGGTATCGCTAATGCGATCACCGGGTTCTTCTGTTTCAGGTAGAAATTGCAAGGTGATTTATGAAGTTTGTTGATCAGGTTAAAATTGAAGTCAAAGCCGGAGATGGTGGGCGCGGATGTGTCTCTTTCCTGCGTGAGAAATTTATACCCAGAGGAGGCCCGGATGGTGGGGATGGAGGCGATGGGGGGAGTGTCTACTTTATTGTGGATGACGCCCTTTCAACTCTTCTCGACTATCGTTATCTCCATCATTGTAAGGCTAAGAATGGAGGTCCGGGACTAGGTAAAACCAAACACGGGAAAAATGGTGAATCACTTGAATTGCGAATGCCACAGGGAACGCTGGTCTATGATGATGAGACCAATGAGCTTCTCGCCGATTTAACCGAGGTTGGAGAGCCACTGTTGTTTCTCCCCGGTGGTCAGGGTGGGCGTGGCAATGCTCGGTTTGCAACCAGTACCAATCGAGCTCCGCGGCATGCTCAACCGGGGATTCCTGGCGCAGTAAAAACCTTGCGCCTGGAGCTGAAACTACTGGCAGATGTCGGTCTGGTCGGATTGCCGAACGCCGGCAAGTCGACTTTGATCTCATCACTATCTGCAGCTAAGCCAAAGATTGCTGATTACCCTTTCACTACTTTAGTGCCTAATCTCGGGGTTGTCCCCTATGGTGGTTTTAAAACCATGGTCATGGCTGATATTCCTGGTTTAATTTCCGGGGCAAGTGAAGGACAGGGGTTGGGAACCCGATTTCTACGCCATGTTGAACGAACCGATCTATTTCTTCATCTGGTCGATACTTCTTGTATGCAGGAAGGCGATCCGTTCGAAAATTTCCAGATGATCAATAATGAGTTGAAGCGTTATGATGACACTCTGACAGACAAGCCACAAATTATTGTGTTGACCAAGATCGATGTCCCTGAGGTTCGCGAGCTTGTTGCGCCGCTGGTAGAGCGTTTTGAATCACTTGGCTATTCAGTATTTTCAGTCTCTGCGGTGACGAGGGAGGGTTTGAAGGAACTGGTGACTGCGGTTGGTAATGAACTTGATCGGTTGCGCGAAGCCTGATATTTTTTAGTGCAGATTTATCCGGTTATTAATGTTTTACAAACTTGAATATATTTATTGAATTGAGGGGCTATGCGTAAAGCGTTGCTTGCACATGTCAAACGGGTCGTTATAAAAATTGGCAGTGGAGTTATATCCAATGCTGAAGGGCTGGAAGATGCCCAAGTCGCTGCAATATCAACAGATATTTGTCACCTGCTCGGTTGTGGGCTGGAGGTGGTTGTGGTCTCTTCCGGTGCTGTATCTGCTGGGAAAGGACAACTGGGAATTCTTGGTCGACCACAGACTATTCCACAAAAACAAGCGGCGGCAGCCATAGGGCAAACACGTATCATCCATGAATATAAGGAGACTTTCCAGGCTCAAAATTACAATGTTGCCCAGGTTTTATTGACCCGGGATGATTTATCAAACCGTCGCCGCTATCTGAACGCACGTAATACGGTCATGACCCTGCTTGAATATGGTGTCACGCCGATTGTGAATGAAAACGACACGGTTGTGGTTGAAGAGATACGTTTTGGTGACAATGATAATCTTTCCGCTTTGGTGACCAGCCTGGTAGAAGCAGATCTGCTGATCATTCTCTCCGATGTCGATGGTTTTTATGATGATGATCCTGTGGAAAAACCTCGGGCACAACTGATTCCCATAGTTGAGCGAATCACTCCTCAGGTTGAGGCGATGGGAGGTGACTCCAAAGGAGATCTTGGAACCGGAGGGATGAGTACTAAAATAAAGGCGGCAAAACGAGCCGCTCTTAGCGGGGTTGGAACGCTAATTGTCAATGGTCGCAGTCCAAATATTCTCGCCCGGATTTTTTCTGGAGAAGAGGTTGGAACCTATTTTCTTCCCGCACAATCCAAATTGACGGCAAAAAAACACTGGATCGCATTTTCAAAAAAACCGCGTGGAAAGTTGCTCATTGATGACGGCGGTCAGCGGGCTGTTGTCGAAGCTGGGAAAAGTTTGTTGCCTTCTGGGATTTGTGGTGTAGAGGGTGGTTTTGAACGGGGCGATGCGGTACGGCTGTGTAATCGTGATGGTGAGGAGTTTGCCCGGGGGGTGATCAGTTATTCTCTGGCTGAAACTTTACAAATTATGGGAAAACAGTGCGTTGAAATTGAAAAAATTCTTGGTTATAAATATCGAGATGAAGTTGTAACCCGGGATAACCTGGTCTTGACCGTCACCGATGAAGAGGAGGTTGATTGATGGCTATTCGTGAAGAGATGCTTGCGTTAGCTGTTGCTGCCAAACAAGCTTCACGCTTGATAGCCAATCTATCTTCTGCAACAAAAAATCAACTGTTGCTGGAAATGGCAGAGGCGCTGGAGTCTGCTCAAAAACAGTTGCAGCTAGAGAATAAAAAGGATCTCGATCAGGCGCATGAAAATGGAATGGCTATCGCAATGCTTGATCGCCTGACCTTGACAGAGGTGCGGATCAAGGGGATGGCGGATGGCTTACGCGAAGTTGCTGCGCTACCTGACCCGGTTGGGGAAATTTCCGGCATGTGGTTACGTCCCAATGGCATCCGGGTGGGTCGGCAGAGAATTCCTCTCGGGGTGATCGGTATTATCTATGAATCGCGACCCAATGTGACTGCCGATGCCGCTGGCTTATGTTTGAAGAGTGGTAATGCAGTGATCCTGCGTGGGGGGTCAGAGGCAATTCACTCGAACCGGGCGATTGGTGCGATTCTGCAACAAGTACTAAAGAGGCTCGGTTTGCCGCAAGCGGCTTTACAGGTGGTGATAACCAGCGATCGTGATGCCGTAACCGAACTGCTCAAATTGGAAGATCAAATTGACCTGATTATTCCACGCGGTGGTGAAGGGTTGATTCGCTTTGTTGCCGAAAATTCCCGTATCCCGGTAATTAAGCATTACAAGGGGATCTGCCACACCTATGTTGATGCCGATGCCGATTTGCAGATGGCGGAGGAGGTCTGTCTCAACGCTAAAGTGCAACGTCCCGGGGTCTGTAACGCGATGGAAACCCTGTTAATTCATCGCGATGCGGCTGCTGAATTTCTGCCGCAGATTGTATCCTCTATGCGTAAAGCTGGGGTTGAACTGCGGGGTTGTGAAGAAGCACGGAAGATTGTCGCTGACCTGATTCCGGCAACGGAAGAGGATTGGCATGCGGAATATCTTGAGTTGATTCTGGCGGTGCGGATCGTAGATAGCTATGAGCAGGCTCGTGAGCATATTGAAACCTATAGTTCTCTCCATACCGAGGTGATTGTGACGAATGATTATCGATTGTCACAACGCTTTCTGCGCGAGATTAATTCCAGTGTGGTGATGGTCAATGCTTCCTCCCGATTCTCAGATGGTAATCAGCTGGGACTCGGTGCAGAAATCGGAATTTCAACGAGTAAGTTGCACTCTTTCGGACCGATGGGTCTTGAAGATCTGACAACGCGTAAATTTATTGTTCTCGGAGATGGCCAAGTTCGGGAATAGGCTCAAGGCTCAAGGCTCAAGGTTCAAGGTTCATCCTTTTACCTTTCTCCTAAAAAAGGTTGTATTATGCGTATTGGACTCCTTGGCGGTACTTTCAATCCAATCCATTTTGGCCACCTGCATATCGCTGAAGAGGTTCAGAACAGTTGCGATTTGGAACAGATCTGGTTTGTTCCCACCTCTAAACCACCTCATAAGCGGCTTGCAGCGGAGGTTTCCTTTGCCCATCGGTTGGCGATGGTCGAAGTGGCCTTGGCTGATTATCCATTATTTTACAGCAATGATATTGAGGGGCGGCGGGGTGGTAAGAGTTACTCAGTGGACACCTTGCAGCAATTATCTGAAACTTATCCGCAACACGAATATTTTTTTATCATGGGGCTTGATTCCTTTCAGGAGATTGCCATTTGGAAAGACTATCCCCGCCTGTTTGAATTTGCCCATATTGTGGTGGCAGCCAGACCCGGTTTTATTGGCTCCTTACAAGAGTTACTGCCGGTTGCCATTGCAGACCGCTTCTGCTATGATTCCGACTCGAAAAATCTCCGGTTTGATAGCGGATTTTCCTTACTTAAAGTCGCACATACCTGCCGTGATATTTCCTCCACAGAAATTCGTCAGCAATTGTCGATGAACCGGGATGTTGGGGAGCAGGTTCCGCTCTCTGTACTTGAATATATCAGAGCTCATCAGCTCTATATCTAAAAGAAAAAAAGAAGGTAAAAATTTGCAAGCTCGAGAAATAGCACTATTAGCCGTTGACTATGCACTGGATAAAAAAGGGATTGATCTCAAGTTATTTGATGTCAGGGAGCTTTCTTCTTTAACCGATTATTTGTTGCTGGTTTCAGGACGATCTGACCGTCAGGTTCAAGCTATAGCTGAAAACATCAAAACAGAATTTAAGCATCAGCATGATACGTTACCACTCGCGATCGAAGGGATGGATCAAGGGCGTTGGGTGTTGCTCGATTATGGTGACCTGATGATTCACGTTTTTCAACAGCCGATTCGTGAATTCTATGACCTTGAGGGTTTGTGGAGTGAGGCTCCTGAGGTTGAATTGGCTCAGATTGAAGCTCAGTGAAACTGCGACTGGTTTGTGTCGGTAAGCTGACAGAAGCCTGGCAGCGCACGGCAGCGGATGAATATGCCGGGCGGATCCAGCACTATTTTCCGCTGGACATTGTTGAACTAAAAGAAGAAAAAGGGGGACGGAAAGGGGATACGGCTGGGCTGATTAAGCGTGAGGGAGTAAAAATCCTGGAGAAAATTCCCGAGCGGGCCTTTTTAATTGTTCTGGATGAGCGGGGACGCAGTCTGGGATCAGAGCAGATGGCTGAGCTTTTATCTGCAGAAATGCTCCATGGTGGGCGAAATTGGTGCCTGATTCTCGGAGGACCTTACGGTCTTGATCCTGCTGTGCGCAACCGGGCTGATTTGGTTCTTTCGTTGTCAAAGATGACTTTTACCCACCAGATGGCCAGAATTTTATTGCTTGAACAGCTATATCGGAGTTGTACTATTATTAAAAATGAGCCCTACCATAATCGGTAGGTTGCTTGTGGAGGTGGATTGGACGATGGAGAAAATTGAACTGGCAGAAATAAAAGCGCATCTACTGCAGATGCGCGATGAAGTTTTAGCTGAGTCTGAACGTGCTTATGCTGCATCCCAGTCCTTGGGGAAAGATGGTGTCCCGGATATCGGTGATATGTCATCAAATAGCTATAATCAGGAAGTGTTGATGAATCTCAGCGAAACACAGCGATCCCGGGTGCGGGATATTGATGCTGCTCTGGAACGGATGGACAAAAAGGTCTATGGTCTCTGTATGCGCTGTGAGGAAGAGATTCCGGCACGCCGTATGGAGGTTCGTCCCTTTTCCCGCTATTGTGTTGATTGTAAGACTGAAGTTGAAAAGTTTGGTGAGTAAGTAACCCTGTGACCCACACAGTGGGTTAGCCTGGAGATGATCATGATTCTGATTGCCCTGCTTGTATTGGCTTTTATCGTTTTTGCTGTCGGGTTTCTCTATTTCTGGGGGGTCAACCCCGGGGAAATTACGGTTTTTCTGACTAACGATTTAAGCTATACCCTCCCCTCAGCCATTATGTTGATCTGTGTACTATTGATAGGTCTGCTGATTGGTAATGGCTTACATTTTCTCAGTGCGTTCTTCTATTCCTTTCGTCACTGGAAGGGGGGGCGGCGTATCAAAAAATCCGAAGAGGTTGATTCGATTTACCGCCGTGGTGTTGGTCGGTATCTCTCCGGGGATCTGAAAAATGCCCGGGCTCTATTGAAAAAAACTCTTGATCGTGATCCGAAGCGAGTCGATGGTCATCTGGCTCTGGCAAGTGTTGCTCTGCAGGAAGGTCATACAGACGATGGAATTGAACTGCTGCAGAAGGCGCGTAAGCTTGATCCAAAAGGGCTGGAAGTTCTTTTTAAACTGGCCACAACCTATGAAGAGAGTGGTCGACGAGAAGAGGCCATGGGTATTTATAAGGAATTATTAGCCAGTGATGCTGATAATCGCAAAGCTATGCGCGCCTTGCGTGACATTCAGATGGATCTCGGTAACTGGCAGGATGCTCTGGATCTACAGAAGAAAATTCTTAAAACCTCAAAGTCCGGGGTAAAAACAGATACGGAAAAGCAGGTATTGCTGCAATTACGCTATGAAGTTGCCCATTCTGATTTTAAAAGCGGTGGAGTGGATCAAACAATTGAAGTCTGTCGGGATATTATCAAAAAAGAGGCTAAATTCACTCCGGCTCGGGTCACTCTAGGTGATGCGTATCGCCAGGCAGGACGTGATTCTGATGCCGTTAAGGTCTATCAGGATGGCTATAAAGCATTGAAAAAGAGTGTTTTCCTGGCACGTTTGGAAGATCTATATATCAACGCTGAAGATCCTGCGACATTATTGGCATTCTATCGCAGCCAGATGCAGGTTGATAGTGAAGATCTGCTACTGAAATTGTATATGGGGCGGCTCTGTTTGCGCTTGGAGATGGTTGATGAAGCGATGCAGCATCTGACCGATCTGGAAACTTCGGGGGTTGATTTTACCAAGCTGCATCTGTTGTTAGCAGAAGCGCAGCGCCGGCGGAATAATATTGATGAGGCGGTCGTTGAATATCAGAAAGCTCTGAATATTGACAGCCACCTGTTGCTTGGATTTGTCTGCGAAGCCTGTGGTGCCAGATTTAACGAGTGGCACAGCCGCTGTCCTGAATGTAAAACCTGGGATTCACTCATCTTGCCGGAACGGAAGCAGATCCGGGAGGCCAAATTATATGATGGATCAAAAATGATTCCACCGAGTGAACAAGGGGAATAGGATGGCAGTAGGGTCGGTAGCATTGGTTATCCTCGATGGTTGGGGAATCAGCGAAAGTTGTGATGATAATGCTGCTTGTCAGGCAAAGACCCCAACCCTGGATCACCTTCGCCAGGAATTCCCGATCAGCCGCTTGAGTGCCTCCGGGCTGGATGTTGGTCTGCCTGATGGTCAGATGGGAAATTCAGAAGTAGGACACATGAATATCGGTGCTGGGCGAATTATCTACCAGGATTTAAGCCGAATCAGTCTGGCAATTGAAGATGGATCTTTTTTTCAGAACCAGACTCTAAAAAGTATCTGTAAAAAGTTGGCTGCTTCAGGGGGAAAGTTACACCTGCCCGGATTGCTTTCGGATGGCGGAGTTCACTCACATAATACCCATCTTTATGCTTTGGTACGTTTAGCTCAGCAAATGGGAG
>JAYEME010000029.1:0-1215 GCA_034717915.1 Thermodesulfobacteriota bacterium
CCCAAAGACCTCTGGTTGGCAGCTCGCAGTCAGGTTGAACATATTATTTACACTCTTTTTTCCGCTAATTCTGGTGGGTTTTATTTCCAATCTCTGGCGATTGAGCAAGAACAGATTTTACGCCTGTCGATGAGTACTCAGAATCTCATTATGGAAGGGCTGCGTCGGTTGGATGAAAACGCGCTGTTTATGCGTAAAATAATTTCCCTTGATTACTTCCCACTGGAGACGGGGAAGGAGGCTGTCGATCTAACTCAAGCTGAAGCGCGCTTGATGAATGTCGCTCAAGTAGGGCAGCAAACAGCCAGGGATCTATTTCGTAAGGTCGGGCTGCGTGAGTTTGATGGTATGCGGACTCTGTTCGGTTTGATAGAAAAGCGACTGATTCGTATGGAAGATACTCCGACTACGGAGATAGAGGGTGATCTGGGACAAATTTTGGCTGCCTATAATAGTCTTTTTAAGGTCATTTTTGTCCGGGTGATTAAAATCAGCCCGAAGTTCCCTCAGGAAGTGGCTCAATCACTGCGTGACTTACCGCAACCCTATTCGTTTGTCTTGCGAGATGTTGAGTTGCAGGATGACGGTACCCTTGACGGTCATAGGATTGTCACTAATCTGGCCGGTTTGGCAGAAGGGGACAAGAAGAAACTGCTGGCTGATTCGCTCTGTGAAGTCGCTTTTACCGAAACGATGGCATTGCGGCGGGATCTGGATTCTGAGAAGGCCAGACCATTGATTGCCCGGGTTCAGGAAGTGACGACTAAAATTCGGGATATGATTGGGAGAAATGAATGAAACAAGAAGCCAGAGAGCGGTTGATTTTTGCTTTGGATGTTGATGGTTTTTCTGCAGCAGAAGAATGGGTTAAAGAGCTGCATAAAAATGTGGGTCTGTTCAAGGTTGGTAAGCAGCTGTTTACTCGCTGTGGCCCTGAAGTTGTCAAGATGGTGCAGGATCATGGCGGTGAGGTTTTTCTTGATCTCAAGTATCATGATATCCCGAATACTGTTGCCAAAGCAGCGATTGAGGCCTGTAAGCTTGGAGTCAAAATTTTCAATGTGCATGCTCTGGGTGGCTCGGAGATGATGCGTAAGACGGTTGAAGAAGTTGACGCTTATTGTACTTCAGCAGATATTAACCGGCCGATGCTGCTGGCTGTGACGATACTCACTTCATCAACAGAAGAAACCCTGCGTGAAGTTGGAATTGATC
>JAYEME010000030.1:0-32959 GCA_034717915.1 Thermodesulfobacteriota bacterium
GAAAAAGCCTTTGTTGCCGGGGCCGACATCGCCGCAATGCAACCTCTTTCAGCCCTGGAAGCGCGTCAGTTTGCCAAGCTCGGTCATCAGGTGATGCGCCATATCGAAGCATGTCCGAAGCCAGTTATCGCCGCTGTCAACGGTTTTGCTCTGGGCGGCGGTTGTGAACTCGCCCTTGGATGTGATATCCGCATCGCTTCGGAAAATGCTCGATTCGGCCAACCGGAAGTCAACCTGGGAGTCATTCCCGGGTTCGGCGGCACACAGCGACTTGCAAGATTGATTGGAAAAGGTCGTGCGATGGAAATGATTTTCACTGGAGCAATGATTGATGCCGATGAAGCCTACCGGACCGGGCTGGCAAATAAGGTTGTCCCCCTCGACCAGCTGCTCGAAACAGCAACAAAAATGGCCGCCACCATCATCAGCAAAGGACCATATGCTGTACGTCTGGCCAAGGAGGCAGTCCGCAACGGCCTAGAGCTTGATTTGGATCGTGCCAATCAATACGAAGCAGAACTGTTTGGACTCTGTTTTGCCACTGCCGACCAGAAAGAAGGGATGCAGGCGTTTCTGGAAAAACGGCAGGCAGATTTCAAAGGAGAATAGTAATCTCGCAACCATGAGCTGACAAAGGAGAGGATCCATGCATTTTGATTTGACCGATGAACATAATTTGATGCGCCAGATGGTGCGTGAGTTTGCCGAAAAAGAGATCACCCCTGGGATTCAGGAACGTGACGAAACAGAGCATTTTGATCGTACGATCATGTTTGATCGACTCGCTGACTTGGGTCTGACCGGAATTGTTTTCCCGGAAGAATACGGCGGTGCCGAAGCCGATTACATCAGCTATGCAATTGCCGTTGAAGAACTATCGAGAGTCTGTGCTTCCACCGGTGTCACCCTCTCCGCTCACCTCTCCCTTGGAGCCAATCCGATTTATCAGTTCGGAACCGAAGAGCAAAAACAAAAATATCTTCGCCCTCTGGCTGAAGGCACCAAGCTTGGAGCCTTTGCTCTGACCGAAAATTCGGCCGGATCAGATGCTGGAGGAACCAAGACTACGGCAACTCGCGATGGTGATGAATGGATTTTGAATGGCAGTAAAATTTTCACCACTAACGGGGGTGACGCTGACACCTATATTGTCTTTGCCCGCAGCGACAAGGACGCCCAGAAACACCACGGAATCAGTGCCTACATCGTGGAAAAGGACACACCCGGTTTCAGCTTCGGAAAAAAAGAGTCCAAACTTGGTATCCGTGCTTCCTCAACCCGGGAACTGGTTTTTGAGAACTGTCGGATTCCGGCAGAGAATCTTCTCGGCAAAGAAAATCAGGGGTTCAAAATGGGAATGATAACACTCGATGGTGGCCGAATTGGTATTGCCGCTCAAGCGCTTGGCATTGCGCAAGGGGCATTTGATGCAGCGGTCGAATATATGAAAGAACGAACTCAGTTCAACAAACCACTCAGTGCCTTCCAGGGACTGCAGTTCAAAATTGCCGATATGGCGACCCAGATTGAGGCCGCCCGACTGCTGATCTACCAGTCGGCCTATAAAGCTTCCGCCAAGCAACCCTACAGCAAAGAATCGGCGATGGCCAAAATGTATGCGTCCGATGTTGCCATGCAGATAACAACAGAAGCAATCCAGATTTTTGGCGGTTACGGCTTTACCCGTGATTTCCCGGTAGAACGGATGTTCCGCGATGCCAAAATCACCCAGATCTATGAAGGGACCAATGAAATTCAACGCGTCGTCATCAGTGCTGCTCTGTTACGGTAGTAATTGTATTTTATTCAGATCTTCGAATCTCCCCCAACCCCTCTTTGCCCAAGAGGGGAGTTTTCAACCTCCCCCTTTTTCAAAGGGGGATTGAGGGGGATTTTTACAACAGCACGGTAGGTTACGGGTTGTTTCTCTCACCGCACCCTGATTCTCCATTCATTTCACTAGACAAAGAGTCGCAAAAGTATTTTACTTTCCACAATCATACAAAGATTGGAGAACGTAAAATGTTCCAGAAAAAATCTGCAGAAGGATACAAACCAGCAATTGACAAGATTGAGATGAAAACCCTTGTTCATGGCGAGAAAACCATGATGGTTGAATTTCAGATGAAAAAAGGGGCCATTCTCCCCCGCCATAGTCACCCCCATGAGCAAACCGGTTATCTGGTAACTGGCGGTATAGAACTGACCATCGACAGTGAAACTTTCACCGTAGAGCCCGGCGACAGCTGGTGCATTGCCGGTGATATCGAACACAGCGCGGTGATCTTGAAAGACACAGTAGCAATTGAACTGTTTTCTCCAGTGAGAGATGACTATCTCCCTTAATAGGTCATTAGAATGGCAAAGATTTACAGCTATCGTTTTATTATTCCGACTGAAGCCAATGATGAAAACGGCCATGTCAATAATGTTGCTTATGTCCAATGGATGCAGGATGCCGCCACCATGCACTCTGATGTTCAGGGCTGTACCCGGGAACTTTACCAGAAGCTCAACAGCAGCTGGATCGTCCGTTCACATCAAATTGAGTATCTAAGGCCAGCATTTGCTGGCGATGAAATTGAGATACAAACCTGGGTCTGCAACTTGAAACGTGCCAGCTCGCTGCGCCGCTACCGTTTCCTGAACGCAGAGAATAAGACAGTGTTGGCTCGGGCTGAAACCGACTGGGTTTATGTCAATGCGGAAACGGGTCGTCCGCATAGAATTGATACGGAAGTCAGTGAAGCCTTCATTCTCGTTCCGCCAGAGGAAGAACCATGACCATGTTATCAACCTTTAGTTTTGCTCTGGCTATGCTGATTCTAGCTGCCAGCCCCGGGCCAGGTGTTTTTGCTACGGTGTCCCGATCCCTCTCTTGTGGATTTCGTCCAGCACTGGCCGTTGTTGCTGGAATCATTCTGGGAGATATTATTTACCTGCTGCTCGCAATCTTCGGGCTGTCAATTCTAGCTCAAACTTTGGGGAATTTCTTTGTCATTGTAAAACTGCTCGGTGGTGGGTACTTGATCTGGCAAGGGATAAAAATTTTCTTCAGTAAGATCGAGCTGACAAATACAGAAAAGAGAGAGCCCATATCCAAATCGGGAAATTTTATCAGCGGACTGATCATCACCATGGGAAACCCGAAAGTTATCCTCTTTTATTGCGGTTTTCTGCCAACCTTTGTTCCACTGGTAGAATTAACTCTGCTGGATATTTTCATTATTATAACTGTCATAACCACAGTATTAGCCACAGTCCTTGGAACCTATGCCTGGTTGGCAAATTCTGCCCGACAACTACTGAAGACTCCACGTCAGATAAAACGACTCAATCAAACTGCGGGGGGAATTATGGTCACAGCCGGGGTTGTCATCGCCAGCCGCTCATAGGAATTTAACAAAGAAAAAGGCAGGGTCTCGCCCCTGCCTCATTTTCTCAATCCATTCCAGTCAACACGTTCACATGGTTCTCATTTAACCTTAATTTCGATTGCCTTCGGCTTTTTGACCTCGGTTTTAGGTATCGTCAAGGTCAACACACCATCCTTGAAAATGGCATCAATTTTATCCTCATCGACATTCTCCGGCAGAGAAAAACTTCGGTTGAAACTGCCATAGAAACGCTCGATACGATGGAATTTCTTCCCTTTTTCCTCTTTTTCCTGTTTGTTTTCTCCATGAATACTCAGAACATGGTCTTCAATATTGATTTTCACATCATCCCGTTTAATTCCCGGCACCTCAGCTGTAATACTGAAAGCATCATCTGTTTCTGTGATGTCGGCTCGGGGAGCCCAATCTGCACCTGTTGTGTTTAGATCTCGTCCTCCTCTAAATGGCCAGTCCAAGGATTTTGAGTACGGATCCAACATCCCTTCCATCTCCCTGAAAGGATCCCATTTTGCCAGTTTCATAGCTATCCTCCTCTGCTTAGTGCGGGAAAGATCGCCATCCGACGAGCCGCCCGCATTCAGTTCGTCAGAATACGCAAAGTAGAATTTTCTAAAGGGTAAATTTAGCCATCACCCTACACTTTCAGGATATCTCTTTTTTCCATTTTTTCAAGCATTTGCACAAAACTATTGGAAAAAAGCCAAAAATTCACCGCCAATTTTTGATTGTGATAAGATGCTTGAAACTCAGTCATCACAGCACCCGGGAGGAAGCCAATGAGCCAGTTATTCTCACCATTAAAACTTCGTCAACTGACTATCCCCAACCGAATTTTTGTTTCACCAATGTGTCAATACTCCAGTTCGGACGGCAAACCTAATAGCTGGCATTTCGTACACTATGGAAGCCGAGCCGTTGGCGGTGCCGGTCTCGTGATCACTGAAGCAATGGCCGTGTCTCCAGAAGGGAGAATCAGCCCGGATGACCTGGGAATCTGGAGCGACGACCATGCTGAGGCAGTTGTTCCCAGCGTTGATTTCATTAAAAAACAGGGTTCCATTGCCGGAGTTCAGCTGGCGCATGCTGGACGCAAAGCATCAGTCTCAGCACCTTGGCTGGGTGGAAAGCCAGTGGCTTCAGACAAGCGTGGCTGGCAACCTGTGGCACCCAGTCCGATCCCCTTTGGTATTGGACATCAGACGCCAAGAGAGGCAACCACAGAGGATCTGGAAATAATCACCCAGCAGTTTGCTGCAGCAACCCGTCGTTCTCTGAAAGCTGGTTTTCAAGTTGTCGAATTACATGCCGCACATGGTTATCTGCTGCATCAATTTCTTTCACCTTTAAGCAATCAGCGCAATGATGCCTTTGGCGGATCACTGGAAAATAGAATGCGCTTCCCTCTTCAGGTTGCGAAAGTTGTTCGCGAAAATTGGCCTGAGGATCTACCCATGTTTGTCCGTATTTCTGCAACTGACTGGGTAGAAGGTGGCTGGGATTTGGAACAATCGGTAGAGTTCTGTCGTCAGCTCAAAAGGTTAGGTATCGATCTGATTGATTGTTCGTCAGGTGGGCTTGTTCCTGATGCCGTTATACCCGCTGGGCCGGGCTTCCAGGTGCCATTGGCGACTGAAATCAAAAGGACTCTCGGGATAACAACAGGAACAGTCGGTCTGATTACCGAGCCGGTACAGGCTGAACAGATTATTGCGACAGGACTTGCTGATGCGGTATTATTGGGACGTGAGCTATTACGCAATCCCTACTGGCCGTTAGAGGCCGCACAAACTCTTGGAAGTCACCTTTCCTGGCCAGTACAATATGAGCGAGCAAAGGGCTGAAAAACTGATTCAAAAAAATTTGTTTATCAGGAATTAGCCTCTTATTTGGGATGTTTTTCTGACTGGATTAACAGGCTTTTAAGTTGTTCAATCTGTTCCGCCAATTGGTGATTCAGCTCGTTCTGTTCTTTAAGCTTATCTCTTAATTCCTGATTGAGTTTATTCTGCTGGTCAAACTTAAGCGTCTGTTGTTGTTCAGCTTCCTGTAATTTTTCAATTTGAGTTTTACGCTGATCCAGTTCTTGAGAATAAAGAATAATTGTTTCTGCTCGAGCAGCCCAGACACTATCGGGATAATTCTTCTTGAGCTTTTGGAAATTATCAATCCTATGACTTTCCTGAAACTCTTCAAAAGCCAGGCAGAAATCTTGTTGATCCTGCAATACCGCCTGTTTTGATTCGGGACAAAGAGTTGCACAACCGGTAAAGAACAAGGAGACAAATAAAACAAAAAGAAACTTCATAATTATTTTCGTCTTTCCAGCATATAATTACTCCCCTCCTGAATTTTTAAATATTCTTTTACTCTCGCACAGTCCTGGCTGATTGCCAAACGTGATGGGTAATCGTAGTGATCGGAGGCAATCACGGCAATCGATATGGTCATCAACGGAAATGTCCGCTTCACCCCATAACGATCCTCACCAACAAAAGAACCCGCTTTTCGATCTTCAGGATTATAAAAAGATGGGACTAGCTCAGTAAATCCGGCAATAATCTTTTGTGCCAGCATTTCACCCGATTCAAGACTGCTCAGGACAACATAATCATCACCACCAATATGCCCGACCAAGTCCTCTGAACTACCATACTCTCCAACCACCTGCTTAAGAAGTTCACCAACTTTTGCCAGGACGTCACTTCCAGCATTATATCCATAGCGATCACTATAAACCTTGAAATTATCCAGATCGATATAGAGATGGGAAAAAGGTACTCGATTGCTGATACGCGTTTCAATACCGCGATCTATCGCAAGATTTCCTGGCAATAACGTCAGTGGATTAGCATCAAGGTGCAATTGTTCTAGCTCGGTCAGTTTCTGACCCATCTGTGCAAAATCGCTAGCCAATTGTGCAAACTCGTCACTGCCAGTAATTTCAGGTTGGTGATCGAATCTGCCAGCCGATATTCTCTGAGTTGCTTTTTTCAGCTCTTTGACAGAACGGTGGATACTTAAAATAACTGCGATAGAGACCGGAGCAGAGAGACAGATACCGAGGAGACTTAACACGGCAGTCATTTGAAATGTTGAGCCAGTATGCTGCGATAAATTAGCAAGCCCGGCATTTATATCTTGTTGCTGCTGCTGCCGGAACTCCGCCAGATAAGTCAGTAATTGCACCCGTAGAGGGACAGTCTTTTCATTGGATAACTGCTCCGCTTGCGTCCAGTTTTCCCAGAAAATAGCTTCGGTCAACTGATTATCGGCCTGCCGATAGCTTTCAACAAATTTGATTAAGTTCTTAAGTTGATCAGATAATGGGGGGCGGTTTAAAGCGAGGGCATAGCGGGTAAATTCATTATTCCGATTAAAACGTAATTCACTCAGCGCCGGATCACGAAGAATCAGCAGCTGTTTTTCAATATTTTCTTGAGCCAGAAGATTTTGCTGCAAATCACGAACCAATTCAAAGGAACGAAATTCAACATTGACAAGGTTTTCTGTGTCAAGGGTCTGTTGATGCAGCCGAGAAAGAGCATAACCAACGGCCAGAAGGCTAAAAAGAACAACCACCAGATAGCCAATAATCACTTTTTTAGTTACTGTTGAAAACAGCTTAAGCATAGGAATTATCCACTCCGACTGTTGGAGAGGTTGAGATAATACTACAAAAACCAATAGCTGTGGGAATTTTAATCTCGCTACTGATCTTTAACCTGGATCCGCGAGTAAACGGCGGATGAAGAGTTTCAATGCTTGGATTGAATAAGCGATTCAAAAAATCTTAGTTTCACCTATAGGTTCAGCGGCGATTTTTGGGACGCTTAGGCAATTCAATGACTTGCGCTATTCGCCGTCGGTTACTCACGGATTCAGGTTTAATACAGCCCAGAAAAACACCCGGAAGGGCACTCTCAGATAGAGGATCTGATGCAGTTATAATCCCAAATAAGCTTTTTTGACATCATCATTCGCCAACAGATTTTCAGCAGAATCAACCAGACCAATCCGCCCCGTCTCCATGACGTAACCACGGTCTGCCAGCTTCAGTGCCTGGTTGGCATTCTGTTCGACCAGAAAAATTGTGGTGTTGCTTTCCTTGTTAATCTGACGCAGAATTTCAAATATCTGTTTGATAATCAATGGCGCTAATCCCAGAGACGGTTCATCAAGCAGAAGAACACGGGGTCGTGCCATCAGTGCCCGGGAAATAGCCAACATCTGCTGTTCACCACCGGAAAGGGTGCCACCTTGCTGCTGGCGACGATCCTTCAATATCGGAAACAGCTCCATAACATAGTTCATATCCTGCTGAATCAGTCGTTTGTTCTTGCGCAGGAATGCACCCATTTCAAGGTTCTCCAGCACCGTCAGATCGGGAAATATCCGCCGTCCCTCCGGGACTTGAATGATCCCTTTCTGTACCAGCTTGTCTGCACTCATGCCCTGGATTGGATCACCATCAAAAATAATCTCTCCGGAACGCGGCGGGGTAATCCCGCAGATGGACATCAAGGTGGTGGTTTTCCCCGCACCATTGGCACCGATCAGAGCAACAATCTCCCCCTCTTTGACCTCGATAGAGACATCTTTTAACGCCTGAATATTGCCATAATAGGTTTTTATATTATTAATTTTAAGCATCGATTTCTTCCCCCAGATAAGCCTCTATGACCTTTGGATTGTCCTTGATCTGTTGAGGAGAACCTTCTGCGATCTTCTTGCCATACTCCATAACGTAGATAGGGTCGGAAATATTCATGACCAGTTTCATGTCGTGTTCTATCAGCAGGATCGCAATTTTTTCCTCGGTACTGATTTTACAGATCAATTGCTCAAGCTCAGAGGTTTCCTGAGGGTTCATGCCTGCCGCCGGCTCATCCAACAACAACAACAGAGGATCGGTTGCCATTGCCCGGGCAATTTCCAGACGTCGCTGCGCTCCGTAGGGAAGATTTTTGGCAAATTCATTGGCATAATCTCCCAACCCAACCTTTCCCAGGAGATGATAGCTGGATTCAATGATTTGCTGCTCCTCTTCGTGAAACGCTTTGCCGCGAACTATCGCCTGAACGATTCCCGCTTTAGTACGACAATGCCGTCCGATCATGACATTTTCCAGCACCGTCATCCCCTGGAACAGCCGGATGTTCTGAAACGTCCGTGCCAGTCCCATTTCGGTAACTTTGTTGGTTTTCAAACCATTCAACCGACGGGTTTTCTCTCCCTTGGGGTGCAACAGTATATCGCCTTTGGTTGGAGTATAAATCCCGGTCACGCAGTTAAAAAATGTCGTCTTACCGGCTCCATTTGGACCAATCAAAGCAGCGATTTCCCCCTCGTGAACATCCAGAGAGATGCTGTCGACCGCACGCAGGCCACCAAAATCCATGGTCAGTCCTTTGACTTCAAGTAGCTTGTGTCTGTTTTCAGCCATTGTTGATTTCTTCCTTCGTCTCTCTATATTTATACGTCTGGCGGAGACCACTGATCAGTCCTTGAGGACGAAAGATCATCATCAAAGTCATCGACGCTCCGAACACCAACATCCGATACTCGGAGAAGGCACGCATATATTCGGGTAGCAGGATCAGGATAAATGCCCCGAGAATTACCCCGAGTATCGACCCCATACCACCAAGGACAACAATCGAAAGCATGATTGCTGATTCCATAAAGGTGAAACTGGCGGGATTGATAAACGTTGTTTTGGAAGCAAAGACAACCCCCACCATACCAGCCCAGAATGCCCCCATAGCGTAAGCAGAAAGTTTGGTTCGCGCCATATCGATCCCCATGGCAACGCAGGCAACCTCATCCTCGCGAAGTGCCATCCAGGCACGACCGACCCGGCTGTTTTTGAGCCGATTGGTGACGATAATCGTGACCACCACCAGCGCAATCATGATGTAGTAGATGTAGATCGTATGATTGGCCAGGCTCAGATCGAGTCCAAACAGGCCGGGCTTATCAATATTGGCAATGCCGCTGGGACCAAAGGTCAAGGTGCCCCAGTTTTCCAGAACCACCTTGAGTATCATTCCGAACCCCAGGGTCACAATCGCCAGATAGTCACCACGCAAACGCAGAATCGGGAAACCGAGAATAACCCCGAAAAGACAACCGACCATCCCACCAACCGGAAGCATCATCCAGAAACCGACATCAAAATGGTGATTGAGTATCGCGAACGTATAGGCACCGATACCGAAGAAAGCGACATAACCAAGATCAAGCATCCCCGCGAGACCGACGTTAATGTTCAAACCCAATCCCAGAACTACATAGATCAAGGCTGAAATCATAATCGTTGTCTGATAGATATCAAAAACCTGCGGGTACGCCAGAGCTGCTATCAGCAAGACCCCCATCGCCTTGTAGCGAAAAGATTGATCCTCAAGCAAGATCTGTAGCTTACTGCGGGTATCGCCACCCTCATCCTCCACCTTTTTACGCATCTGTTTGCGCGCCAGCATATAGCGCCAGAGGTAAGAAAGGAAAAAGCTGGCAATGGCAACCCACGCCATGTTCATCCAACGCCATTCAACCACATTATCCATGGTGTTCACACGTACCACCATGAGCGGAAAGGTCAGAAAGACAAACCAGACTGATACGATAATTGATTGTTTAAATTCCTGTAACATATTCGTCACCTACACCTTCTGCTTTGTAACCTTGCCGAGAATTCCGGAAGGTCGCAGGATCAGAATAAATACCAGCAGTCCAAAGGTGAAAACATCCTCGTAATCACTCGATATATAGCCCGCCGCAAAACTTTCAGCCCAGCCGAGAACCAGACCCCCGATAACCGCGCCGGCAATAGAACCGATACCACCAAGAACCGCAGCAGTAAACGCCTTAACCCCGGCGAGAAAACCGATATAAAAATTAACCTGTCCAATATAGGAGGCGACCAGCACCCCGGCTATCGCTGCCAGTGCTGAACCGATAACAAAGGTCATCGAGATAATCCGGTCAACATTCACCCCGACCAGACGCGCCATATCCATATCCTGCTGGGTTGCCCGCATCGCTTTGCCAACCCGGGTTTTCTTGATCAGCAGAGTGAGCAAAATCATCGTCACAAAAGTGGTTATCAGAATGACCAGTTCAGGAGAACCGATAATGTGGGCCACCGGCTCCATAAAAGCAAAACCGGGGATCAGACGGGGGAACGGCAGAAAATCAGAAGTTTGAACCAGAAGCACGTAGTTCTGCAAAAAAATCGACATACCGATGGCACTGATCAGGGGAGACAGCCGTGGTGAACCCCGCAGCGGTCGATAGGCGATTTTTTCCAGCGTGTAGCCGTAAGCCGATGCGTAGACAATCGCGATAGCACCAGCCAGGATCAAAATAGCGATACCGCTTAATCCGTAGATCGTACAGGCACCGGCCACAATCAACGCGACAAATGCACCGATCATATAGATCTCACCGTGGGCAAAATTTATCAGCTGGATGATGCCGTAAACCATGGTGTAACCAAGTGCAATCAGGGCATAGATACTTCCCCTGGTTAAACCACCAAAGAAGAGTTCAAGAAAATATTCCATAAATATCAACCGACCGTTAAGGAAAAAATGTTGCTGATCTGAAACATTGGAGTTTTAACAAAGTTTCAGGGGACTGACACACAGTCAGCCCCCTGAAAAGCTTTCATAAAACAGCACAATTTAACATGTTTATCTACTTGAGCTCAGTGAAATCACCTTTCTCAACTTTATAAACCGAGAAACCAACACCTTCAGCATCACCCCTGCTGTCAAACTTGAGTTTACCGACCGGTGTTTTTACATACTCGCTCCGCAATGCTGCAGTCACTGCAGCATAATCGGTCGAACCAGCTTTTTCGATAGCATTCAGCAGAGCCAGAGCAGCAGCATAACCTTCCTGGAAGAAAGCGCCCGGCTCAGCACCATACTCTGCCTTGAACTCTGCTGTTGCCGCTGCGTTAAGAGGAATTTTAGAGAGGTCACGCGGACCGGTTACATAGGCACCGTCAGCAGCGTCACCAGCAACCTTCAGGAAACTGTCATCCTTGACACCGTCATCAGAGATAAAAACAGCTTTAACCCGCTTGCGTTCCATCTGTGATACCAGTTTGGAAGCTTCTGGATGGTAACCACCAAAAATCAGAGCTTCAGCTTTATATCTGCGGACCTTCTGCACAACAGAGCTGTAGTCCATAGCTCCCGGGGTGATCCCTTCGAACAGAACAACTTCAATTTTATCGGACTCATCCAGATATTTTTTGGCGAAATCAGCAAAACCTTTGCCATAGTCACCCTTGTCGTGTAAGACGGCAACTTTTTTCAGACCCAACTCGTTGATAGCAAAATCAACTGCCAACTTTGCCTGAATATCATCGGAAGCGATGGTACGGAAAAAGTTAGGATAATCACCGCTCTGGGTCAGTGCCGGATTGGTTGCGGATGGCGACATAACCGGGATCTTAGCAGCTTTGTAGATGCCAAGTGCAGCCTTGGTGGCACCGGAACAAATATGGCCAAGAACCACATCAGCACCGTCAGAGACCAGTTTGGTGGCGGTATTGGTTGCAATTTCAGGCTTACACTGGTCATCCTGAATCAGTAATTCGACCTGCTTGCCGAGAACGCCGCCCTTGGCGTTGATCTGCTTGACAACAAGCTGTGCAGCTTTCATAGCCGGGATACCGTAGGGTGCCAAGTCGCCACTGTGGGGGCCCGCAACACCAAGCTTAATGGTATCAGCAGCAAAACCTGTTGCTGTCATACTCAAGACGAGAGCCAAGGTTGAAATTAAAATAGTCATTTTTTTCATGTGTGTGCCTCCTGAAATTAAAGATTGAGAAAAAAAACAATGGTTTATCGAAATGATAGGTATAATTCAAAGCAGAAAGGTGGTCAAGAATAAACCTCATATATAAGCAAACTTACAAGATTGTTCTTATTTTACGTTATTTTTTAGCCATTTTGGTCTAAAAATCACCCCAGAAATATTAGTTATTATTATGGAATTGCCTTTTCATCTCATCAATCATGGTCGTAATTTTTGTCTGCTTGGCAACAAGTCGGGCAAGATTCTGCAAATCAACATAAAATTTTTCCATTTCTCCAGTGCCCAGATCGGAACCCACTGCAGCAAATGCCTTTTCAACCTGAGTCACCCCAAACTTCCCAATATGATTTCCGGCAATCGTTTTAAATATGGTTAAAGTATGTTGTCGCTTTTGTTCCTGCTTCTGTTCTTGCGTCCGGATCGACGTTTCCTCACGTCGGTGCCTTTCTTCCATCAATAGCTTACGCGTTCTTTGCCAAATTGGTCCGAGATCAGCGGAACCCATCAGATCAGCCAGGACAATTTCATCGGCGCTACGAATTTCCACCAAATCCAGCTTAGCCCCCGGTAAACGAGCCACAGAAGTGGCGAGGTCAGCCGTAGTTTCAAGTTCTGTTTCCCCTTCATGAAAAAAACCAAGAGCATAACCACTATCATAAAAAATCAGGGTGGTCTGGTCGCCGGCATAAACCCGCACACAAACAGTAAGTCCATCCTCTTTGATTTGATCCAGCTGTGCACGCACATCAAAACGGGTCAAATCCTGACCTTTTTGTAGATAAACACCATGCAAAAGGGCATGAATTCCTAACACCACGTCGGATGACAAACGAAAAATATTTAAAACAGTTTTACCCTGAATAGAAATTTCAAAAATTCTAGCGATAGCATCGTAAGCGATCAAACGTTCATTCTCTCCCTTACCAACAAAGGTCGAGCTGATCAATTGCCCTCCCTCAAACAAAATCACCCCGGCACCTTGTGGCGCATCAAAACGGAGATAACCCGTAAAGGTGCTAGACCGCAATTTCACCATCGCCTCGGGAAGGTTGATACGAGCCGGATTAACTTTCTGCCTGACTGGTTTACCACGTGGCAAAAAAATCATTATTCAAGAGCTCCAATGCAATTCAAATCTAACCCTTATATCTGCAATTTTTCCCATTGCAAATATAAACCGTCTAAATCATCCTTTAAGCTAACATGATCGGTACTGATTTGTCGCCACTGATTCTGATCTTGATAAATATCTGGTTCAGCCATTTGCAACTCCAGCTTTTCGATCTGTTCTTCCAAAACTTCAATCCTGCTTTCTACTTTGGACAATTCTTTCTGTTGTTTTTGCTCACGACGTTGCTGTTCCTTTCGATCGGCATGCGCCTGAATTCTGGACTGCTTATCACTCTCAGGCTCTTTTTCTGTCATTTTCCCAATATGCTGTTCAACCCGGTTAACGCTGTGACTTGAATCTCCCGAAGTCTGCTTGGTACGGAGAAAATCGTCGTAATTCCCCGGGTAAGAGACAACCTTGCCGTTGCCAACTTCCAGAACACGGGTAGCCAGTGCATCTACAAAATAGCGATCATGCGATACAAAAACGATTGTTCCTTGATATTTTCGCAATGAATCGAGGAGAATCTCTTTAGATTGAAGATCAAGGTGATTTGTTGGTTCATCCAATAATAGAAGATTAGCTGGCCGCAGCAATAACTTTGCCAAGGCCAGACGGTTACGTTCGCCACCGGAAAGAACCTTGACCGCCTTTTCAACATCGTCACCGGAAAACAGAAAGGCTCCCAGAATATTGCGCAAACGTGGAACCATCGCTACCGGAGACTCAGCCATTATTTCAGCATAAACATCTCGAGTGGGATTCAGTTCATCTGCCTGATTCTGAGCAAAATAAGCTTGCAGCAGATTATGACCTTCTACCCTCTCACCAGCCACCGGATTTTCAACTCCTGCGAGAAGGCGCATCAACGTTGATTTTCCTGCTCCGTTCGGGCCAACCAGAGCAACCCGTTCTCTCTGTTCCACATACACATCAACCTGCTGCAATACTTTGAGATCTCCGTAATGCTGAGAAGCACGATTCAAACTCACCGCAAACCGCCCTCCCTTTGGTGGTGCCGGAAAACTGAAAGCAATTTTTTTCCGTTGCGGCGGCAAGGAGATCCTCTCAATTTTTTCCAGCTGCTTGACACGACTCTGCACCTGGGAAGCTTTATTGGCCTGATAACGAAATCGACTGATGAACCCTTCAATCCGGTCAATTTCTTCATCTTGCTGTTGTTTTGCAGCCTTCAAGGCCATGATCCGCTCATCCCTTGAACGGATATAGCGGCTATAATTTCCAGGATAACCGGTCAAATCACCATTCCAGATTTCCACGATGCGCAAAATGACTTTATCGAGAAAAAAACGGTCGTGAGAAACCAGGACAATAGCATAAGGATAGTTCAGCAAATAATCCTCCAACCAATCCCGGGCAGGCAAATCCAGATGATTAGTCGGTTCGTCCAGGAGAAGAAGGGTGGGTTTTTGCAATAGCAGTTTAGCCAACGCAATTCGCATCTGCCAACCACCGGAAAAAGTTTCACAGGGCTTGTCAAAATCGGCAGCACTGAAACCAAGGCCGTGGAGAACCCGACCTACCTCAGATTCTAGCTGATAGCCACCACGTTGCTCAAATAACTGCTGTAGCTCAGCATAACGTTCAAGTTCAGTGTCCTCTGCGGAATCCGCTATGTTTTTTTCCAGCAGCCGCAGTTCCTGTTCCATCAGCTGTAAATCTTCTAAGGCACTCTGGGTTTCTGCAAACAACGTACGCCCCTGATGTGCCAATCCATCTTGCGGCAGATAACCAAAAGTTGTCCCCTTGGCAACCTGAAGGGTTCCTCCGTCATACTCAACCAATCCGGCCAGAAGCTTCAGGAGCGTCGATTTACCAGCCCCATTTTCACCACAGAGACCAATTCGATCAGTCGGGCGAATATGCCAGTCAATTGCAGAAAAAATCCTTCGATCGGCAAAATATTTATCGATTTTTTTAAGCTGTAACATTTTCCGCAACTTCCAGAACATTTGGGTACAAGAAAAATGGTTTTATATCACAACAACCCAAAGAACGGATAAACAAATGAACCCTGTTGATTTAGTTTATTCTGTCACGAATGGCACTAGTTTAAGCATTATTGCAGTAAACTTGGGACTGTCCCCAGTCCCATCGGGGGCTGTCCCGGAAGTTTACGATCCACGAAGAACTGCAGTGGGTTACACCGCAAATGCCTGGGACAGCCCCCATGCGGGGACAGTCCCGGATTTGCTGATATCTACCCTTAAACTAGCACCATTCTATGCTGTCACCGGAATTTCTATCAGATTTGGCAATCCAGATTTAATTCCTGTTTGAATTGCTTCTGCACTTGCAAAAATAAGAATAAGATGGCTAAGCAAAAATTTTACCCTGCAAGGCATAGAAATTTTTCTGGGATAAATACTTACATGCAGTAGGTTGAAATCCTGAAAAAACGCTGCAACACAATAGTGTGGATTTCTTAGCGACACCATCAAAATTGACTGACGAATGGCCCATGGGGAGGAACCTCTGCTTTCTCTAAATATTGCGTAAACTCTTGTCGTGAAACTTCCTCCGCCCCCATACTCAGCAGATGGTCGGTTGTTTGCTGACAATCAAGCAACATGAAGCCTTTATTTTGCAGATATCCCAACAAATGAACCAAGACAACTTTTGAAGCATTTTTACTGCGACTGAACATCGACTCACCGAAAAAACAGCGGCCGATACAAATTCCGTATAAACCGCCCACCAACTGATCATCATCCCAACATTCAACAGAGTGGGCAAAACCAAGTTTATGTAATCGAGTATAAGCTTGTTGCATTTCCGGAGTAATCCAGGTTCCGCTTCCATCAAGACCCGCCCTCAAACGACGACACCAATAAATTACCCCCGCAAAGTTTTCATTGAAACTGATTCGATAGGAACATTTACCCAAAAAACGCTGTAAAGAACGGGAAATATGCAGTTTGGAGGGAAAGAGAACACAACGCGGATCAGGTGACCACCAGAGGATCGGCTCACCCGGATTGTACCAGGGGAAAATACCTAGACTGTAAGCCAACAACAGCCGTTCCGGAGAGAGATCACCACCGACAGCGAGCAGACCATAATCCTCTGCCTCCTCAAGTGGTGGAAACCAAAGCCCGTTATCCAGCTGGTAGCAGGGCATTAGTCAAATCGAAATTTAAATTTATCTGCCCGGTATCCGACCCGGACTCTGCCCCCGTTACGTAGTTCACCAAACAGAATTTTTTCAGCCAGAGGATCATTCAGCTCAACTTGAATTAAACGGGCGAGTGGACGAGCGCCAAACAGCGGATCATAACCCCGTTCAGCGAGTTCCCGTCGCGCAGCTGCAGAAACCTTAAGTGCAATATCCCGCTCCGCCAATTGATTGGAAAGTTCATTCAAGAATTTATCCACCACCTGCAACATCGTTTCCTTGTTAAGTGGTGCAAAGTTAATCACCGCATCAAGACGATTACGGAACTCAGGCGAAAAAATCTTTTCCAGAGCATTTTTAGGAGCTTCCCCAGCACGGCTACCAAACCCGATGGGAACGATATTCATATCCCGCCCGCCAACATTGCTGGTCATAATCAGGATGACATTACGAAAATCGACCTCTTTACCGTTATTATCGGTCAAAGTTCCATGATCCATCACCTGTAACAAAATGTTGAACAAATCGGGATGAGCTTTTTCGATCTCATCAAGAAGCACCACCGACCAGGGGTTCTTGCCCACCTCTTCCGTCAGCAATCCACCTTGGTCAAAACCAACATACCCAGGAGGGGCACCGATCAGCCGGGCAACAGAATGTTTTTCCATGTACTCACTCATGTCAAAACGTAAAAACTTCACCCCTAATTGTTGTGCCAACTGCTTGGCTGCTTCTGTCTTACCCACCCCGGTTGGCCCAGTAAACAAGAGCGACCCTACCGGCTTATCGGGATGACCGAGACCTGCCCGAGAGCGATGAATCGATTTGACCAAGCTTTCAATCGCAATATTCTGGCCAAAAACCACCCGTCTCAAATCTCGTTCCAGGTAGCGCAACCTGTGGCGATCACTGCCACTGATCGTCCGTATCGGAACCCGAGCCATCCGTGCCACCACCCGCTCAATATCATTTATACCTATCGCTCGTTTGGGCTGGCCATCCAGCCGATGCTGAGCTCCGGCCTCATCGATCACATCGATAGCTTTATCTGGCAAGTGCCGTTGTGGCAGGTGCTTAACCGCAAGTTGCACTGCAGCTTCCAAAGCCGTATCAGCATATCTAACCTGGTGGTGTTGCTCATAGTGAGAACTCAACCCTTTAAGGATTTCAAGGGTTTCATCGCTACTCGGCTCATGCAGATCAATCTTCTGAAAGCGACGCGACAGAGCCCGATCCTTATCAAACAGATTGCGGTATTCCTCATAGGTGGTTGAACCGATACAGCGTAGCTCTCCAGAACCCAGTGCTGGCTTGAGGATATTTGAAGCGTCCAAAGATCCACCGCTAGTTGCCCCGGCACCAACAATCGTGTGGATTTCGTCGATAAATAAAACTGCCTGTTCCCGTTTTTGTAATGCAGTAACAACCGCTTTCAAGCGTTCTTCAAAGTCTCCACGAAACTTTGTCCCCGCCAGCAATGCTCCCATGTCGAGGGTAAAAATCTCAGCTTTTCCCAATAGATCAGGGACATCCCCTTCTGCAACCCGCAGAGCCAAACCTTCCGCCATCGCTGTTTTACCAACCCCCGGTTCACCAACAAAAAGGGGATTATTCTTCCTGCGGCGGCAGAGAATCAGGATAGTTCTTTCTAACTCCTGAGTTCGCCCGATCAAAGGATCTATCTTGCCATCTTTCGCCCGGGCAATCAGATCAATTGTGAAAGATTTTAGCGGATCAACAGGGGTTTGCTTTGGTTTGGAACGCTCGCCGGGAGTTGGATCAACAGGACGTTGACTCGGTTTCTCGCTACCGCCAGAAGAGGACTGTCCATGGGAAATATGATCGAGCAGATCGACTCGCTCAATCCCCTGTTGCTGGAGGAAAAAACAGGCATGAGAATTATTTTCTTCCAGAATAGCCGCAAGTAGATCACCAACTCCGACCGCTGCTTGCTGCGAGGCTTGCATATGCAATACAGTTCGCTGGAGCATCCGCTGTAATGCCAGCGTCTGCCGGGGAACATCTTCATTCTCACCTTCAGCATCTTCAGCAGGGTCAGGAAGAAGCTCAAGGTGCTGGTCAAAAAAATCCTCCAGCTCTTTTTTTAAACTGTCAATGTCACCCCCACACGAAGTGAGAATCTGCTGACCAGACCCCTCAAAAAGCAACGCATAAAGGAGATGCTCAGTCGTCAAATATTCATGCCGACGACGCTGGGCTTCTCTAACTGCCAGAGTAAATGCAATCTGCACGTCTTGATTAAACATTTCAGCCACTGTTCCTCAATCCTCCTCAAGCGTACAGCGCAATGGAAACCCGGCCTTACGAGCTTTCAAGCGTGCTTGATCTGCCTTGGTTTCTGCTACCGCATAAGGGAAAGTACCGCAGTATCCAACTCCTTGAAAGTGGATCGTCAGCATAATTTTTTCCGCTTCTGTAGCCGGCTTATGGAAAATATCGCGTAAAACCTCTACGACAAACTCCATGGTGGTATAGTCGTCATTATGCATCAACACTTTAAAGAGCGAAGGTATTGCAATCTGCTCTTTTGTTTTGTTGCAAACTTTGGTTTTATGGTCGCTATTTGTTTCCGGATTTTCCATCTGTCTAAAATTTCCTGTTCTACTAATAAATTATTCCAGCTATAGTAGCATAAATAGAGAATTGCGAATAGTCCAACCAGAACCCTTGAGAGAGACAAACTGATGACCCTGAGACTCAGCAACCGCCGGAGAAAAATCGATTTGACACTGCGCTTACTCGCCTGGTCAAATGCTATTGCGGTCATTTCCCTGCTTGCTGCGGTCTGTCTTATCGCCATAGCAAAACCAAAACGGATGAATTTTCTTGATCATTTTTATGGCGTGCAACGACTGAATCCAGCTTGGAATGCTGACTTGACAGGCTACATCGGTCTGATGCTGCTACTGAGTTTTTTAGCCAGCATCGCAGGTCTCCTCTTTAACAGCAAGCGGCTGCGAAGAAAAAAAGATCACATTAATGCCACCTTGGTTTTAAGTTTGATTGTTTCCACAATCAGCTTATTGTTTTATCTGCGCTTCACCCTGACCTGAACCAAATTGGCAGGGGTTAAGGATAAAGATCATTCCAGCTAAGAGAGGATTTCGTCAGTAGATCCTTTTCCTGGTCGGGATGGTTGAGTAAGTAGCGGATCAACCCACACAGTTGATAACTTCTCCCATCCAAACCTGCCTGCGCCAACCCATCCGCAACACCCAAAAAGATGGTTTTATACAGTTGCAGCTGAAACTGATGCATCATAACGGGCTGTAGTTCTCCAAAGACTTGTCCGGTGATTGCACCCCGACACAGTTCAACATCTGTTGAACTGATACTACGGCAGAATAATGGCCGAACCGGATAGATGACACAACAACCCTGATCATCCAGAAACGCACATTTGCGCCGCAACATCATTCGCTCATCATCATCCAGCCCACGAACATCACACCAGAGTTTATCCAACCGTGCAATAATTCGTGCCAAATCAGCAGAGTTCAGCTGGTGTAAAAACTGGAGAATAGAAACCCCCTCAAGAAGAGTGATTGAAACATTCACCACGCAACAGTCCTGACACCCTGCCCCACAGGCAAGCAGACTACGATCGCCATCTTCCTGCTGCTCTAGCAGAGATTCAGCTTCAGAACAAACAGTTTCCAATCCTAATAAAAGTTGAGCTATATCGATGGTAGTGCTATCGGGCAAAGAAAAACGCTTTTGGATTGCCAATTGAAATTGCGCGAAATCAAAGGATGCCATTAACTTGCTTCTCCATTCTGGACAAAACAGATCTGGGTCTTTCTTCACAGCGACTTGTCGATTCTATATCCCTCTGCTATCGTAGGCCAACCCTTTTTCTCTTGCTATTTACTCCTCATGTTCAAGGAACTCAATGATCCCCCTGACTGACAACATCTGGATACCTTTAGCCGCAACGCTGATTACTGGTCTTGTTTGCGGATGGTTGATCGCCTATCTGGTAGCAGCTCAAAAACTTCAGAAAAAATTGGATAGTGAACAACAAGTGCGTGAAAATTTATTGCAGCAGTTGGCTCGCTTTGAAGCACAATTGGAAGTAGAGCGGCAAGCCAGTGCAGAGAAATTACATTTTTTGGAAGAAAACCGGCAACAGCTGGAAAAAAACTTTCAGGCCCTCTCTGCACAAGCCTTGGCAGCCAACAATCAAAGCTTTCTGGATCTGGCTAAATCGACTCTGGGAACTTTTCAACAACAGGCCAAAGGAGATTTAGATGCTCGTCAACTAGCGATTGGGCAACTGGTGCAACCGCTAAAAGAATCGCTCCATAAAGTTGATGGAAAAATTGAACAGTTAGAGCAAGCCAGAAGCGGAGCCTACGCCCGTCTTGACGAGCAATTGAAGTCGTTACTGAATAGCCAGGTGAAACTTGAATCAGAAACCGGCAATCTGGTTCGTGCCTTGCGAACCCCGGCAGTTCGTGGCCGCTGGGGAGAAATTCAGCTGCGTAAGGTTGTCGAAATGGCCGGAATGGTCAATTACTGCGATTTTATCGAGCAAGAAACCGCTGATAGTGGGCGCCTGCGTCCCGATATGATTATCAAGTTACCCAACGGTCGCAACATCATCGTCGACTCCAAAGCTCCACTGCAAGCCTATCTGGAATCTCTGGAAGCAACCGATGACAATCAGCGAACGGCTTGTCTGACTCAGCATGCACGTCAGATTCGTGATCACCTGCAGAAACTATCAGCAAAGAACTATTGGGAACAATTTCAGCCGACGCCGGAATTTGTGGTCCTCTTTCTCCCAGGTGAAACCTTTTTTTCTGCAGCATTGGCCCAGGATCCTGCCTTGATTGAAGCAGGAGTTGATCAGAAAGTTCTGCTGGCAACACCAACCACCCTGATCGCCCTGCTCCGTTCGGTTGCCTACGGCTGGCGACAGGAAAAATTAACCGAAAATGCTGAAGCAATCAGTCAGCTTGGTCGGGAAATGTATGATCGGCTTGCCACACTCAACCAACATTTTACTCAAATGGGAAAGAACCTTGAACGCGCCGTTGATAGTTACAATAAGGGGATGGCCTCACTTGACAGCCGGGTTCTCATTTCAGCACGTAAATTCAAAGAGTTGGGTTCCGGGAGCGGTAAAGAGATTGAAGCGGTCGAACAGATCGACAAGTTACCACGTTCACCTCAATCTCCAGAGTCCTGAAGCCAAGCTTGACTCTATTAAAATCAATTTTTCATTTGTGCTATACTTCATCTTTCATAAAAAAAACCAACTCATTCTATCTGGAGGGAAAAATGAAAATCCGTAATATCCTCATCCTGCTTTGCAGTATCCTGTTTCTCAGCAGCTGTGGCTACAACACTATTCAACGAAACGAGGAAGCGGTATTCTCTTCATGGGGTGATGTTGAAGCAACTTATCAACGCCGGGCTGATTTAATTCCAAATCTGGTATCAACTGTCAAGGCCTATGCCGCTCACGAAAAAGAGACTCTGACCGAGGTGGTCAATGCTCGTGCCAAAGTTGGTCAGACAAATATCTCTACCGACAAATTGGGCGATCCAGCAGCCATGCAACAGTTTCAACAAGCTCAGGGGGAGCTTTCTGGAGCCCTCTCCCGCTTATTGGTGGTTGTCGAACGTTACCCTGACCTGAAAGCCAGCGAAAACTTTCGTGATTTACAACACCAACTCGAAGGGACAGAAAACCGGATTAATGTCGCTCGGCAGCGCTACAATGAATCAGTCAAAATTTTTAACACTTCAATCCGAACTTTTCCGAACAACCTGACCAACAACTTCCTGCTTAACCTGGAGCGTAAAGAACCGTTTAAAGCTGATGCTGGTGCTGCAACGGCTCCGAAAGTTACCTTCTAATGCGCATATTGTTGCATTCTTTTTTACTCCTGTTACTGGTTTGCTCTTCTGCCGCAGCACTGAACATTCCACAACCAACGGGATACGTGAATGATAAAGCCAGAATAATCTCACCAACAGTTGAGCTGAAACTGGAACAATTTCTCAAAGATTTTGAAAAAAGTGATTCGACTCAGATCACAGTATTAACCATTCCGAACCTGGATGGGGAAGTCCTTGAGGAGTACTCGCTGAAAGTGCTGGAAAAATGGAAAATCGGGCAAAAAGGTCTGGACAACGGGGCACTGCTACTGATTGCCAAAGCCGAGCGAAAAATCCGGATTGAGGTCGGTTATGGATTGGAGGGTCGACTGACAGACTTGCTGGCTGGGCGAATTATCGACAATGAAATCTCACCAAAATTTAAGCAGGGCGATTTTGATGGCGGAATTGTCAGTGGCGTTGTCAGCATCGCTGAAGCCGTTCGCGGTGAATATACTGGAACAGGAAGAACAGGCGGAGATAAAAAGAAAAGCAACCCCTTTGGGCTGATCTTTCTGTTCTTTTTCCTTGGCCCCCTACTAAGTCGGATCCGAAATAAAAACAGCGGTCGCACTCGCCGTAGTGGAGGAATCTATTACGGGGGTCCTTTTGGTGGCGGCGGAGGTGGTTTCGGTGGAGGCGGCTTTTCTGGCGGGGGCGGTGGAGGCGGCGGTGGTGGTGCCTCCGGAGGCTGGTAATCCAGATATTGGGTATGGAGTAGATCTCCTTCCCTATACATAGATTAGATATTAGAGGACAAAATGGTATCTGCGTCAGAACTCTTCTCTGCAGAAGAACAAAAAAAAATTGAACTAGCTGTCAGAACAGTTGAAACAAAAACCAGTGGTGAAATTGTCCCTATGGTCGTTGATTCATCCTACAACTACCCACGTGCTGATTTGATCGGCGGGGGAACTCTGGCATTAGCAACCGGGTTGGTTATCAGCTGGGCCTTTGGTGGAGAATCAATATGGTGGTTTCTCCCGATTTTTATTGTTGGATTTTTTATTTTTCAACAACTGATCCGCAGCTTGCCCGGACTAAAGCGTAAACTGATTCACCCGGATGAACTGACAGCAGAGGTTAAAGAAAAAGCTTTGGTCAGCTTCCTCGAACAGGGGTTGCACGAAACCCGTGACAGAACCGGCATCCTGATTCTGATCTCGCTCTTTGAGCGCCGGGTTCACGTACTCGCCGACAGCGGTATCAACGAGAGAGTTCCTGAGCATACCTGGAATGAAATTGTTGAAATAATTACCAAAGGATTAAAAACCGGGACAGCTTGTGAGGCAGTATGTCACGCAATTGAGCGTTGTGGAGAATTGTTGCACGAATACCCTCCCCATGAAGTTGATAATATTGACGAATTGCCAAATTTGATTATGGAATAACGGCTACAGCTTAACAGGGTGTTGAAAAACCTTTTCAACACAGCAATCGCAACGCAGGTAGTTTTTCAACAGCCGGTTAGAACTCTTTGTTCAGAGGTTCCTACTGTTCCAGCTGCTTAAGGACTTTCTCCAATTTACCGAGTGCCTGTTTCAATTTGACCTCTTGGCTGGCGGTTTTATGCGATTGTGATTCACTCTGACTCAAGGCAACTTCCATAGCCTTTCTGGTTGCGATGATGGTCTTCTCCAGCTGCTCAGATAGTTCTACACCAAATAGACGAAATCTTTCATCCAGCCCACGCCGTAACGCCCAGTTAATCTGCTCAACATTCTGATTCAGCAACTTATGAGCCTCTTCCCGCAGCCGCTTAACGGTTTTTTTACGCCGGAACTTTTGAGTAAAAAATTTGCGGGAAAGACGCTGCCCGAATGGATCCATATCGGAAACAAACAGATCATTACTCCAGCCCGCTATTTCAAATTTTGTGTGGGAACGTCCTGCTGAAGGGACATGATAGGGGATATCAAACAGCTCAGCAGCAACCTGCCTGACTTGTTCAATCAGTCGATTGCTCCGTTGTTGATGAAGTGTCAATAACTCAGTCGCTTCAGAACGGACAATATCAGCAACTTCACGTATCGCTGGGGCAAAGAATACTGAAATATTTTGTGCCAGAGACTCTCTGGCCAAACGTTCCAGCTCTTCAGTATCTGCAACTGTCTGAACAAGGTTTTCCAGCGGATCGATGATATCTTTTTTAGCTCGAGTACGAACTTTTTCAACCTCTTTATTTAAGCGCGTTATAACCCTTTTAAAATCTCCAGACAAAATATCTTCCGAAGCCTCTTTTTCCCTCTCCACATCTGGTATTGATTGACGGAATTTCTCAATTCGTTGCTTAAGGTCTGCTTCTGGAAGCAGTAACGCCTTTAAAGAGAGTTGTAATTGCATAATCGTATGACTAAGCTGATCACCGAGACGGCGTTGTAATGATTCTTGAAAAGTCTGCTGTTTCTCCCGAGCAAAAAAATCAATCAGGTTCTGTTCAACCTGTTGCATACCGCTCTCTTTCCAGCCCGCAGCATCACCAGACAGTCGTGCCTCTAAGCCCATGCGAGCGGAAACCGCCAGCACCAGTGGAACACCATCACATAATGGTGCTAATTGATCGGCTAAAAATCTGAGTGAGTCAGTTTTCTCCTGCTCATCAAGAAAATCAATCTTATTCAAAATAAAAAAAGTTTGCGGTAATCTCTGACGGATTTCTTTCAGATAATCGAGTTCTATTTCGGTAATAGGGGGATCGGGAGAGACCAGAAAAAGGGCAGCGTCACACTGTGGAAGAATCCGATAAGCCACTTCGGTATTATGCTTATGGGTCGAGCCAATGCCGGGAGTATCGATGAGGACAACACCCTGTTTGAGGATTGCTGAGGGGTGCCCGATTTCGACCCTCTCTACCTGACGTTGGTTGTGCGGATTACCCTCCTCAGTCACGAAATCTGCCAGAAAACCCCCCAAAGGGCTATCAGATGATGGGGTAAACTTTACCGGATCAACATCGTTTTCGAAATCAACAAGAACATCGACACTCTCTGCGGCACTGATAAAGGTGGGAATTGCAGTCACCGGGAGAATATCCGTCGGCAGCAATTTATCACCAAGCAAAGCGTTTAACAGGGTACTCTTCCCCCGCTTAAACTGACCCAATACTGCCAAACGAAATTGACCTGCAAGTAAACGAGCTTGGAGAGATTCCATCTCACTTCGGCCGTCAGCGTAATCATCATCCAGACCATCAAGAGATAAAATGGACTGATTCAAAAGACCAATCAGACCAATATTATCTCCGAGTTCGTCCTGTTCCAACTGTTTCTCTGGTGGTTCGTACATGAACAATCCTCACAAAAAACCAAAAACAAAACCGACTCAACAGGTTGATGAGCATAGCATATTTCCACAAAGATCAAAATCTTACGGAGAGAGATGATTGCAGAAAAATATGCTGACTCGGAAATAATTCCAAGCAGTGTTTATGGAGATGAAGGGATACACAGATCAGGTCAAGATTCTGATAAACGACTGCAACTCCTCAAGAGCCGGTTTTACCCAGATATCAAGTAAACAGGTCGCTACTTAAATATCGTTCACCGGAATCGGGAAGAATCACAACAATATTTTTACCAGAAAATTCAGGTTGTGCAGATAATCTGGCTGCAACTGCAGTTGCAGCACCACAGGAAATTCCGGAGAGTAATCCCTCCTCCCGGGTCACGCGTCTGGCAAATTCATACGCTTCCTCGTCGCTGACCAATTCAACTCGATCAACCATATCCAGATCGAGTGTTTCGGGGATAAAACCAGCGCCAATTCCCTGTATTTTATGTGGCCCAGGCTGTAACATTTCACCCGCAAGGTGTTGACTGATCACAGGACTGGCAGCAGGTTCTACAGCAACAGAAGTTATCGCCCTCCCCTGATTTTTTTTGATATAGCGAGAGATACCACTGATAGTCCCTCCAGTTCCTACTCCGGCGACCAAAACGTCAATCTGTCCTTCTGTATCCTCCCAGATTTCTGGACCGGTAGTTTTAACATGAATCTCAGGATTTGCCGGATTCTTGAATTGGTGCAATAACAGATAACGCTCAGGTTTCTCTTCGGCTATCCGCTCAGCTTCAGCAACAGCAGCAGCCATCCCTTTTACCCCCGCAGTTAAAATCAGTTTTGCACCAAAAGCTTTGAGAACCTTGCGACGTTCGATACTCATTGTCTCTGGCATAGTCAATGTCAATGGAATCCCCTTGGCAGCAGCAACAAAAGCAAGGGCAATCCCGGTATTACCACTGGTTGGCTCAATAATTTCCATACCTGGTTTCAATGTCCCTTTGAGTTGCGCATCCTGAATCATCGCTGCGCCGATACGACATTTTACCGAATAGGCTGGATTACGACCTTCAACTTTTCCATAGACATTTGCCCCACCGGGCGCAATCACCCGATTCAGCCTTACCAGAGGAGTCCGACCAATTGAAAGGGAATTGTCAGCATAAATCTGTCCCATTACTTTCTCCTGTATCTCAAAATCATCAATTCCCAACGGAATATCAAATTAGAAATTTACCACAGCAACATAATCAACGTGAAATGAACAACCCCGTAACAAGCAGCGGGGAATTAAACTCACTCCAGATTAACCCAAAACAGGCCGGGACAAAAGCCCGACCTGATATTTTTATCTATTGTGTTTTATTTGGCATTTCAGGATGTGTCTTGATGAAATCCAGTTCCGCACGGACTTGTTTCGCACCGGGACTTCCTGGATCAAGTGCTATGAAGCGCTCCCAGACCGAAGAAGCCTTAGCAAAATCCTGGAGATCATAACGATAAACAATGCCTAAGTTATAAAGACTTTGCTGATGATTTTTATCAATCTTGTTTGCTTTTTCAAAGCTGTTGATGGCCTTGTCATACCAGCCAACGCGTCGATACATCACCCCTTGATCTGTCAGGATATTGGGATCATTACCGTTCAGTTCAAGGGCTTTGGCATAAGCATAAATAGCCTTCATCGGCTGATCTGAATCAAAGAAGCTATGCCCAAGCTGAATCCAGGCATTACGATTGTCCGGTTCTCTGGCAACAATACCTTCCAAAATTAAAGTTTGCTGTTGCTGATTAACAACTGGCGCCGGTGCCGGAATCGAAGCTGGAATAGAGGAAGAAGAATCCTTTTGTAAATTGGTCACAATCACACCAATCAGAATGCCTGCAGCCAGAGCAAGAACAACAAACAGGATTGTCTCTTTCTTCATTCAGCTATCACCTCAGCACTCATTTTTGGGATGATTCGAAAAGATTTGACGCCATCACTTAGTGCGTTTTCCTATTTTCTGCTGCCAGAAAATCAGAACCGGACTCGCGACAAAAATTGACGAATAGGTACCGATCAACACACCAACCAGCATAGCAAAAGCAAAGTTATGAATAACCCCGCCGCCAAGAGTAAACAGGGCAAGAACAACCATCAAAGTCGTTCCAGAAGTCAGTAGAGTACGGGACAGAGTTTCATTGATACTGCGATTGACAATAAAAGGAAAACTTTCCTTATTGTGTTTACCAGTATTTTCACGAATCCGATCATAAACAATAATCGTATCATTGAGTGAATAACCAATAATTGCCAGAAATGCAGCAATAATCGGCAAATCAATCTCCTTTCCAAACAGACTGAATGCCCCCAAGGTGATCACAACATCGTGAACAAGAGCAATGATTGCGCCAACGGCAAAACGGAATTCAAACCGCCAGGAGATATAAGCCAGAAGCCCCAACATTGCGTAAAAGAGTGCCTTTAACCCTTTGTTACGGAGATCTTTTCCAACCTGTGGTCCAACCATTTCTACCCGGCGAATATCAACATCACCTTTTTCATAGGTTTGCTCAAGGGCATTCTGAATCTGCACTGAAAGTCCCTTTAGTTCACCAGAGGCTTGTTCAACTCGAATCAAAAATTCATTTTGATTGTCACCAAAACTCTGCACTACCGGGTTGCCAAGCTCTAATCCACCCAGTGCTTTTTTAATGGCAGTCGCATCGGTTGGTTGAGCAAATTGAACTTGAACCAGAGTTCCACCAGCAAAATCGATTCCATAGTTTGGTCCACCCTTAACGACCAAGGATACCAGACCAATGAGAATCAACGCAATGGAGACAAACAACGCAATTTTGCGTTGACCAACAAAATCTATATTAACATCCGGCTTGATCAGCTGCATGCCGTCAGCCTCCTTATATACTCAGCCGCTTGACTTCACGGCCTTTCAAGAAAATATCAAAAATAACCCGCGAAACAAAAATCGCAGTAAACAATGATGCAATAATACCAATTGACAACGTCACCGCAAAACCACGGACAGGGCCGGTACCAAACTGGAACAGCACCAAAGCAGCCAGTAGAGTTGTCATGTTAGCATCAACAATTGTCATAAAAGCTTTGCCATAACCAGACTCAAGAGCCAGTTTTGGAGCTCTACCGAGTCGCAACTCCTCACGAATCCGTTCAAATATTAATACGTTGGCATCAACTGCCATACCAACGGTCAAAACCACACCCGCAAGTCCCGGTAGAGTTAAAGTTGCTCCAAACATTGCCAACATCGCAGCAATGAACACCAGGTTCAGGGAGAGAGCAATAACTGCCACAATCCCGGAGAGTTGATAATAAATAATCATCGCCAGGACAACTAAAACAGCCCCTACGAGGATAGACTTGATTCCCTTGTTGATAGAATCCTGCCCGAGGGAAGGACCAACCGTCCGATTTTCCATAATTTTAACCGGAGCAGGCAATGAACCAGCACGCAAAATTATTGCCAGATCGGTTGCCTCCTGAGAGGAAAATGATCCGGAAATCTGGGCACTACCTCCTGCAATCCGCTCGCGAATCACAGGGGCAGAATAAATCGTACCATCCAAAACGATAGCCATCCGTTTTCCAACATTCGCTGCAGTGATCTGGTCAAAACGTTTGGCACCGACCGCGTTGAATTCAATAGAGACATAGGGCTCGTTAAAACGGGTATCGATTCGGACGTTTGCATCAGACAAAAGATCACCGGTCAACACCGTTTTATCAATAACAACCAAGGGTTTCTCAGTCGTCGCCCCAGTTGATCGATTAACTTCTCGCTCATAGAGCAGCTGGGTTCCCTCTGGCAATTTACCCGCAACAGCATCCTGAAGATTGGCCGATTCATCAACCATTTTGAATTCAAGACGTGCGGTTTTACCAAGTAAAGCAATTGCCCGCTCGGGATCTTCGACACCAGGAAGTTGAATCAGGATACGATTACCACTCTGCCGCTGCAAAGTCGGTTCACTAACACCAAATTGATCGACCCGATTACGCATGGTCTCCAAAGCTTGTCGGACTGCGTAATCCTTGATACTTTCAATCTCGTTGTCGCTTAATCGAAAGTGTTTTTCGATATAACCACCGACTCCGGTGATCGTTTCAGCTTCCAGAGAAGGATAATCGTCAGCCATCAATGCATCAACTTTGGCTCCTTCTTCATCATCATAGACAAGGATGACCAGGCGATCCCCCTGACGCCTTTCCAGTCGCTTGAAAATAATATCCTTCTCGCGCAACTGAGCTTCAGTCTGATCAATAATCGTATCAATACGACTTTCAACCGCTTTATCGACTTCGACACCAAGAACCAGATGCATGCCACCCTGTAAATCGAGTCCGAGCTGTATCGGGCTAATGGTATCAGTCCACCACTGCGGCAAATTGCCCTGCATCAACGTTGGAGCAATAGCAAAAACGGACAAGAGCAGGCAGAGTAAAACCAGTACACTCCTGAATTTAAGACTTTTGGACATTTGTGTTGTATCTCCCTTTAAGCTTTTAAATGGGCAAATCGAATAGACTACAGTTGTTTGACTTCAGTGACTGAAGTACGGTTCATCTTGATTTTTACCCCGGTTGCAACCTCAACAGTTACGGTTGTCTCTTCGACGGCAGTAATTTTGCCATGGAGACCACCGGCAGTAACAATACTATCTCCTGATTTAAGACCACCAACCAATTCCTTCTGTTGCTTGGCCCGTTTCTGCTGCGGCCGAATCAGTAAAAAATAGAAGATGGCAAACATCGCCACCAGCATAATAATCCCCTGATATTGCCCCCCCTGCCCTTGAGCTGCCGCGCCTCCTGCCATTGCAAATGCTTCTGATACCATGTGAGTTTCCTCCTTGAATGTGTTTGAGACAGAACATTGTCTAATCTGCAGAATCTAACTAATTAATATTTCTCGTTTATCATAAAAATCTTTACGAAATTCAGTAAAGTTTCCAGTTTCCAAAGCCTGCCTGATATCAGCCATCAATTGCTGATAATAATAAAGATTGTGGTGCGTGTTAAGTACTGATGCGAGAATTTCTTTACTGGTGTAAAGATGCCGCAAATAGGCACGACTGTAATTCTGGCAAACATAACATTGACAATCTGGATCTAGCGGCTGTTCATCATCGCGATACTGTGACTGCTTGATACTGACCTTGCCAAAGCTGGTAAATAATACCCCATTGCGAGCATTACGAGTCGGCATAACACAGTCGAACATATCACAACCGCGTGCTACACCCTCTAATAAATTTTCCGGTGTCCCAACTCCCATCACATAGCGGGGACGATCAACGGGCAATAATGGCAAACTATACTCCATCATGTCATACATCAATGAAGTCTCTTCACCAACCGACAATCCGCCCAGCGCATAACCCTCAAAACCTATTTCTCGCAACTGTTCAGCACTTTGCCTACGCAGATCTAATTCCATGCCGCCCTGAACAATCCCAAACAGTGCCGATTTTGAGCCTTCGCAAAGCACTTTACGGCAACGTTGAGCCCAACGAGTCGATCGATTAGTTGAATCGACAATATAGGCACGTTCAGCCGGATGGGGAATACATTCATCAAAAACCATGACAATATCTGATCCCAGTGCCAGCTGAATTTCCACTGCCAGTTCGGGCGTCAGCAAATGTTTACTGCCATCGATATGAGACTGAAACGCAGCCCCTTCTTCAGTGATCTTGCGTAAATCCCCGAGACTGAAAACCTGAAAACCACCACTGTCGGTCAGGATCGGACGATCCCAGTTCATGAACTTATGCAATCCACCAAGCTGTTGAATCAGTTTGTGCCCCGGACGAAGATAAAGATGATAGGTGTTGGCCAGAATAATCTGCGCCCCAATCTCTTTCAATGCCTCTGGCAACAGCCCCTTAACCGTTCCCTGAGTACCAACCGGCATAAACGTCGGGGTATCGATTTCCCCACGCTGTGTATAGATTCGACCACGCCGCGCCTGAGAGTTGGAATCCTGTTGTAAAAGATCATATCTGAAACCAGACATTTTATGACATCCGTATTATACAATTAACATGCAGTCGCCATAACTGAAAAAACGAAACTGCTCAGCAACCGCTTTCTGATAAGCAGAAAGAATGAAATCACGCCCGGCAAATGCCGAAACCAACATGAGTAATGTCGACTTCGGCAGATGGAAATTAGTAATCAGAGCATCGACAATCTTGAACTGATACCCCGGATAGATAAAAATTTTACTGTCACCGCTACCAGATTGCAACAAACCATCCTCCGTTGCAGCGGTCTCGAGTGCTCTGGCACTGGTGGTTCCCAACGCAAAAACCCGTCGACCTTCTTTACGAGCCAGATTGATCGAAGCCGCAGTCTCCTCTGGAATCGAAAAAAGCTCAGAATGCATCTGATGCTGACGAATATCATCGACCCGGACGGGGAGAAAAGTTCCTAATCCAACATGCAGAGTCAAATTTTTAATTTCAACTTTTGCAGCGGTCAATTGTTGCAAAATATCTTCAGTAAAATGTAACCCGGCAGTTGGTGCTGCCACAGCACCTTTCTCTCGGGCAAAAACGGTCTGATAGCGAGATCGATCTTCCTGGCAATCTTCACGCTTGATATATGGCGGCAAAGGAAGATGTCCCACATCTTCAATTTTTTGTAAAAAATCGCCGGAACAATGAAAGCGAACCCGTCGATATGGCGATTCCATCTCTTCCAGAATTTCAGCAGAGAAATCGGAAGTAAAATTGACGATTGTTCCGAACCGCAGCGACTTGGAACTTTTTGTCAAGCAAAGCCATTCCTCAGCTTGTGCACCATCTAAATACTGCCGCACCAGGAAGACTTCAACTTTTCCTCCCGTCTGCTTATGACCAAGCAGACGAGCCGGAATCACCCTGGTATCGTTCACGACCAGAACATCACCAGGCTGAAAATATTCCAGAATATCGGTAAATTGCTTCGACTCTATCCTGGCATGCTGACGATCCAGACACAACAACCGTGAGGCGTCACGCCGCACCGTAGGTACTTGCGCAATCAGTTCATCGGGAAGCAAAAAATCGAAATCAGTCAGCTGCATCAAAACCAGTCCAAATCAAGTCAAACAGCGACATAGAAGATCATAGAAGCGTGCCAATGTCAATTGCTTTCCTCTGGATTAGAGCAGCATGGCAACTGGGATTGATCGCTTTAACAAAGCTTAATCAGGCAGTGCCAGAAAGAATTGACAGCAGTAAAAAATATCGTTATTAATTAATCACTCATATCGATGCGAGGGG
>JAYEME010000030.1:33059-50858 GCA_034717915.1 Thermodesulfobacteriota bacterium
TCTGGATTAGAGCAGCATGGCAACTGGGATTGATCGCTTTAACAAAGCTTAATCAGGCAGTGCCAGAAAGAATTGACAGCAGTAAAAAATATCGTTATTAATTAATCACTCATATCGATGCGAGGGGGCATTTCATGTAAATGTGTACCCCCACCATCAGTAAATTCCACCAGCTTTATGGCTGTGAATCCTGCCATGGTGATACCGTCCCCGGACCATTTGAGTTGGGAAAAGATACCGCACATGCCATGTGCAAAGGTTGCCATAAAGAACAGGGTGGTCCGACTAAATGTAGCGGATGCCACAAAAAATAGTTCCCATTGTTTCGCTAATAAATACAGCCGCTTCATTTATCAAAAAAGCGGCTGTATTTCCGACCATACCACCTGAACCCTTGGGCACGCCGCAATTACGCGTATGAGATACTTCGATAGAATAATTCTTTTATGAACAGAGATGAGGCAGAAAAAATATCGGCTGATATGCTGGTACTGGATGTTGTCAGCGAATACCCAGAGACAGAAGCCGTTTTCAAATCTTATGATGAGCGTGTTGGAGAATGTATCTGTTGTCAGAGATTGTTTGAAACAGTGCAAAAGGTTGCAGAAATATACAACTTGAATCTAGCAGAGCTACTGGCAAAGCTAAATTCTGCACTTGAAGACTGATGCGAAAAGGATAGCCTACTGTCGTCCCTCGTAAAGAACCTTCCAATCACCCTGCTCTTTCACCATGTACAGACGCTTATGCAAGTTGCCATTAAAGTTATTTGAGCGATAATTCTGGATAAAGTTTGCCACAATCATCGGTCGATTATTATCAGCATCCGGATAGGCTAAAACAGAGATGTCAGTGAGATCAATCTTCTGGAATCTCTTGCCAGAGAAAACCTGTTTTTTATAGATTCCCCAGCTTTCTCTATCATATTTCTTTGACCAGAAATCCTGCGAATACATATCCAGATAAGCGGTTAAATTTATCTCTTCCCAATTTTGACGCCATGTCTCCAAAACAGCCTGAATTTCAATATTTTGATCAAGCCACTCCCGACTGGATATCCAATCAACTGACTCACTGATAACAACCGGCGTCCGACCAACAGCTACATACTGGCTGATGCGGGTGAATTCTTCGTTGGTTAAAACCACACAACCTTCGCTGTCAAGCGGTGGACGGCTGTAAAGGGATTTATCGGTTCCATGCAACCAGATTCCATTCCCGGTTTTTTGCAGTCGGTGGTCATATTCGTTCGGATAATTGACCGGGAAGGCTCCACTTCCATAAAGTGGAGGCAATTTCTCATCAGGGAGATAACTGGTCACAAAATAGACTCCGTTAGGAGTTTTCAAATCTCCTTCGCGGGATTTATCGCCAGTTTCCTTTCCCAGGACAACATAAAAATCATCAACCAATTCCGGCGGCAAACCGGGACCAGAGTTACGATAGACATAAAGACGATTTTTATTTTTATCGACGACCAGAGCATACTCAGTATCGTGGCTCAAAGTGAGTAAAGCACGAGGGACATCAACGCTATCGATCAGGGAGAGATAACCCTGCAGCCTGGCTTTAGCCTCACTTTGTAACTGTTTTATCCGTTGTTCTTGCTCAGGATTGATCTTGCCAAGGAGAATACTGGTTCCGATAGAATTAACTTGATCAAATCGTGCCAGCAACAGGTCACCCAGAATCAAATGTGCCAACTGAAACTTGGGGGCCCGCTTGGTCAAAATTTGCAGTTCAGTAATCGCATCAACCAATCTGCCAGCTTGAAACAGTAGCAACCCTTTGAGTAAACTGGCTTCAAAATCATCAGGATTGTTCTGTAAACGGGCATTCAAGCGATCCAGGAACACCTGACTCTGCGGATTAATTTGTTTTTTTTCAATAACTTGGATACTGGCAGGAGCCGGTAATGAAGAAATTAGAGGGACAATATCTCCAGATGGCTGCTGAGGCAAGAGGGCACCAACCTTGGCTCCGGTCAGGCCGAATAAGGAAATAATAACAACCGTAATTATTAGGCGCTTAAGTCTCAACGAATGCTCCACAAAGAACGTTCACGAAGAATTTTCCAACCATTTTCAGTTTGCTGCAAATCAAAAATCTTTTTGGTGCGATCCGCAAAAATATCACTCTGATAATCTTGCATAGTCTCTACCTGCACACGATTATTCTCCTGCGGGGTCAACTGAAAGCCTTCCAGACTGACTTTAATTGTCTTCGGTTTAAGTAAACGGATCTGCCGTTCAGCTTCCCATGCTGCTCGTTTTTTCCCTGCGGGAGGAATAAACTGCTCACCGTAGAAAGTCAAGTAATCATCGATCTCTTGATTCGACCAAGCAAGAGCCCATCGCTTTAGAAAGTTTTCTGCACTCTCGTGTTCTGTAACAGCATCAGTCCCCTCAGTAGCTGAAACTTCAACTGGCACCCCTACTTTTTTCTCAATTGTCTTTTTCGCCACCTTTTTAACACTGTTGCTTTCATTTTCAACTGTTACGAGCAACTTATCTATTGGATCAACTGCTGCTACTATAGTTGGACTATTTTTAATCGAATTATCAGTAAGCTCAATTTGAACAGCAGCAACTGGCGATTCAACGGGCTCTGGTTCTGATTGAGACACGACCCCATTAATCGGCTTCTCTTCAATTGGCTGGTCTGCTTGCTCCATCTCAGCAGCAGCAACTGGCGATTCAACAACATCTGGCTCAGATTCTAGCTGAGACACGACCTCCTTGATTGCTTTATCATCAATTGGCTGGAAGGGGGGTATTATCTCAGCGCCAACAATCGGTTGTTCGACGTTCACCAGCTCTGGCTGAGGCGTTACTATTTCTGTGGTTTGATCCTCCATCGCGACAGTAGCGATATCTTCATAGATCGGATCTAAATAAATCACCCCCTGGCCGGAAAAAACCTGCAATGAAAGAAGTGATTCCGTTTCGTCCAACTGCAGAGCACGACCGTAGGAATCTCTGGCCATTTCAGCATAAACCGATCCGAGATTGCGATAGACGGTGGCATAGGTTTCATCTATTTCCAGTGCCTGTTCGAGATAATCGCGCGATCGGTCATAGTTTCCTTCAGAAGCATACAATGCAGCCAAATTATTATACGCCCGTGGATCACCTGGGAACGCCTCAATGACATTTTTAAATTCAGTTTCAGCAGCTGCGAGGTCAGAGCTCTCCCACATGCGCACACCTCGATCAAGGTCAGGCGTCGAAACAATATTGGCTTGTTGTTCAGGGGCGGGTATCACTGGTATTTCTTGATCAAAAAACAGGAAGTAAGACCCTGAACCAATAAGAACCCCGAGCAGCAGCAAGAGTATATATCGACCTGTCCGCGATTTTTCTTCAGGATATGCTTGATCCAACCCCTCAGTTGCATCAGGAGTTGAGCTTTCCAAGCTATCTTCAGCAAAGGATTCCTGAAAAACGACAGAATGTTCTTTCAACCGTGCTTCAATGCGTGCTGCCATTTCAGCATCATCTGCAACCGGATCAAATAAAGAAAGATCCGCTTCAAGCTCAGAATCATCATTAAGCTTGTCATCTGCCAGAGGTGAAGCCGGCTGCCGATCAACCTCCTCATCAGCTAACAATTGGCTGATCTGGGCTAATAAGGCATTCACCGTCAACCGTTCATTCGCATTTATTGACGTCATGGCGGTCAGTAACGGCTGACAAGCGTTTAACTCTTTCGAAAGTTCAGGGAACTCTCCCGACAGGTGTTGCGTTGCAATAGCAAAAGGATCATCACCAGAAAAGGGTGTTCGACCGATCAGTAAATGATAAAGAACACAGCCCAGACTATAGATATCAGAAGCTGTTCCCGGTGCCTCCCCACGCACCTGTTCCGGGCTCGTGTAATGAGGATCAACACCGGATTGATAATCCAGGTTGACAAGTTGATTTAAAGAAAAATCGGCAAGGTATGGAGAATTATTATCAAGATAAATCGTTTCTGGAGATAGATTGCCATGCTGGAGATCAGTGCTATGTGGAATACTCAAGCGTTCGGCAATTCTTTTAGTCAGCTCAAGGGATTGCCGCATGGAAAGACCGCTATTGAGGATCTGTCTCAACGGTATTCCAGGGGGGAGAGGATAAAGGCATGCCAGTTCATCCCCTATCTCCCCGGCTCTTATTGGAATTCCAATCCCGGGGAAAGTCTGTCCCGCAAGCCAATCAGCCTGATCAAGAAAGTATTGTCGGTTTTTCTGTTCAAAGGGCGGATCGGAGTGAAGCAGTAACAACTTTGCAGCCGTAGAATCGAAACAATTGACCAGATAACTGTGATAAGTACTATTTTCTGAGAGCGATTTGACAATCTGACAGTCAAAAATAGTTTGGCCACTTTCCAGCATACAGATCCTTTGATGGCGTCGCAAAAAGTCCGTCCCACGGCGTTGCAGCGGTTTTTCAAGACCTCGGCATACCACATGTATGCCTTCGTCCTTGAAAAACCACTACGCCTTGTGGGACGAAATTTTTGCTTAGCCATCTAATCAGTTTTTGTGAGTGCATCATCCTTTGAACAACCAATGAACCCAAACAAGAAATTAGTTTTTCATAATACGCATAAACACCTTAAAATGCTAGGGAAAAGTTGGCACAATTCCTAATCCAAGGGTTTCATGAAAATCACTTATGATATTCATATTCTGCACTGCCTGCCCTGCAGCCCCTTTGACAAGGTTATCGATAGCCGTAACAATAATGACCCGTCCAGTACGCTGATCACTCACAATTCCTATATCGCAGAAATTTGTACCTCGGACAAAAGCTATATTAGGGAGCTGCCCTCCGGGCATTATCCGAACAAAAGGATCATTTTTATAACGTTGCTGAAAAAGAGCAATCAACTCCTCTGAAGATTTATCTTCCAATAAATCGGCATAGCAGGTGGAAAGAATTCCCCGATTAACCGGCAACAAGTGGGGGGTAAAATTCAGCCGGATATCGCACTTGGCCAATCCAGACAATTCCTGTTCAATCTCCGGAGTATGCCGATGACTGGCAATCCCATATGCCTTGAACCCTTCATTGGTTTCACAGAATAAACTCCCCAGTTTAATACCACGCCCTGCCCCACTGACTCCTGACTTACTGTCAGCAATCAGACTGTTCGGGTCGATCAACTGTTTTTCCAGTAAGGGGGCAAATGCGAGGATAACACTGGTCACATAACAACCAGGATTGGCGATCAAACGAGCAGAGCGCAGCTGATCCTTATAGAGTTCAGGCAGCCCGTAAACAGCTTCAGCAAACAGTTCTGGACTACTATGGGTCTGATACCATTGCTCATAAACAGCCTGATCTTTCAAACGATAGTCCGCAGACAGGTCGACAACTTTACATCCTGCAGCAAGAAAACCGGGGACAACTTCCATAGCGGTCTTGTGGGGCAGTGCGGTGAAGACCAGCTCAGCACGCTTTGAAATCGAAACAACATCAAGGGGCTCGCAAACCAGCTCACAGAAACCACTTAAAGATGGAAACACTTGATTGATCGGCACCCCCTCGTGCTGCCGTGAGGTCACGCAGCAGATTTCAATCTCCGGATGACCAACCAGAATCCGCAATAATTCGACACCGGTATAACCACTAGCTCCAACAACAGCAACTCTCAACATAGAAAACTCCATATTCAACGCTAGGTATAATCCTGATCAGCTTGTTTCTAAAAAAAAAGGGAAACCCCTTCAGGGCTTCCCTTTTCTCTATTCGCATCCAGCAGATAATTGCCAATAATACAATTAACGCTTGGAGAACTGGAAACTTTTACGGGCACCCGCACGGCCGTATTTCTTACGTTCCTTAATTCGGCTATCGCGAGTAATGAACCCGGCCTGTTTCAGAGTTGCACGCAGGTCTGGATTAACTTCCAGTAGAGCTTTAGTAATACCGTGCTTGATTGCACCAGCCTGGCCAGAGATACCACCACCTGAAACATTGACTGAAATATCAAATTTACCCAGATTATCGGTCAACTCCAATGGTTGACGAATCACCATCTTGGAAGTTTCACGACCAAAGAAAACATCCAGAGGACGTTTATTGACAACAATCTCTCCAGTGCCGGGTTTCATCCAGACACGGGCAATTGAGGTTTTTCTTTTGCCAGTTGCATAGTACTTCTGCTCAGCCATCTAGCTATCTCCTAGTATTAAAATTTCAGTTCTTTAGGTTGCTGGGCAGCATGAGGATGCTCACCACCGGCATAAACCTTGAGTTTACGAAACATTTTACGACCCAATTTGTTCTTTGGCAGCATTCCCTTCACTGCCGTTTGAACCAACATCTCAGGTTTTTTATCAAGCAATTTCTCAGCAGTGATCTCTTTGATACCACCCTGCCAACCGCTGTGATGATAGTATTTTTTATCCGCCAGTTTATTTCCTGTCAACTTAATCTTCTCAGCATTGACAACAACAACGAAATCTCCGGTATCAACACTCGGAGTATAAATTGGCTTATGCTTACCACGTAAAACACGCGCTATTTCAGTTGCAGCACGACCGAGAACAACATCTTCCAGGTCAATTACAAACCAACTTCTCTCAATATCCTGCTCTTTAGCGACCAGAGTACTCATCGCGTTCCTCTCTGAACTTATGACTTAAAGGGTTGTGGGGCTCACAAAGCGAACAATTTATCCGAGCAGCCCTCGACTGTCAAGAAAATTCGACAGAGCAGCTCAGCTTTTTCTCCCACTGAGAGTTGACGATATAGTAAACCCCGAGTAGACTCGGAATTTACTGATGCCGCTTTCGGATTCATCCATCCACGACCTTAGCCGTAGTGATTTTCCTTCGACCGTATAAAAAATCTGTAATTATAAATAACTATAAACATTGCTTTAGAAAAAAAACGGTATCAGATGCCCTTTTTATCTTGATTATTTTTCTATAATGATGCTTAACTTACAAAAATATCATTAATATTCCCATAGTCATTTTTTTAAGAGGGAGTTTATTCTGGGTCTCTTTAGAAAAAAAAATAGATCAATTGGAAAGACGGTTGCCGTGTGCCGGGAATCTGGCGGAGTATGCATTGCTGGCATTAAACGAGATCAAGAGGGGCGCGCGTCGCTACTATGTGCGAACTATGAATCGAACTCTCCTACTGTAGAACGTCATCGTACAGCATTACAACAGGTGCATCAGCAGCACCTGCAAAATGTCCACTGTGTCGCTGTTCTGCCTGCTGACTCCTATCAACTGGTACAAGTTGAATTGGCTGACCTGTCCGATGCTGAACGCCGTGAAGCAGCACGATGGCAAATTGGTGAGCGGATTGACTATCCCGCAGCAGAGGCTGTTATCGATCTGTTTGAGGTTGCTCCTTTTGGCAGTGAAAAAAAACCTAAAACTTATGTTGTTGCAGCGCAACAAAAGTTGTTACGTGATTCGGTAGAGATGGTTGCACAGAGTGATCTTGATCTTGAATCGATCGACATTCCCGAATTTGCTTTACGCAATATCAGTGACTTGTTCACCAAAGAGGATCGTGGTTTGGCGATTCTACTGTTGCTGGAACAAAACGGGCTGCTGGTTATTGTGCGTGACGGAATCCTTTATCTAGTGCGCTGGCTCAGTAGTGGAATGGATGACTTGATCCCCTTTGCTGATGGTGATTTTGAAGCATTGACAGAACAGCTCGATACAATCGTCCTGGAAATTCAACGCTCTTTCGATTATTGCGAAAGTACTTTTCAGCTGCCGATGGTGTCCCGTTTACTGGTCGCCCAGACTCAACGGGAAATCCCGGCTGTCACCAGCTATTTGAATGATTACCTGTCAACTCAGGTCGAATTTTTCAGTTTTGACGGCGTTATGCCTGTTCCAGATGGAAGCGAACAAGTGCAGCTGAATCGATGCCTGATAGCAATCGGTGGAGCTTTAAGGCAGGAGAGTGATTGATGCGTCAGCAGATTAATCTCTATCAAGATATCCTGATAAATAAACCAGAACCGTTTCAAAGCCGACAAGTTGGAATAATTCTGGTTGCGATAGTTATTTGCCTGGCACTGGTTGGATTTTACAGTTACCAGCAGGTCAATTCGCTGCAGACTCAGGCTGATGAATTACGGCAACAACAACAGCTTGCTCGTGCGCAGGTGGTGGAGCTGGAAAAACAATATCCGGTGCGCAGCCCAAATATTTTGCTACAAGAAAAAATTAAGCGACTTGAGCAGAAGCTGCAGGGACAAAGGAAAGCTCTCGATTATTTTACCAGACAGGATCGGGAGAGTAATGGAACTATCTTAGCGTCATTGGAAGGTTTGGCACGACATCCCTTGCAGGGAATTTGGCTGCGGCAAATCAGCCTTCTGAAGAGGGGTCAGGAGGTTCAGCTTTCCGGGAGTGCACTCAAACCAGAAGATATTCCTGATTATTTGCAGCTTTTGGGAGAAAAGAATGTTTTTGGCGGTCAGGTGTTTGCCCGATTGAAACTGAATCGGCTAAAGGAGCGTGCCGATCAGGTTGATTTTAAGCTTGATTCAGCGCAGGAGGCGACACGATGACAACCAAGGTCTCTTCAATGTTGTTTCAGTGGTACGATCAGCGCCCCCAGCGGGAGCGGGTTGTGCTGTTGGTGTGTGCCGTTGTCGTATTGATTTTTCTGGTGAACTTTCTGGCATTGCAGCCATTTTTCGAGCAGCGCGTTGCCGCGCAAAAAGAAGTTGTTGAACTCAAGGCAAGTTTAGCAGAATTAAATGCTCAGGAAGCAGCGATCAAATCACGTAAAGAGAGCGATCCTGATCAGGAGAACCGTTTACGCCTTGAAGTTCTAAAAGGTGAATCCAGAAAACTGCAACAGCAGCTTAGAGCTAATATCGTTAACCTGGTTTCTCCTCAGGAGATGCAAGAACTGTTGAAAGATCTACTAACTCAACAGAAACAATTACAACTAATCAGCTTGAAGAACCTTGCTCCTGAATTGTTAAAATTAGATCAGAAAGCGGGAGAAGACATTGTTACTCCAACGCTCTATCGGCATCGTTTGTGGATGGAGTTTTCTGGTGATTATTTGACCATGCTGCAATATCTGCGGCAGTTAGAGCAGCTCCCACGTGCTGTAGTCTGGGAAGAGGTTGAAATAGAAACTCAAAAGTACCCTGAGACAAGAGTACGTCTACAGGTTTATACCTTAAGTCTGACGGAGGGTTGGATTGGTGGTTAGAATTTTCATATCATTGTTGACAGTTCTATTGCTCTTTGGGGCAGGGGAATGCCTTGCTGCAGAATCCGAGCAGCTTGTTGACCCGATGCGTCCGCTTCGTTATCAGGCACCAGCCCCTGCTACTTCAATAGAGAAAACTATCCAGAAGCAGGTGGACACCACAGCTTGGCAGTTAACGGCAGTGTTGGTTTCTGCAGAGCGTTCTGTTGCCGTCATCAATGGTAAATTACTACAAAAGGGTGAAAATCTCAAGGGTTACAGGTTGGTTAAGATTTTGCCCGATAAAGTTTTGTTAAAAAACAAAGACGAAAAAATCATATTAAGCCGAGCTGGAACCGGTTTGAAAAAGATATCCGTGTACAAGGATATCGGAAAAGGGAGCAATCCGTGAAACTGCCTTTATCCCGTCTATGTCGGGGAGCTGTCTCTGGCATGATTTGCATGTTGTTTTTTTCTGGCTGTGCTCCACTGCCGAGAAGTGGTGCCCCTCTGGAATCAATCAAACAAGCTTTGGAATCACCGGACATTTCTGCCGCCAAAGTAGAAATTCCACCACCCCCGCCGGAAATCCGCTCGGCATTGATCCCTTCAGCACAGTCGTTGCCAACAGATCTTGCTGTGGAGGATGAAGCTCGCTTTGACATCGCTGCCAGTCAAGTCCCTGCCCGCGATTTTTTTATGAGTCTGGTCGAGGGAAGTCCGGTCAATATGGTTGTTCACCCTGAGGTTTCTGGAACGATCAGTGTTGATCTGAAAAATACAACCATCGAAGAAGTTCTTCAGGTAATTCATAATGTCTATGGTTATCCCTTTTTTCAAACCAACAGTATTTATCAGGTGATGCCAGCAGGTTTACAAGCTCGGACATTCCATGTGAATTACCTCAACCTGGTGCGCAAGGGTACCTCCCAGACGCGGGTGAGCTCAGGGCAGATAAGTCAGACGGAAAATTCTGATAATGGTAGCGAAAGCAATAACAATAATAATGCGGGCACCACCTCTGGAAGCCAGATTGATACTGAATCAATAGCCGATTTTTGGCCGGAACTACGTAATGCGATCCAGAGCCTGGTCGGCAGCGATGGTGGTCGCAAAGTGGTTATCCAGCCACAAGCGAGTATGATAGTGGTTGTGGCAATGCCGGAGGAATTACGCCTGGTTGAAGACTACCTGAAGATGATTCAAAGCAATCTGCAGCGTCAGGTTGTGATTGAGGCCAAAATCATTGAAGTGAATCTTTCTGATGGATTTCAGGCCGGGATAAATTGGGCAGCATTGGCTGAAACCCAAAGTGGTAAGAGTGCTTTGCTTGGTCAAAGTGGTGGTGGTACAGTTTTTACTCAGGGTTTTTCTGAAAGTGCCGGTAACAGCGGGAATCTAGCTCCTGGCCAGGTTTTGCCGAATGGACTGGATTCTCTTGCTTTTGGTGGTGTATTCAGCCTAGCCTTGAATTTTAAAGATTTTCAAGCATTTGTCGAAATGCTGGAAAGTCAGGGAGATGTCCAGGTTCTATCCAGCCCACGGATTTCCACGATAAATAATCAGAAAGCTGTCATCAAGGTTGGTTCTGACGAATTTTTTGTCACCGATATTTCCAGTGATACCAATACCGGGACGACAACGACCAGCTCAAACGATATCACTCTGACCCCCTTCTTTTCCGGCATTGCTCTTGATGTGACTCCACAGATAGATCCAAACGGGCAAATCATACTACATATTCATCCAACGGTCAGCGAGGTTGTTGATCAGAATAAGCAGATCAATGTTTTTGGTGTGAATCAGAGTATTCCCGTGGCTTTCAGTACTGTTCGTGAATCGGATAGTGTCGTGCATGCCCGCAGTGGCCAATTGGTTGTGATCGGCGGTTTGATGCAGGATAAGACGGTCAAGGATGAATCAGGAATTCCAGTGTTGAGCAAAATACCAGGTCTTGGTTCTCTGTTCCGGCACACCCAATCGACTTCCCGTAAAAGTGAACTGGTTATTTTGCTCCGCCCCCAGGTAATTGGTAGCCCGGCAGATTGGGAAACCAGCCTGGATGTATCCAGACAGAGAATTAAACAGATTGCTCCTCAGTTTCAGCAGAATTGGAGGCAATTCTAACCACCCCGGCCTCTATCCAGGGAAGCAGGTCTAGCAAAATGTATGAGCAGTTTTACGGATTGAAGGAGAAGCCTTTCTCCCTAACGCCGGACACAGAATACTTCTACCGCTATAGCGGTCACCAGGAGGCTCTCAATGTCCTGTTGGTCGCGTTGCGTAACGGTGAGGGGTTTGTCCGTGTGACCGGAGAGGTGGGTACGGGAAAAACCCTCCTCTGTCGTCAACTGTTGAAGCTGCTTCAGGACGACTGTGCCACCGCCTATCTGCCCAATCCCCTTTTAACACCATTGGAACTGTATCAAGCGATCAGCCATGAACTGGAATTGGATACATCAGACGGTGCTTCTATACACCAGCTGAATCTGGGTATTTTTGCCGAGCTGGTGCGGTTGCGAGAAATAAAACGACCGCTTGTGGTTTTGATAGATGAAGCTCAGGTGATGCCGCATCGTAGTTTGGAGGCATTACGTCTACTCAGCAATCTGGAAACAGAAAAAGACAAGTTATTACATATCATGTTCTTTGCCCAACCCGAATTTGAACAACGGTTGGCTGAGAATACCCTGCGCCAGCTTCGACAACGAATAACTTTTTCCTATAGGTTGACAACTCTGCATCGTCGGGAATTATCTGCGTACCTGGATCACCGCCTGCAAGTTGCCGGATTGCAAACAAGCGGTCTTTTTATGCCCTCAGCGGTTCGGCTGTTACACAAAGCAAGCAAAGGTGTCCCCCGCTTAATTAACCTTCTGGCCCATAAAGCGATGCTGGTCGCTTATGGGAAGGGAGTCAGGAAAATAAATCGAAAAATGATTTTTATGGCTATCAAGGATACAGGGGAGATGAAACTGACAACCAGTTATGCTTTCCCTCCATACATTCTTGAATTCGGCATGATAATAGTTGTTGCTGTGGTGATTCTGCTCGCCTGTGTGGTATTGCAATGAGCTTAATCAATGACATGCTCCGTGACTTGGAGAAACGTAAAAAGAAGGAAGCACGCAATCTGCCCTGCAGTGAAACACCAATGGTTGTAGATAAAGATATCTCTTCGCCAAAGATCTTGATCTTGGCGGGGGGAACACTATTACTGGTCGTAGTCCTCTGGCTGGGAGTTCAATTGATTCCCGGTTCTTTGCCAGTCTCAACGAAAGGTCAATATTCTTCTGCTCAGCATATCGCTGTACCTGAGACAGTTGTCAAAAACGCCGTTGTTGCTAAAACGGTTCCAATTGATGTGGTAAGCGAATCCAGGAAACAACAACTGGGAGCCATTGAGGCGGTTAAGGATAAAGAACCGGCAGTTACCCAACCTTCAGAGGCCGCAATCCTCAATCTTGGAGTTGTTGAGTCAAAGGATGCTGCACAGTTGAGTCTCTCTTTTGTTCAACTTCCAGAATACCGTGTATTACAGAATGGGACGGGCAATGCCCAGCTTGTGGTTAGTTTTAAGCATACCCGGATAGCGGAAAACTTTGAAATTCCACCGCTGAGCGGAACCTTGCTCAAACGCATCAGCCTGCTCCCGCAAAAACAAACTATGCAGCTGTTGGTTGATTTGGACGAACGTGCACAGGTGCAAAGCTTTCAGTCCGTTGGCGACTCTGAACACGGTTATCGTCTTTTGATTGATATCATTGCGCCAGTACCAGTTATTGCAAAACCCGAAAAAAAGAAGTCCTCCCCAGCAGTCACAACACAAACGGTTGAGCTACCGGCCGCGAGAATAGAATCTGAAGTGGCGAAAACCAGTAAGAAAACCAGTAAAAATAAAAATACGCTCAGCAGTGAACAACAGGCTTATCAAGCAGGTCTTCAGCAGTTGAAAACGGGGCATTTGAATATTGCAGAAGAAAGTTTTGCTCAAGCTCTATTGATTAACCCAAAATTGTTGGACGCTCGTTTGCAGCTTGTCCAAATTCTTCAGCAGCAAATGAAACTGGAAAAGGCCGAGGAACAGTTGTTGCTCGGTTTGTCATTGCTCCCGGGAAATACTGATTTACGTAAAACCTATGCCCGGCTGTTACTGAAGAATCAGCGTCATGCAGAAGCTCTTGATATTCTTAAGACCGCACCTATCCCACTTATGGCTCAGGATATGGAGTACCACGCTCTGCTTGCAGCGCTGTTACAAGAATCCGGTCAATTCACTGCAGCGAGTTCGATTTATAGCCAATTGGTTCAGATTCGACCACAAGAAACCGTCTGGTGGATGGGTATGGCCATCTCCTTAGAACAATCAGGAAACTTTGATCAGGCTCGCAATGCGTATCAAAAGGCATTGAGCTTGCCGGGGTTGAGGGCTGATTTACGCAGTTATATTCAAAGTCGCTTGCAGGTTTTATAAGCGCAGCAAAGGTGAGGAGTTTCAATGGCCACTGAACATGCAACAGGCCCACGGCAAAAAATTCGGATTGGTGATTTGCTGGTTAAAAATGGTGTTATCACTGATGAACAACTGATGAATGCCCTGGCAACGCAAAAAAAAACCGGTAGTAAGCTGGGAAATACTCTGATTGAACTGGGGTTGGTGACCTCCCATCAGTTCCATGAGTTTCTTGCCAATCAGATGAATATGCCATTTATCGATCTCAAGCACTATAACTACACAGCTGAAACAGTGCGGTTACTCTCCGAAACTGCGGCACGCAGGTTCCGGGCGATCGTTCTGAATCATGAAAAAGACCGATTGTTGGTCGGGGTTGCTGATCCGACCGATATTTATGCCTATGATGAACTGACCAGGATACTCAAGCAACCGGTCAGTCTGGCCGTTGTTTATGAAGCCGAACTCCTTAAAGTGCTGGATACGGTTTATCGTCGTACCCAGGAGATTGTCAATATTGCCGAAGAGTTGGGAGAAGAGCTTTCCCAGGGCGACACCAACCTGGAACAGTTGCTGACTGCAACTGATGTTGAAGATGCACCCGTTGTCCGGTTGCTGAAGTCATTATTTGAGGATGCCATTCAGGTTGGGGCTTCTGATATCCATGTTGAACCCGATGAAAAGGTTTTGCGTATTCGACAGCGGGTCGATGGGGTTTTACATGAACAGGTGATGAAAGAGAAACGGATCGCGTCGGCACTTGTCTCGCGGCTGAAGTTGGTTTGTGGTCTTGATATTTCGGAGCGGCGCTTACCGCAGGACGGTCGATTTAATGTCCGGGTTAAGGGGCGGAGCGTTGATATCCGTCTTTCAACCATGCCATTGCAATATGGTGAGTCTGTGGTTATGCGGCTGCTGGATCAATCTGGCGGTATTTTGCAGCTTGAGAAGGTCGGGATGCCAGTACCATTATTGCAACGCTTTCGCCATCAACTTCACCGCCCGCATGGATTGGTCCTGGTTACCGGCCCGACCGGTAGTGGCAAAACAACCACCCTCTACGGAGCGTTAAATGAGCTGAACAACGAAGAAAAGAAGGTCATCACCGTAGAAGATCCGGTTGAGTACCGATTGCCCCGGATTAATCAGGTCCAGGTTTACCCCAAAATAGGGCTTGATTTTGCCCGGGTGCTGCGAGCCGGAATGCGACAGGATCCCGATATTGTCATGGTCGGTGAGATGCGTGATCAGGAAACCAGTGATATCGCTTTACGTGCTGCCATGACAGGCCACCTGGTTTTATCCACATTGCATACCAATGATGCAATCAGCACCGCTTTGCGACTGATTGAAATGGGAACCGAAGGTTATGTTGTCGCCAGCTCCCTCCGAGCGGTTCTGGCACAGCGGCTGGTGCGTAGAATATGTGAAAGCTGTCGTTGTTCCGATCCTCTTGAACCCGCAACAAAAAGCTGGTTAAAAAATTATAAAGGTCACGTCAAACGACCGAATGATCCGGTTAAATTCAAAAAAGGGAGGGGCTGCCCTGCCTGTAACAATACTGGTTACAGCGGTCGAATTGGGATTTTTGAACTGCTGGAAATCAACTTTGATCTGGCCGATGCGCTGCGCCGTGATGATAGTGCTGCCTTTGCCTCTATTGCCCGTGGTTTACCCGACTTTGTCAGTTTGTCGGACAGTGCATTGATGTTGGCTCTTGATGGAGTCACCAGCATGGAAGAAGTGTTGCGGGTTTCCGGTCAACTCGATGAAAGTGTGATGTCGCAGCCTGAGGATCTGACGCCAGAAACTGCAGACGCGTAATGGAATAAACGATGCCATTTTTTAGCTACAAAGTCAGGGATGCTGACGGAAACTTATTGGAAGGAAACGCTGAAGCTTTCTCTGCTGAAGCGCTTGCTGGGCAGTTTCAGGCAAGTCACGTAATTCCTATCAGCATCACCGAGACGAAACAAAAACAGGATCTTGATTTTGGAAAATATTTCAAATCGTGGAACAAAACAAAAGTCGGTCTGGATGATTTGATTCTCTTTTGTCGGCAGATGTACACCCTCAACTCCTCTGGCGTTCCCCTGGTGAGAGCCCTTCGTGGGTTGGTAGAGACAGCTCGAAATCCAACCCTGGGTGAAGCGTTGGCTCAGATTGTTGCCGATCTGGAATCGGGTATGGAGCTTTCCGGTGCATTCAGTCGTCATCCGCAAGTTTTTCCCGCATTACTCTGTCGCATGGTTCAGGTCGGTGAAGTGACCGGCAAATTAGACGAAGTTTTTATGCAACTTGCCATCTATTTTGAACGGGAAAAGGAGACGATTAGTCGAGTCAAGTCGGCTTTACGTTACCCCACCTTTGTTTTGGTCGCTATATGTTTCGCGGTTATTTTTATCAGTTTGTTCGTAATCCCTGCCTTTGAAAAGGTTTTTGCAAGTGCTGGAGCCGAACTTCCTTTGGCAACCCGAATTTTAATGGGTCTATCTGCTTTTATGCAGAATTATTGGTATCTCCTTCTGGCCTTGTTCCTTTTGTTGGTTGTGCTGGTGAAACAGATTTTAAAAACCGAGCGAGGTCGCTACCTCTGGGATCGCTTAAAACTGAAAATTCCACTTGTGGGGGATATTATCCTTCGTTCAACCTTGGTGCGCTTTTCACGTGGCTTCAATATGAGTTATACCGCTGGAATTCCATTGTCTCAATCTCTCGGTTTTACTGCTCGCGCGGTGAGTAACAGCTATGTTGGTGAAAAGATTGAACTGATTCGTAATGGCATTGAGCGGGGAGATACGTTAACCCGCAGTGCGACCCAGACTGGAATGTTTACACCACTGGTACTGCAAATGCTGGCGGTTGGGGAAGAATCAGGCTCAGTTGATACCATGCTGGAGGATGTCGCCGAGTTTTATGAGCGTGAAGTCGATTATGACCTGAAAAATCTTTCCAGTGCGATTGAGCCGATCATGATTGTCATAATCGGGGGGATGGTGCTGGTGCTGGCATTGGGTGTTTTCCTGCCGATGTGGAATCTGGCAAGCATTGTAAAATAATTGTGGTTTCGACTTGATTAAATTATTGAAATAAAGGATAATTCATAATTGAGAGCTAATCATAGTCAGCGAGGTTTCACATTTTTAGAACTGGTCGTGGTTATTACCGTCATCAGTGCTCTCGCGGTTGTAGCCCTGAATTACTATTATAAGCTTCTGGTTGATGTAGAACGGACGTCGATGGAGCATGATCTTGGGGTCATGCGCAGTGCCATCAGCATGCAGGTGGCGGGTCATTTTGTCGCCGGAGATATGGCCGGGTTAGAAAAATTGGCTGGAAGTAACCCGATGGATTTATTGTCTGAAAAACCGAATAACTATCTGGGTGTGATCAGTCACTATAAAATTGAAGATATTGAAAAAGGGAGTTGGTTTTACGACAGTAAAGAGCACATGCTGATTTATTTGGTGCGAAATCAATTATATTTTGAAACAGAATTAGCCGAGCCTGTAAGGGCACGATTTAAGATTTATCCGGTTTATTCCGATAAATCAAAGGGTGGCCAAACAAAGTATATGAGTGGATTAACGCTCAAGGAAGAGGAGCCATACCGTTGGCTCAGGCCTTGGGGATAAAAAAATAGTTCGATTTCACCACTGACCACACAGAGAGACAGAGAAAGCGTCAAAGCAATAAACTTTTTTCTCCGTGATCTCCGTGTCCTCTGTGGTTAAAGAATTTAGAGTTTTGAAACACAATTCATAAAAGGAGAACAAAAGAATGAGAAATCAAAATGGTTTTACACTGATTGAACTGGTTGTTGTTATTGTTATTTTGGGGATTTTGGCGGCGGTTGCAGTGCCGAAGTTCGTTGATATGCAGGATGATGCCACAGATGCGGCAATTCAGGGTGCTCGTGGTTCGGTGGCAAGCGGTATGGCTTTGGCTCACGCACGGGCATTGGTCGATGCTACAGCGGGCAGCATTACTATGGAAGGGACTCCTGTTACGATGATTGGTCAATATCCAACGGCCGATGCTAATGGCATTCAAATTGCTGCTGGGATTGATTCGAATGAATGGAGCGTTTCAGATGGTGGAAGTGGGAGTGCTGCGGAACTACTGATTTGTACTAGTTCTGCAATTGGTACAGTTTATAAAGCTTGTTTT
>JAYEME010000031.1:0-5669 GCA_034717915.1 Thermodesulfobacteriota bacterium
TAATGGATATCGATACCCTGCAAATTGAAGAGGATGAGCAGAAAACTCGTTTGATGCAACCTTTGATCAGTGATGAGGATATTGATGATCAGCTTGACTTTCCTTGATGCTTCTCCCTTCGCCAGAAACTTTTCTTGACAGGTGCTCTCCCCACAATTTATTATCTTTGGCTGTTTGTAGATCGTATATTAAAGGGAGACTGGAAACATGCCGTTGTATGAATATCACTGTGATGATTGTGGGTTGAATTTTGAAGTTCGACAAAAATATTCTGATAAATCTATCGATGTTTGCCGCCATTGTGGTGGGCATGTCAAGAAAATGATATCTCAGACCGCCTTTGCTCTAAAAGGGGGGGGCTGGTACGAAGAAGGCTATTCTCAAGGGAAAAGTTGCCCAGCACCTGCTGCCAGTAGCAGTGGTGACTGTACGCCATCTCCTAAGGCAGCAAATGGTTGATAAAGTTCACTAGAGTTAGTAATCCTCGTCAGAGAAAATCTGTCGGGGATTTTTTACATATTTAGCAGAGCAAAACCAAAGTTAAGACCTGAGTGTAATTATTCTTATTTTCTTTAGATCGGTCGAAATACTTTACTCAATGGAGACTTTTAAATGGCAGAACTGATTGATGGAAAAGCAATTGCGGCTGAGCTGAGAAAACAGATTTCTACAGACGTTGAAGAGCTTACCGCCAAAGGTGTGACTCCCGGTCTGGCGGTTGTCCTGGTCGGTGAGGATCCGGCAAGCCGGGTCTATGTCTCAATGAAAGAAAAAGCTTGTGCTGCTGCCGGGATTTATTCTGTTGAGCATAAATTGTCAGCTGAGACCAGTGAGTCTGATTTACTGGATCTGATCGACAAGCTGAATGACGATGCAAAGATTGATGGCATTCTGGTTCAATTGCCACTTCCAGAGCATATTGACGAAGCAAAGGTTCTGGAGGCGATCTCTCCACTTAAGGATGTTGACGGTTTCCATCCCTATAATGTCGGTCGCCTGATGACTGGAAACCCGGTATTCCAACCCTGTACCCCTTATGGTGTGATGAAGATGCTTGAGCACATCGGGGTCAGTCTTAAAGGCAAAGATGTTGTTATTGTCGGGCGCTCAAATATTGTAGGTAAACCGCTGGCGTTAATGTGTCTGGCTGAACATGCAACGGTGACGATTTGCCATTCAAGAACGGTTGATTTACCGCAAAAAGTAGCAGCAGCAGACGTTGTTATTGCCGCTGTTGGTCGACCCGAGATGATTAAGGGTGATTGGATCAAAAAAGGGGCGGTTGTGATCGATGTCGGTGTCAATCGGGTTGGTGAGAAGAAGTTGGTTGGTGATGTGGATTTTGCAGCAGCCTCTCTCAATGCCGCCGCAATCACTCCGGTTCCTGGAGGGGTTGGACCGATGACGATTACTATGCTGCTGTACAATACCCTGGTCAGTGCTAAACGTCGGGCGGAACAACAGGGTTGATCTGAGCTATAGACATCCTTGCCATGCTGATGTTGTCTATTTGCTAAAAAACTATTCAGGTTGATTGATTTTTTATCTGAGTAGGTGCATCTTATGGTCTTGGGTATGATAGTCTGTTTTCTGAAGCACTGATTGATTCATTACCTTTATCTTTGCCGGGAGTTTGTGATGAATAAAACACCTTTAAATCAGATCCATCGTCAATTAGGTGCTCGTATGGTTGACTTTGGTGGTTGGGATATGCCAGTACAATATTCTGGTGTCATCGCCGAGCATATGGCGGTTCGGACAACGGCTGGTCTATTTGATGTTTCCCATATGGGTGAAATAGAAGTTTCTGGCCCACATGCTTTTGACTTTCTTCAGTATGCTACCACCAACGATCTATCGAATCTGACCGATGGACAAGTCCAATACACGGCTCTTTGCTATGAAACAGGGGGTGTAGTTGATGATTTGACCCTTTATCGCTTTGCTGCGGATCGCTACCTTCTCTGCGTTAATGCTTCTAATAGCGACAAAGACTTTGCCTGGTTGGAGGATTTGCTGAAAACTACTGATTTCAGTGATTTGAACTTAATCAACCGTAGTCCAGAATATGCTCAGCTGGCATTGCAGGGACCGGTTGCTGCAAATATTCTGGCCAAGCTAACCAGCACCGATTTATCGACAATAAAATTTTACCGGTTTGTGGAAGGAAGTGTTGCTGGCGTTGAGACAATTATCTCTCGAACTGGGTACACCGGTGAGGATGGCTTTGAACTCTATTGTGCTGCAGCTGATGGAATCAAGCTCTGGCAAGAGTTGATGAGGGTCGGTCAGTCGCTAGGCTTGGAGCCGATTGGTTTGGGGGCTCGTGATACTCTCCGTTTAGAAAAAGCGTATGCTCTTTACGGTCATGAAATTACCGCCGAAATTATGCCGATTGAGGCACGCTTAGGGTGGATTACCAAGCTGAAAAAGGGGAACTTTGTCGGTCGTGATGCCATGCTCAAAGCAAAAGAGACCGGCCTGCCGCGTAAGCTGATTGCCCTGACGGTAACGACTTCCGGGGTTCCTCGTGAAGGTTATCCGGTTCTTTGTAACGGACGTGAAGTTGGTTATGTCACCAGTGGTACTATGTCTCCGAGTTTAAAAAAAGGTATTGCGCTGGCTTTAATAGAAACTGCTATAGCGGACAGTGACCAACCTCTGGACATTGGGATTCGTACACGTCAAATCCCAGTCGAGCGAACCACCTTACCATTTGTAAAATAATATATGCCCTGTGGGCCTTTCTATTGAGGAGGATATAATGAATTTTCCAGAAGAACTCAAATACACCGAAGATCACGAGTGGGTCCTGGTTGAAGATGATGTTGTTACTATCGGTGTTTCCGATTTTGCTCAGGATCAGCTCGGTGATATTGTCTTTGTCGAGTTGCCTGAAGTTGGTGATACTTTGGAAGTGGGAAAGACGTTTGGTGTTGTTGAGTCGGTCAAGGCTGTCTCTGATGTATACGCTCCGGTGAGTGGTGAGGTGGTAGCGGTAAATGAGGAGCTTCCCGATGAGCCAGAGGCCGTCAATAATTCTCCCTACGAGGATGGCTGGATGATCAAAATTAAGTTGAGTGATCCGGCTGACCTGGATCAGCTGATGGATGTTTCAGCCTATCAGGAGTTTGTTGAAAAAGATTGACTTGTAAGTCTATCCATAACAGATAGTTAGCTGATAAATGTTAATGCAACAGATGAAAGGAAGGTTATGCGTTATCTGCCTCATACAGATGTAGATGTGCAGCAAATGCTCGACCAGATTGAGGTGTCGAACATTGAAGAACTCTTTTCTGGTATCCCGGAAGATTGCCGACTGAAAAGAGCACTTGATTTGCCTGCAGCCATGTCAGAATCTGAATCATTGGCTTTTTTGCGCGGGCTTGCAGAGCAAAATATCAAGACTTCTGATTGGGATTCTTTTCTTGGTGGTGGAGCTTATAACCATTTTATTCCGGCGGTTGTTGATCAACTGGTCAGTCGGAGTGAATTTTATACCGCCTATACCCCCTATCAGCCAGAGATTAGCCAGGGAACCTTGCAGGCTGTCTTTGAGTTTCAAACGATGATCTGTCAACTGACCGGGATGGATGTTGCCAACGCATCGATGTATGACGGGGCTTCTGCCTGCGCTGAAGCAGTTTTGTTGACTATTCGTGCCGGGAAAAAGCGTAATAAAGTTTTACTTTCACAAGGGTTGCCACCACAATATCGAGAGACTGTTGCGACCTATTGTCGTTACCTCGATATTGAGCTGCTTGACGTTCCGTTGCAAGCTGGTGTGACCGATCAATCTGAGCTGCAGAAAATGTTGAACGACCAGGTTGCAGCAGTGGTTGTTGGTTATCCGAACTATTTTGGGCAGATTGAGGATCTTGCAACAATTGCCGAGTCGACCCATGCTTCTGGAGCACGTTTGGTCACTGCTGTCCCTGAGCCACTGGCTTTGGCGTTGTACAAATCACCCGGTGAACTGGGAGCAGATATTGTTGTGGGTGAGGGCCAGAGTTTCGGTATTCCCCTCTCTTATGGTGGTCCTGGAATCGGTTTTTTTGCTGTGTGTAAGAAGGATATGCGGGTTCTCCCAGGTCGTCTGGTTGGTCAAACGGTGGATAAGGATGGCAAGCGAGGTTTTGTTCTTACTTTGGCAACCCGTGAACAACATATCCGGCGGGAAAAAGCGACTTCCAACATCTGTTCCAATCAGGGGATGTGTGTTTTGATGGTTGCCATCTATCTCGCTTTGCATGGCAAGCAAGGGCTACGTCAGTTAGCAGAAGTCAATTATGCAAAGGCGGCTTATGCTAAAGAAAAAATCAGTCAACTGGATGGTTTTTCTACGGCATTTCCCGGTGAATCGTTCAATGAGTTTGTCATTCTCTGTGACGAGCCGGTTGCCAATTTGAAAAAACGTCTGGAACAGCAGGGGGTTTTGGCTGGTATATCTCTCGGTAGGGATTACCCTGATTTGGAAAATGGCTTGTTGATCTGCGTCACGGAGCAGAACAATCAGGAGCAAATTGATCGACTTGTGGTTGCACTGGCGGGAGGTGAATCATGATGAATACAGAAGATCGTGGTTTAGTTCTGGATGAAAAATTACTCTTTGAGCAATCTCAACCAGGACGAGTTGGGTACAGCATTGCCAGCCTGGATGTTCCCGCTGTTACTCCTGAGAGCAGTTTGACCCGGGAAGAAATTACCGGTTTTCCAGAGCTTTCTGAAGTTGATGTGATACGCCATTATACTCGTTTGTCAACTTGGAATTATGGTGTTGACAGCGGGTTTTATCCCCTTGGCAGCTGTACTATGAAGTATAACCCAAAAGTCAACGAAGTGGCGGCGCGTCTGCCCGGCTTTACCGATATCCATCCACAGACTCCAGAGGCGCTCAATCAGGGAGCCCTGGAATTGATGTACAATTTACAGCGTGATCTGGGCGAAATTTCCGGGTTCCCGGCGATCACTTTACAGCCAGCTGCTGGTGCTCAAGGTGAGTTTGCCGGAATGTTGATGATACGTGCCTGGCATGCGGCTAATGGCCAGAATCGTCATAAGGTGATTATTCCTGATACGGCTCACGGAACCAATCCTGCGTCATCTGCCCTCTGTGGTTATGAAGTTATTACCGTTGCTTCAGATGGTATTCTGAGTAAAGAAGCGATTGCAGCTGTTATGGATGATGACGTTGCCGCATTGATGGTGACCAATCCCAATACTCTTGGCTTGTTTGAAGCGGACATTCGTGAAATCTGTGACCTGGTTCATGAGCGAGGAGGACTGGTCTATAGTGATGGGGCGAACTTGAATGCGATGATGGGTATCAGCCGTCCTGGTGATATCGGTATTGATGTCATGCATTTTAATTTACACAAAACTTTTTCGACTCCACATGGTGGCGGTGGCCCTGGTTCTGGACCGGTTGGTGTTGTTGATAGGTTGATTCCGTTTCTCCCTGTTCCTTATGTCGTTAAAGGAGATGCTGATTTTAAGCTGGAATATAATTGTCCCCAGTCGATCGGACGCTTGAAATCATTTTATGGCCATTTTGGTATTTTAGTTCGAGCTTATAGTTATATTCTGTCTATGGGTGGAGAGGGGCTGAAGAGAGCGACTGAACTGGCTGTCCTTAACGCCAATTATATTCGTGCCAGACTCGAGAGTGA
>JAYEME010000032.1:0-50273 GCA_034717915.1 Thermodesulfobacteriota bacterium
CTCACACCGTCATATCGATCCAGATTAAATACCATCCTACACACTAAGATCAAGGAGATTAAAATATGGATATTCTAGCCCTGAATTGTGGTAGTTCCTCGGTCAAGTACCAACTTTTTGATTGGAGCAAGAAAGTGGTTATTGCCAAAGGAATGGTAGAGCGTGTCACTATTGGTGATTCCTATATTATCCACGAAGTTCCCGGTCGCGAAACCTACCGGGAAGAGTATGAATGTCCCGATCACAAAACCGCCGTCCATCTGATTGTTAAAATGCTTACCGACACAACCTATGGAGTTGTTGCTGATATGAAGCAAATTTCAGCGGTTGGTCATCGGGTGGTTCATGGTGGTGAAAAATTCGCCTGTTCCGTCCTTATTGATGAAAATGTTCTCGATGCAATTAGAGAAGTACAGCATCTGGCACCTCTTCATAATCCACCCAACATTGCTGGAATTGAAGCGGCTCAGACCAACCTGCCGGATGTTCCCCATATTGCCATTTTTGATACCGCATTTCATCAGACTATTCCGGAAGCTGCCTACACCTATCCGGTTCCGCAGCAATGGTACACGGAGCATGGGGTGCGTCGCTACGGTTTTCATGGCACCAGCCATCTCTATGTTTCCAAACGTGCTGCCGTACTGTTGGATAAGAAACCTGCAGACTGCAACCTGATCACCATGCACATCGGTAACGGTGTCTCCCATACAGCAATCAAGAATGGTGTTTCTGTCGACACCTCAATGGGGCTCACCCCACTGGAAGGTGCCGTTATGGGGACTCGCTGTGGAGATATTGACCCCGCTATTCCAGCATTCATCATGGAGCGTGAAAATCTTTCGCCCCAAGAGATCGACGGTATCCTGAATAAAAAGTCAGGTATTTACGGCATTACTGGTGAGTTTACCGACCGCCGGGATGTCATTGAGGCCGCTGAAGCGGGCAATGATCGTTGCAAGCTGGCGTTGGAGATAGAAGGTTACCGGCTGAAGAAATATATCGGCTCTTACTGTGCGGCACTTGGTCGACTGGATGCGGTCATCTTTACCGCTGGAGTTGGTGAGATGGGGTGGTTGATTCGGGAAAAGGCACTGGAAGGGCTGGAACATATCGGCATCAAGCTGGATAAAAAAAAGAACCGCAACACCATGACTCGGAAAGCGGAAACAACCATCTCCACTCCCGATTCCCCGGTCAAAGTTTTTGTTATCCCGACAGATGAAGAGCTGGTGTTCACTGAAGATGTTGTCGCGATCCTGGAAGATACCTATACGGATCACATGAATTTTAAATATTCATTTGCCGAAGCTACATTTCAACGCAACTAGAAATAAACCTGGATCCGTGAGTAAACGGCGGATGAAGAGTGTAAGTGCTTGGATTGATTAAGCGATTCAAAAAATCTTAGTTCCACCTATAGGTTCAGCGGCGATTTTTTGGACGCTTAGGCAATTCAATAACTTGCGCTATTCGCCGTCGGCTACTCACAGATTCAGGTGAACTGTCATCACAATAGAAAAGGTCGGCAAATTATGTCGACCTTTCCTGTTTTTCCATCAGAAATATGCCTCTCCGTAATCGGGCACCTGAGTAAACCAATCAGGGTGACAACGTGCCTCTGCCAGAGCTGCTTCTGTTTGAGCAATCATTTTCTCTCGATCCTTTGGGTAACTTCCCGCCAGATTCAAAATATTTGAGACATGATTGGAACGTAAAATCATTTTTTGCGGCTGCAAGTGCTGCACAATAAGAAGTGCCTCCTCAATAATTTCCCCATTCTGCAGCGGTTTTATCAGCTCGAAATAAGCGTCATTATGGCGTCGAAACATGGTTAAAAGTGAAAAATATTCAGGTGAAAGTTGATTGATCCACTCAGCTGTTGCGATCGCATGTTCACGGCTGCGCTCCTGGCCGGCCAAACCGAGGATAGCGGTGATCGATAATTTGATCCCTGCGCTCTGCGCCTTGCGACAAACTTCCAGCATCTGTTCCGGCTTGTAACCTTTATCGGTCAACTCCAGCGTCGATGCGTCTCCACTTTCCAGGCCGAAGTAAAGGATACGCAGCTTTCTTAATTTCAGTTGCTGCAACTCTTCAACATCTTTCGTCGTCAAACTTTTGGGGGAAGCATAGATTCCAATACGGGTTAAATTTGGAAATTTATCAGCCAGAAGATCCAATATCTCAATCAGTTCCTGCTGTGGATAAACCAGAGCATCACCATCGGCAAGAAAAATTCTTTGATAGTGTTGGCGATGTTCTTTCGGGATAGCATCAACTTCAGTAGCAATGTCTGCCACGCTACGGATCCGAAACTGTTTCATTTTATACATGCCACAAAATTTACACTGATTCTGACTACAACCAATGGTGATTTGCAGAATCAACGATCGCGCCTCGGAAGGGGGTCGAAATACCGGCTCTTCATAACTGAAATAATACATTATCACTCCTTGTCAGACATCCCTTGCAGGGACAGTTCAACCATAGTAGCACAGCAGAAAACACCAAACCAGCAATGACAAACCTTGCGCTTAACACCCAAAAACCGCTATATTCCTGTTCAAAATACTGCTGACGATAAGTTTTCATATAAAGCTATCTAAAGGGAGAAAAATATGCACCAAGTTCAAATAAAAAACACCAAAGAAACCTACACAGTTGGCAAGATTATCTGTCTGGGTCAAAATTATCTGGATCATATCCGCGAACTTGGCAGCAAGATGCCTGACCGTGCAGTTATCTTCTGCAAACCCCCGAGCAGCCTGTTAGTCAACGGTGGTATTATTGAAATCCCCGACTATTCCAGCGATTGCCATCACGAACTGGAATTGGCCTTACTGGTGGGAAAAACCGGTAAACATATCCAGGAGGAAAATGCCCTGACACACTTAGCCGGCTACGGGGTCGCTCTTGATTTAACCCTGCGGGACATCCAGAACGAGCAGAAAAGTAGAGGGCTGCCGTGGGAAATAGCGAAAGGCTTTGATACCTCCTGTCCCCTGTCCGACTTCACTCCTGCTGAAAAAATTGCTGATCCCAACAATCTTCAGCTCAAACTGAAAGTTAATGGTGAAATTCGTCAACAGGGAAACACAAATCAGATGATGCGCTCTGTTGAGAAGATCATCGCTGAAATATCATTTTTTTATACTCTTGAAGCAGGAGATATCATCTTGACGGGGACTCCAGCGGGAGTCAGTAGGATCAAAACTGGCGATCATCTCGAAGGGACAATAGAACAGGTCGGATCACTACAGGTTTCGGTCGCGTGAAACAAAGAATCGCCTTAATTGGTCCCGGTCGAGTGGGCTGTGCTGTAAGTAAACATCTGCACGAAGCAGGATATCAGCTGACAGCAATTATCGGCCGCAATCGGGAAAGAGCAATTGAAGCCTGCACCTATATCGGCTGCTCAACAGCCCTGGGCTCTGACAAACTTGCAGATAGTGCTGCTGCACAGATTCTTCTACTGGCTGTTCCCGATGATCAAATCCAAAACTTGGCACTGCAAATCCAAGCAACAACTGAATTTGCAAATCCAATCACCATGATCCATTTTAGTGGTCTCCACCCGGCCGAGATCATGCGCCATGACTCATCGTCCACATCACTGTTATCACTCCATCCACTCCTCCCTTTTGCCAGTCGCCAAAGGGCATTTCTAGATTTACGCCAATGCCCATGCGCATTGGAGAGTGATACTCCACAGACATTGGCATTGGGACAAGAGCTGGTCAATGCAATTGGCGGACACTCTTTTACCCTTGAGAGTGAGAAGAAACCGCTTTACCACACTGCCGCCTGCGTTGCCTCAAATTATCTTGTCACCTTACTCGCCTCTGCTCGCGATTTGCTGGTTAACTGTGGCATTGAGCCGGGTCAGGCAATTCCACTGCTGATGCCGTTAGTGCAAGCATCTCTGGATAATGTAAAAAATCTCAATCCTGAACAGGGATTAACCGGACCCATCGTACGTGGAGATATTGGAACCGTGACAGAGCATATTCAAGCACTGGAAAATGCTGCCCCGGAACTACTCCAGCTCTACCTGCAAATGGGAAAATTAACCGTCTTGATCAGTAATAAGTCAGGTCGCTTGGATGCAGAAAAAGGGCACGCAATCGATCATCTGTTTTCTGCAAAAACTAAAGAGTTAACTGCAATTCATGACACAACCTGTTTAAGTGAAAAAAATAATTAAAATTATTTTTTTATTAGTGCATTTAGGGTAGACTCTCAAAACTCTGGTATCTAAACACAGAGAGCATCAACTTGAGGAATTTAAAACATTCTATTATGGGGGGGGGTAAGCGAAAGGACTGTGATAGATATGCAACGTATCTATCTAAAAAATAAAAGTTATTCTGTTGACAATCTTCCTTCTGAGCCAAGTCTTCTGGTTGAGTTACTGGATTTATGTCACAACGACAATGCCAATTTTGAAATGTTCTCAACAGCAATCAAAAAGGATGTCAGTTTAACTGCAAAGATATTGCAGGTCGCAAACTCCCCAGCCTATCGACAATGGAATGAACTAACCGATATCCGTAGAATGCTGATTGTTCTGGGACTGACCAACGTTAGAAATATTGTCACCACCTGTGCCATACAGCAATTCTTTGCCAATTTCACCAAGGCATTCAACAAAAACGTCCAATTTATCTGGCTACGCTCCCTGATTTGCGCCAATCTGGCAGAAAGAATAGCTAAACTGGTTGGCTACGCAAATACCGGTGAAGCCTTCCTTGCTGGGCTGCTGCATCAAGTTGGCATGCTCCTGTTATTACTTAACCGTGAATCTGAATACCTACCTATTTTAGATCAATATTATCTTGAAACAGAAAAGTTTCATTTTCTCGAACAAGAGAAGTTACAAGTTGATCACTGTGAATTAGGTGCAGCTCTGGTTGAAAGTTGGAGGCTCGACTCTTTTATTGGTGATGCCATCAACTTTCAACAAGCACCGGCAGAAGAGCTCATCAGTTCCCCAACCATATTGAAAATTCTTGCAGTTGCTGCTCCCCTCAGTTCAAAAAATAGCGCCCGAAATAATGGTGCATATCTAGAAAAAGCGGGGCTGCTGTTTGACATGACTGAAGATACGATTTTAGATTGTCTCACTCTGGCAGTAGAAAAAAGTCAGCAGATGATTACTGATCTTGGTTTCAGTGGTCGATTTTATATGGAGGAAAATGAGGAAGAAATCTTTAATCCAACTCAGCAGGAAACCAGCCAACAGAAACTGGCCGAACAGGTTGAAAATATTGCCTTAAGCAATACCATCGCGAAAAGCGAAAAAGTAGAATTGGTTGAATTTACTAAAGAGATCAGAACCAATTTTAATACCCTCTTCAATCTGAACCAGCTGTTCTTTTTCAAAATTGATGAAACCCAGACGACCTTATCAGCAATCAATGATCTAAAAATAAACAAATTGGATGAAATTGAATTCAGAACCGGGGACAAAAACAGTTTACTGGTCAACGCATTTAATCATAATAATTGCGTCATCACCTTATCTAAGCAGCGTTCCATAGCAGATAAGCAGGTTATCAGATTGCTCAACACCGAAGAGGCTTACCTCCTCCCCATCTACCATGAAGGGACCGGCCTTGGTGTTCTGGCGCTTGGGACAAGCGAGTTGGAATGGCCCAACCTGCAAAACAAAGTCCCATTACTAAAATTACTGTGCAGCGAAATTGCCAGAAATTACTTCTCTCTCGCCCAGAGAGATTCTCAACCGGCCAATATGTCCAGCGTTGATTTTAAGAAAGTTGCCCATGAAATCAGTAATCCCCTGACTATCATCAACAACTATCTCTATATGCTGGGCAAAAAGATTGATGGAGACCATTCGGCTCAAGAAGAAATCAAATTTATCAGTGAAGAAATTGAACGGGTTGGTAATATTTTACTTCGTGCGAAGGACCCGAAAGCACCAACCAAAACAAAATATAGATTGGTCGATATCAATAAACTGCTGACCGAACTAGATACTCTGTTTAGTGGCTCTCTCTACAAAACCAAACAGATAGAATCAAAATTATTACTCGATAAGCAGATCCCGAACCTCTATTGTCCAAAAGACAAATTGAAGCAGATTTTGATCAATATCATCAAAAACGGTGTAGAAGCAATGGAGGCTAGCGGCACAATTAAAATCACCAGCAGAGATAATTTTTATCAAAATGGCCAACAATATGTCGAAATATCGATCCAGGACAGTGGTCCTGGAATCGATGCTGAAATTTTGAAAAATCTGTTCAAACCGGTCACCAGCACAAAAGAAGGACATTCCGGATTAGGGCTTTCGATTGTCAACACATTGGTTCAGGAACTCTCAGGAAACATTTCCTGCTATTCCAGTCAAGATCATGGAACCGAATTTAAAATCCTGGTACCCCGCAAACAAGATGAGAGTGAGATTGAACTGAAATGATGGATGTAGGTCATTTCAATAAATTTTTGAGCCGTGATTTGACAACGAAAGATGCAAAAATACTGATCGTTGATGATGACCTGGCAATAGCAAAAAGTATCAAGGGAGTGCTTTCACTCAATGGACTGAATGCACATTCAGTCTCCGGTGGATACGCAGCGATTGAAGAGCTGCACAATAACAGATACGACCTTGTTCTCCTTGATCTCAACATGCCAGATATGAACGGTGAAGAGGTTCTTGATCACATCAATAAGGGAGAAATTGATACTCATGTTATTGTTATCAGCGGTGAATCTGAGATAAAAAAAGCCATCCATGTTCTAAAAAATGGGGCAAAAGACTTTATCCGCAAACCTTATTCAGCCGATGAACTCTTATTTTCAATCAAAAATGTTCTGGAAAAAATAAATCTGGAACAAGAAAACCGGGAAATTCTTGAAAAACTGGAAGAATCAGAAGCCCTGCACCGCTTTATCGTCCATAATTCACCGGATTTACTCTACATGCTTGATCGCGAAGGTCATTTTGTTTTTGTTAATAAAAACACCGTTAGATTGCTTGGCTACACCAGAAAAGAGATCATTGGCAAGCACTACAAAGAAATCATTTACGCTCAGGATCTAGAGCGAGCAAATCTTTTTTTCAGCGATAAACAGTTTCCTAAAGAGACCAAAAGTCAGGAACTAAGGTTACAGTGTAAAAACAGTGACCTTCTGCTACACGTTGAAGTGCGAGCAATCAATATAGAAAAGAAGGGTTCCAGGGGTTATAAACTGGGACGAAACTATAATCGAAAACAAAGTTTTATTGGAACCTATGGAGTCGCCAGAGATATTTCGGATAGAAAAAAAGCCGAAGAAATTATCCGCTTTCAACACAATCATGACCTTTTAACCGGATTGCCGAATCGAACACGACTGAATGAAAAGCTGGTGTCATTGATTGCCCATTCCAATGAGAACAGTGAAAAATTTGCTCTGCTGTTTATTGATATCAACCGTTTTAAACTCATCAACGACACCTACGGACAAAGTATTGGAGATGAACTACTAAAAAATCTTGCAGAAACATTGCGAAGATGTACCCGCGGGGAAGACTCTCTAGCCCGACTGGGTAGTGATGAATTTATTCTACTCTTATCAAATATAAACTCAGCCGATGATGCCATTGCTACTGCAAAGAATATCATTTCTGATACTGCGCTGCCATATAATCAGAATGGACATGAGATTCATATCACTATAAGCATCGGTATCGCAATCTATCCTGATCATGGCGAGACCAGGGAAATCCTGATAAGAAACGCTGATACCGCTGTGTGCAGTGCCAAAAACAAAACCCGAAAACGGCATTGTTTGTATAGTACTCACCTCAAAAATAAAAACAGTCATACCGTCTTCGTTGAGAACCTGATCAGAGATTCAATCAAAAATGACCGGTTTACGGTTTTTTATCAACCACAAATTGATCTGGCCACAGGCAAAATCCATGCAGCTGAAGCACTCGTTAGAATTTTGTCAGCCAACAAAACACTGATCCTGCCAGGTAAATTCATCGATATTGCAGAGGAGACCTCATTAATCAATGACATCGGGGAAATTGTCCTTAAAAAAGTCTGTCAAGATATTTACAGTTGGAATAAAAAAGGGCTACAGGTACAAGTTTCTATCAATGTCTCCGCCCTCCAACTGGCAATGGGGAATTTTGCCAACTACGTTCTGGAAATACTTCATAGCCATGGAATAGACCCCAAGGAAATTGAAATTGAGCTGACAGAAAATATCTTGGTGCAGAACATAAACAAAACAATTGCAAACATTGTGAAGTTGACAGATGCAGGAATTAAAATTGCGATTGATGATTTTGGAACCGGCTACTCATCACTCAGTTATCTGAACCATCTACCACTCAATACTCTGAAGCTGGATCAGTCTTTTATGCAAAAAATCACTGCAGAGAATATGAACGATACCATTATTCCAGCCATCATTAATGTCTCTAAAGGATTGCAGCTTGACTTTATTGCTGAAGGGGTAGAAACCCAGGCGCAACACGCATATTTATTACAACAGGGTTCTTGTATTGCGCAGGGATTTTATTACAGCAGACCGATTGAAAAGAATCAGTTAATTGAATTTATTAGTAAATATGGGGTAAGAGAGCGTTCCTGAAGTCAATAAGCAAACGACAGAAAAGCCCCACCAAAATCTGATAGGGCTTTTTATAATGAATCACTTATTCTGCAATGCTGCATGTGCAGCAGCCAACCGGGCAATTGGCACCCGGTAAGGTGAACAAGAAACATAATCCAAGCCTATGTTGTGACAAAAAATAACACTGGAGGGCTCTCCACCGTGTTCGCCACAGATTCCAACTTTTAAATCGGAACGGGTACTACGCCCCCGCTCAAAACCAATCTTCACCAGTTCCCCGACTCCACGCTGATCAAGAGCAACAAAGGGATCTTTTTTCAAAACCCCACTCTCAATGTAGTCAGGAAGAAAATGGCCAGCATCATCACGGGACAAACCATATGTGGTCTGGGTTAAATCATTGGTTCCAAAAGAGAAGAAATCTGCTTCACGAGCAATGGCATCAGCGGTCAGAGCAGCGCGGGGCAATTCAATCATAGTTCCGATCAAATAATCGACCTTGATTCCATAGCTCTGACAAACCTCATCCGCCACCTTAACCGCATTGGCACGTAGAATTTCCAATTCATTAACATGACTGATCAATGGAATCATAATTTCTGGAATAATTTTGAACCCTTCATTCTTGACCAGTTCACAGGTGGCCTCCATAATCGCCCGCACCTGCATGTCATAGACTTCGGGATAGGTAATTCCCAACCGGCAGCCGCGATGTCCCAGCATCGGATTAAATTCATGGAGATCTTCCACATGAGCTTTGACCTCGGAAAAACGGATACCAACGGCATTGGCAAGTTCCGAAACATCATCATCATTTTGTGGCAAAAATTCGTGAAGCGGTGGATCAAGCAAGCGAATTGTAACCGGCAAGCCCTTCATCTCTCGGAAGAGACCGATAAAATCCCCTTTTTGCATTGGCAGAATTTTGTCCAGAGCACGTTTACGCCCCTCCAGATCCTCTGCAAGAATCATCTCCCGTACCGCTTGAATTCGATCCCCTTCAAAAAACATATGCTCGGTTCGGCACAAACCGATCCCTTCAGCACCGAAGTCCCTGGCAACTTTAGAATCGTGAGGGGTATCAGCATTGGTGCGTACCCTAAGACGACGAAACTTATCAACTAATCCCATGAAAACGGCAAAATTACCACTAACTTCCGGTTGGATTTTCGGGACAATACCAAGCATCACCTCACCCGTTGAGCCATTCAGTGTAATATTGTCCCCACGCTTGATTGTATGTCCTGATTTCGTCTTAATCTGTTGTTTTTCATAATCAATTTTAACATCACCACATCCGGACACACAGCATTTCCCCATACCACGAGCAACGACCGCAGCATGTGATGTCATTCCACCACGAGCAGTCAGAATACCCTGAGCGGCATTCATCCCATGAATATCTTCTGGGCTGGTTTCAATCCGAACCAGAATAACTTTTTTCTTCAGCCGCGTCTGCTCTTCAGCCTCATCGGCATTAAAGACCACCTGTCCACTTGCAGCTCCAGGGGATGCCGGTAGTCCTTTTGAGACAATCTGTTTTTCTGCAGAAGGATCAAGAGAAGGATGTAACAATTGATCCAGTTGTTCCGGGTCAACTCGTAAAACAGCTTCCTTGTCGGTAATTAAACCTTCCTCAACCATATCGACTGCGATCTTGATAGCTGACTGAGCTGTCCGCTTTCCAGTTCGGGTTTGCAACATGTAGAGGTTCCCTTTTTCAATCGTAAACTCAATATCCTGCATATCCTTATAATGCTGTTCCAACGTTTCCCGTATATTAACCAGCTGTGCATAACTATCGGGCATAACCTCTTCCATTGCTGGGAGATCACCCTCCTTATGTTTAACCAAGTTGATCGGCTGTGGAGTCCGAATCCCGGCAACCACGTCTTCTCCCTGAGCATTAACCAGATATTCTCCGTAAAAATAATTTTCTCCAGTTCCAGGATCACGGGTAAAAGCAACACCGGTTGCACAATCATCACCCATGTTACCGAAAACCATTCCCTGTACAGAGACGGCGGTTCCCCAGTCACTGGGGATAGCATGAAGCTTACGATAGGTTACCGCACGAGGGGTCATCCATGAACCAAACACCGCACCAATGGCCTCCCAAAGCTGTTGCAACGGTTCCTCGGGAAAAGCTTCTCCCAAACTTTTTTGGTAAATCTCTTTAAAATCGCCCACTAGTTGCTGTAGATCCTCAGCCGTCAGTTCGGTATCCAGCTCTACACCCTGTTGCTCTTTTTTCTCTGACAGTTTTTTGGCAAAGGCATCACCATTCATCCCCTTGACAACGTTGGCATACATCTGGATAAAACGTCGATAAGAATCATAGGCAAAGCGGGGATCGCTACTCTGATGGATGACGCCCTGAATCGTCTGGTCATTCAGCCCCAAGTTAAGAACCGTATCCATCATTCCTGGCATTGAAGCACGAGCACCAGAGCGAACCGAAACAAGTAACGGATCATCACTGCTACCAAATTCCTTATTCATCCGTTGTTCAAGGGTTGCCAACGCCTTGGTGACTTCGTCTCGTAAACCATCAGGATAATTTTGATTGTTTGAATAGTAAGCAGTGCAGACATCCGTCGTCAGGGTAAAGCCCGGTGGAACAGGTAAACCAATGGAACTCATTTCGGCAAGGTTCGCCCCCTTACCACCCAGCAATTCCTTCATTGAACCATCACCATCAGCCTGACCATCACCAAAAGCGTAAACATATTTAGACATTTTGCTACTCCTTAGCAAAGAAGGATCCAGATCGATTAGCCGTTAAGCAATCCGACGGAAATCGGCAATTCCTTTAAACAAACTGGCGACACCGGTTAATAGAGCCAAGCGATTATTTTTGATCAATTCATCATCTACCATAACCATAACACCATCAAAAAAGGTATCAACTGGCAGACGCAATCCGGCAATTGCTTCTAATGCCTGGGTATAATTACGCTCAGAAATATATTTTTCCACTTTCCCCTGGACCTTTTGTAAACTGGCGTAAAGATCTTTTTCACACTCTTCGGTCAGCAAATCTGGTTCAATGGGTTGGTCCAATCCGCCCTTGATAATATTCCCCACCCGTTTAAATGCAACCGCCAGCGGTTCAAAATCATCCAGTTTTTTTAATGAAGAGAGTGCTTTAATTCGCTCAACAGCATCAATCGGTTCAACAAATGAAGCATTTAAAACAGCATCGATCACGTCTGCTGGATAACTTTGAGATGACAACATATTGACCAGCCGCAAACGGATAAACTCAACCACATCACTAATAATTTCTGCTGCTGCTCTTTGCCTCTTACCTTCCAATAAGTGGACACTCTTTGAAACCAGATCGGGAATTGAAATGGTATAGCCACGATCCATAATAATTGCCAGGATACCGATAGCACTACGCCGTAAAGCATATGGATCAGCGGTTCCGGTCGGGATCAACCCGACACTGAAACAACCACAAATCGTATCTATTTTATCTGCCAGAGAAATAAAAGCGCCAATATCATCACTTGGGAGATCGCCACCAGCCTGGGTTGGTAGATAGTGTTCATAGATTGCTGTCGCGACCCGTGGATCCTCCCCTTCCAGCAGTGCATACTCGCGCCCCATGATCCCCTGTAACTCTGGAAACTCATAGACCATCGCACTCTCAAGATCACACTTAGCAAGAGTTGCGGCACGCTTTGTTGTTTCAACTGTTTCTGGGGAAAATTGTTGTGCCAACCCGATAGCCAGTTCGGTAAAACGTTCTACCTTTTCAAAACTGGTTCCCAACTTGGCCTGATAAACCACTTTTTTAAGCGGTTCAAGACGTGTCTCCAATTTACTTTTCTGATCCTCTCGCCAGAAAAACATCGCGTCCGACAAACGTGCCTTAAGAACCCGCTCATTCCCGGCAATGACAACCTTTGGATCAGTCACCAAGGTGTTGGCTATGGTAATGAAATGAGGCAGCAACTTACCCTGATCGTCAATCAGAGTGAAGTAACGCTGATGTTCACGCATACTGGTAATCAGCAATTCCGGGGGTAACTGGAGAAAGCGTTCTTCAATTGCGCCCGCAAGAGCCTGCGGGGTTTCAACCAGGAAACAGACCTCATCAAGAAGATCGTCATCTGGATTAATTTTACCACCCAGCTGTTTGGCTAGAACTTCAAGCTGCTCCTCAATCAGTTGACGACGCTTTTCAGACTGAGGAATGACATGCTGCTGTTCAGCTTTGGTGATGTAGTCTTCAGCACCACTCACGGAAAACTCTTCGGGAGCCATGAATCGATGTCCACGTGAGAGGTTACCACTTTGCAGATCCCCAAAAGTAAACGGGATGACATCGCCAGCATAGGTTGCAACAATCCAATGCATAGGCCGAACAAAACGGATATCCAGATCTTTCCAGCGCATCGACTTTTTAAATGGAATCTTCCCAATCATACGAGGGAGAATAACCGCAAGTTGTTCAACTGACTTGCCACCCTCAATCACCTTGGACAGGAACAGGTATTCCCCCTTTTCAGTCTTGATCGTTTTCAACTCATCAACGCTGACACCATTGGTTCGGGCGAACCCTTCCGCAGCCTTGGTTGGTTTACCCTCTGCATCAAAAGCGATCCTGGCTGGTGGACCGGTCAGTTCAAGCTCCTGGCGCTGCTGTTGCTTAGCAACATCGGCTATTGCAATAGCCAACCGTCGTGGCGTAGCAAAGGTGCGGATTTCACCATAACTGATACGAGCACTCTCCAGTTCCTGGCAGAGTAACCGCTGGATATCATTCAGAGCACGGGGAATAAATCCTGCGGGGATCTCTTCGGTACCTAATTCAAGAAATAGTTCTGCAGACATGTCCTTCTCCAATATTGAACATCGGCCAACAAAAGCAGCCGACAGGATCATCACTTCTTCAGCAGTGGAAAACCGAGTTTCTCACGTTGTTTGACATAACCTTCAGCACACAGCTTTGCCATGTTTCGCACCCGGCCAATATAACTGGCTCGTTCTGTTACCGATATAGCACTTCGGGCATCCAGCAGATTAAAAGCATGCGACCCCTTAAGAACAAAATCGTAAGCCGGAAAGACCAGGTCTTTTTCTACCAGTCGAAGGGATTCTTTCTCATACATATCAAACAGCTGGAACAGCATATCGGTATCAGCCTCTTCGAAATTGTAGTGGGAAAACTCAACCTCCGTCTGGTGGTGGATATCGCCATACTTGATTCCATCTGTCCATTCCAGATCGTAAACGTTATCAACGCCCTGCAGGTACATTGCGATCCGTTCGCAACCGTAGGTGATTTCACCAGAGATTGGTTTCAGATCGATACCTCCGCACTGCTGGAAATAGGTAAATTGGGTGATTTCCATCCCATCCAACCAGACTTCCCAACCAAGACCCCAAGCTCCCAGAGTTGGCCCTTCCCAGTTGTCCTCGACAAATCGGATATCGTGTGCCAGTGGATCAATACCAAAACTCTTAAGTGAATCCAGATAGAGATCCTGAATATTCTGCGGTGACGGCTTCAGGATGACCTGAAATTGATAATAATGCTGCAAGCGATTAGGGTTTTCACCGTAACGGCCATCTGTTGGGCGACGCGACGGTTCAACATAAGCAACATTCCAGGGTTCAGGACCTAGGGCGCGTAAAAATGTTGCCGGATTAAAGGTTCCAGCCCCCTTTTCTATATCGTACGGTTGCTGAATGACACAGCCCTGTTCGGCCCAATAGTTTTGCAACGAAAGGATTAAATTCTGAAAAGTCACAATACCTCCAAAAAAGCTAAAATCCACCTTCAAAAACGGGGATACAGATACAAAATGGAGTCGCGAGTTTAGCTCTCGCCCCTCAAGATGTCAAGATTCGTAAAGCCCAAAGTCAGGAGAGAAACTTGAGTGATTTTGGTTCTCTTGGCAGGATCTGTTGCAAAACCTGGTTGAGGATTATACCGGCCTGTTGCAGCGTTTTCTGACCAAAGGAAAACCCTTCAAACTGTTGATGAGAAACCTTGAGTGAGCGGGCTAATGAACCAACAGTACCAAGATCAACAGAGAGTCCGGCTGACCCGGCACAATCCAGACAGAGGCTCCCGCCCCGGTTAGCGTCAAAACGGATAGGTTCTTTGTCAAAAATCTTCAGACATTCACTGCAATGGAGCAAGTGGGGTATATATCCAAGCAGATAGATCAAACGTAATTCAAAGAGCAGTCTGGCACTCGACCCATCACCACCCTGCTCAAGGTAATCAAGAAAGCAGCATAAGAGCTCATAAATGAGTTGATAAGATTCCCCCTCCTCCAGTAACAGAGTGACCAATTCAACACCATAGCTGGCGAGAGCAAGGCACTGGAAGTCACCTCGCAATCCAAAGCGTGAAGTGATCAGTTCAGCTTCCTGCAACAACCAGAAAGCTCCTCGCCCTGTTTTCCATTGAAAAACGGCTTGAGTAAATGGGTCAAGCACGGCACCAAAGCGTTTACGACTTTTCCGAGCAGATTTGGCAAAACCTTTCTGTAGACCATATCGGGCGGTAAAGAGAGTCAAAATAATATCTGACTCTCCATAGTTAATATGATTTAAAACCAAGGCTTCACAACGTTGAGGAATATTCTCCATGATTTTCTTTAAACCTGAAAAACAGAGACAAGGTCAGCAGAACATGATAAAGCAAAAACTCGATGATAAATCTAAGAAAGGAAGCAGCTTCAGATTAAATGTTGCAGAAACAAAGTTGCGGTACTGAAATAAATCAGAATTCCACTGATATCATTAATAGTTTGAACAATCGGACTTGAAGCAATTGCCGGATCAATCCCCACTTTCTTAAAAAATACCGTCACCAGAACCCCCATACAAGCAGCAACCGTAATCGCCGTCACCATTGCCACCCCAACGACCACACCAAGATAGATGTTCTGGTGCCAGAGTGTTGCCACGACAGCAACAACCACTCCACAAGTAAGCCCCATGATCAAACCAACCCGCAATTCTTTCAGGAAAATTTGCCGTAACATGGAAAACTCTATCCGACCAGTAGCAAAACCACGAACAATAATCGTGGATGTCTGACCACCAACGTTTCCGCCCATACCGGTAATAACTGGAATAAATGTGATCAGCATAATGACCTGCTCCAATGTTGCCTTGAAGAACCACATCATATAGCCAGTCACAACTCCACCGGCAAGGGTTGTTAATAACCATGGAAGACGTAAACGGGCGATTTTTAATGACTTGTAACCGAGCAACAATTCTTCTTCGCTAGTACCAGCCATGCGCAAGATGTCTTCAGTCGCCTCATCACGCATAACATCGATAACATCATCGACCGTTATCAAACCTAATAATTTTCCATGATCATCAACGACCGGGATTGCCAGAATATTATACTTGGCAACGAGCTCAGCAACTTCTTCCTGATCTATATCGGTGCGAACCCGCATCACATTGGTCGACATGACATCGTGCAATTTGGTTTTCGGTGCCACGGTCAGAAGTTGACGCAAGGAAAGAACCCCAACCAGATGCTTATGTTCATCGGTCACATAAACATAGAATACCATTTCATAATTGTCAGAATCCTGGAGTGCGGAAATCGCCTCCTGTACACTAAGATTTTGATCCAGATAAAAAACATCGGTGGACATAATGCCACCGGCAGTATCTTCATCGTATCCCAGTAATGCTTCAGTACCGTCATTTAAATCATCTTGCAGATGAGTCAGAATTTGATCCGCCAACTCATCAGGTAAACAACGGATAAAAACCGCACTGTCATCGTTTGCCATTTCCCGCACAATCGAGACCAGATAATCTTGATCCAGCAACTCGGCAAGACCAGGCACGGAATCAGCGTCAAGTTCCGCCATGACATCAGCAACACGCCCAAGCTCTGGAACCAACTCGAGCAGCGTCTTCTGTTCATAATACTCAAAATAACGAAACAGATGGGCGATGTCTGCGGGATGGATTTTTCCTAAGGCATTTTTGAGATTAGGAATCGCTCCCCGATGGAGGAGTTTCCTGATTGAGTCCCGCATCACCTTCATTTTTTGTTCGTGCATAACGGCTACCATTTTTTTCACAGAAGAAGAAAGAGTCGCTAGAAACTAACATTCAGCCCCTGCGGAGTCAACGCGAACAGCTGAGCTACAAACGAAAACAGGGGGCAAAGAAAAATCTTTGCCCCCTGATAATAAACTCTATGAAAAGTCGCTTTAAGCGGTTGCCGCCTCAGGAGACCTATCCTCAGCAGCTTCTTCTGACGAGGTTTTTTCAACTTTCTCTTTGGGTTCAAATCCTTCCTCAACCAACTCAATAATAGCCATAGGAGCGTTATCCCCCTGACGATTTTCAAGTTTAATGATTCGGGTATACCCTCCAGGTCGCTGAGCATAGCGTGGAGAGATCATCTCAAACAACTTGGTAACCACTTTCTGGTCACGAATAACTCTAAGAGCCTGGCGCCGGGCATGAAGATCACCCCGCTTACCTAACGTAATCATCTTGTCAACCAGTTTGCGTAGTTCCTTTGCACGGGTGACAGTTGTGGTGATTTTCTCATTTTCAAAAAAAGAGGTCACCATGTTTTTCATCATGTGCTGACGATGATCAGGCTTACGACCAAGACGTCTGCCAGATTTATTGTGGCGCATTGCTTTTGTTCCTTTCTAAAAAACAACAGAGAGAAGACTACTCTTCGTCTTGACCCTTTTGAATCAATTTCAAATAGTCAGGATCTGGAAAATTATCCAACTTCACACCAAGACCAAAACCCATCTCTGCAAGAATGTCCTTAATTTCATTTAAAGACTTTCTACCAAAGTTCTGGGTTTTCAACATCTCAGCTTCTGACTTCTGCACAAGTTCACCAATCAAATTGATCTGAGCATTCTTTAAGCAATTTGCACTACGGACAGAAAGCTCGAGCTCTTCAACGGAACGGTAAAGATTCTCGTTGATTTTATGCTTTTCGCTATCTTCTTCTTCAATAGCTGGTTCATCTGTTTCATCAAAATTAATAAAAATCTGTAGCTGTTCTTTATAAATTTTAGCCGCATAGGCAATAGCGTCTTCCGGCTTGACACTGCCATCAGTGTAGAGTTCCAGAGTCAACTTGTCGTAATCTGTAATCTGCCCGACACGCGCATTTGATACGTTATAATTGACCTTTGCAATCGGAGAAAAAATAGCATCAATTGGGATTGTCCCAACCGGGGCATTTTCATCACGATTTTTTTCAGCTGCGACATAGCCCTTACCCATAGCGATAGCCATATCAATTTCAAGGTCGGTCTCATCACCACAGGTTGCAATATGATGGTCAGGATTCAGAATTTCAACATTATTATCGGTGATGATATCCCCAGCCTTGATAACCCCGGTGCCCTTCTGGACAATCCGAACATTTCGATCATCATGACCATGCACACGAACCTTCACACCTTTTAAATTCAAAATAATATCAGTAACGTCCTCAGTCACCCCGACAACGCTGGAGAACTCATGCTGCACGTTTTTGATACGTATCGAGGTAATTGCAGCACCTTGCAAAGATGACAAAAGTATCCGGCGTAATGAATTACCCAGAGTTGTACCAAAGCCACGCTCAAAAGGCTCCGCAACAAACTTACCATAGGATTCGGTTAATTCTGTTGCTTCCAGCCGCATCGGCTTGATCAGATCTCGCCAGTTTTTGTACATATATTTAATTCTCCCTCTCAAAAGTTCCTGATGAGGTTAAAATTTATTTAGAGTAAAGCTCAACGATTAATTGCTCTTGGAACTCAGGAGTTGTCAATTCGCTGCGTGCCGGCAATGTTTTAATCATCCCCTTGAATGCATCTCGCTCAAGCTCAATCCAGGAAGGAACACCACGGCGCATGACACTGTCAAGAGACTCATTAATACAAGCAATCTCACGGCTTTTTTCTCTTAAAGTAACAATATCATTGGGGCTAACTAGATAAGAAGGGATATTGACCTTTTGCTCATTGACTTGGAAATGACCATGTCGAACCAATGTCCTGGCCTGAGCACGCGAAACAGCAAAACCAAGACGATAAATTGCACTATCAAGGCGACGCTCCAATAACATCAGGAGATTTTCACCCGTAACACCCTTCATTCGATCTGCTTTGGCAAAATAGAGCCTGAACTGCTTTTCCTGCAAACCGTATGTCCGTTTCATTTTCTGCTTTTCACGTAACTGAGTGCCGTAATCTGTAACCTTGGTACGGCGTTGGCCGTGCTGTCCTGGAGCGTAATTGCGACGCTCTAAAGCACATTTATCGGTATAACATCTGTCCCCTTTCAGGAACAGTTTAGTATTTTCTCTTCTGCACTGACGGCAGACTGGACCAGAGTATCTAGACAACTTCTTCCTCCTTGATGCTTAAACGCGCCGACGCTTGGGCGGACGACAACCATTGTGCGGGATCGGAGTGACATCCTTAATCATAGTAACTGTCAAACCAGCCAGCTCTAGTGCACGCAAAGCTGATTCTCGACCGCTACCAGGACCCTTTACATAGGCCTCAACCGAGCGCATACCATGTTCCATAGCCTTAGTTGCAGCATCTTCTGATGCTATCTGTGCAGCAAACGGGGTACTTTTCCGTGACCCCTTAAAACCCTTTGCACCAGAGGTTGACCATGCGACAACATTACCCATCGGATCGCAGATAGTGACAATAGTATTGTTAAAAGTGGACTGAATATGGACAACACCTTTAGCAATATTTTTCTTTTCTACTTTTTTACGTCCGACTTTTTTACTTGATTTAGCCATGATAACTCCGCTTATTTCTTCTTACCAGCTACAGTCTTCTTCGGTCCCTTGCGAGTCCGCGAATTATTCTTTGTATTTTGACCACGAGCCGGCAAACCTCTACGATGCCTTAAACCGCGGTAGCAGCCAAGATCCATCAGTCGTTTGACATTCATTGTCAACTTACGACGCAAATCACCCTCTACATGACAATCTTTGTCGATAATTTCACGAATCTTAGCAAGTTCTGATTCTGTCAAATCATCAGTACGGGCATTAAAATCAACGCCTGCCTGTGAGAGAATATTTTGAGACGTAGTGCGGCCAATCCCATAGATATAGGTCATAGCCACTTCAATGCGCTTATTGCGCGGTAAATCGACTCCAGCAATACGTGCCAATTTTTCCTCCTAGGGCCTTATCCCTGTCTTTGCTTGTGTTTAGGGTTCTCGCAAATAATCCGGATAACACCTTTGCGTTTAATAACCTTGCATTTATCACAGATCTTCTTAACCGAAGCTCTAACCTTCATTTTGAGATCCTTTTCCTATAAATCATCTATCTAACAATGATAGATTTAACAATTAGCTAATTTTCAAGGCTGGTCAATATTTCAGACCCGTTTTGAGTCATTGCTATTGTATGTTCAAAATGGGCTGAAAATTGGCCATCTACTGTTGCAGCAGTCCAACCATCTTCCAAAACCTTGACTCCGGGTGAGCCGACATTAACCATCGGTTCAATCGCCATCGTCATTCCCTCTTTTAACTTTGGTCCCCGACCAGGCAACCCATAGTTTGGTATCTGCGGATCTTCATGCAACTGACGACCTATACCATGTCCAACAAATTCACGAACAACACTGAACCCGTCTCTTTCAGCCCGAGTCTGCACAGCATTAGATATATCTGAAAGGTGCCCACCCGGGATTGCTGCTGCTATTCCACAGTCAAGAGACTCTTTCGTAACTCGCAGTAATTGTTCCGTTTTAGAATCAATCTGCCCAACCGGAACAGTTATCGCTGAATCACCGTAGAAACCATCAATAACCAGACCAAAATCGATACTGATTATATCCCCATCCTGTAATCGATCCTGATTAGCAAAGCCATGAACAACTCTGTCGTTAGGTGAAGCACAAATAGTAAAAGGAAAGCCGCCATAACCTTTGAAAGCCGGTCGAGCTTTCCATTTAACACACTGTTTTTCAGCTAACTGATCCAGCTCTAGAGTCGTTACCCCAGGACGAACCTGCTCACGAAGCATTTGCAAAATTTCTGCAACCATCCGCCCAGCTGTTCGCATTTTTTTAATTTCAGAAACAGATTTTATAACTATCAACTCAACTAACCCGGAAGCACCATAATTATTGCTTGTTGAACCAGTGAGATGTCTGCCATACCATCAACGTCTCTCAACAAACCCTCTGCACGGTAATAGTCTTCAAGGGGTGCTGTCTGTTCTTGATAAACTTTCATTCGGTTGCGGATCGTCTCTTCACGGTCATCATCACGCTGTATCAATCTACCACCACAGACACTACACAGACCCTCTTGCGTGGGTGGATCATATTGGAGGTGGAACCCCTTACCACAATCCATACAAGTACGACGTCCCGTCAAACGCGCAACCAAGGCATCAATGTCAACTTGCAAAGAGATAACAGCATCGAGCGGTTTATCCAGTTCGACAAGCACTTGCTTTAAAGAATCAGCCTGTGCCTGAGTGCGAGGAAAACCATCAAGTATAAAACCTTCCCGGCAGTCCTCAAGTTGCAAACGGTCGCGCACTATCCCAACAACAACATCATCAGGAACCAAGCCACCAGCATCCATAATTTTTTTCGCTTTGATCCCCAGTGAGGTCTGTTCCTGCACAGCAGCACGCAACATATCACCAGTAGAGATCTGTGGAATTCCAAATCTCTCCATCAACATTACTGCCTGCGTTCCCTTACCAGCACCTGGTGGACCTAACAAAATAATCTTCATTGAGCTAACCGTGCCGACCCTTAAGGGTCACACCCTTCATAAATCCTTCATAGGATCTGGAGATCAAATGAGCCTCAATCTGCGAAGCTGTATCCATTCCAACACCAACAACAATCAACAACGATGTTCCACCAAAGAAGAAAGGAACATTCAACTGACTGATCAAAAGTGTTGGCAACACACAAACCAAAGAAATATAGATTGCACCGACAAAAGTTAGCCGACTCAATACAGTGTCTAAGTAGTTTGCTGTTTCCTTACCTGGACGAACACCCGGAACAAAGCCACCTTGATTTTTTATGTTGTCAGCAACATTGACAGGATTAAAGGTTATAGCCGTGTAGAAGTAGCAAAAGAATACGATAAAAGCAATATAAAAAAGATTGTAGACCCAGTGTGATGGCGACAGATATGCAGACATTGTCTTCACCCAAGGGGCATCAATAAAGTTTGCGATAGTTGCCGGAAACATCATAATAGAACTGGCAAAAATTGGCGGGATAACACCACTCATATTAATTTTCAAAGGGAGGTGACTAGCTTGTCCGCCCATATTCCGCATACCAACAACACGTTTAGCATAGTGAATTGGAACACGCCGCTGAGCCCGCTCCATGAAAACAATTGCACCAACAGTGGCCAACATTAATGCAAGAATAAAGAGAATTATAGTTGGTGTCATTGCACCAGTCTGCACCAAACGAATTGAGTTAACAATCGCTGAGGGCATGCCTGCGACAATTCCGGCAAAAATGATCAGAGAGATACCGTTACCGATACCCCGTTCAGTTATTTGCTCGCCCAACCACATGATAAAAGCGGTACCAGCTGTCAAGGTAATAACCGTCATTAAGATGAAACCAGCTCCTGGATTAAGAACCACAGGTTCGCCCGCAGGTCCGACCATTGACTGTAATCCAACCGCAATACCGGTACCCTGGATGACTGCCAGGATAATTGTTCCGTAGCGTGTGTATTCGGTGATTTTTTTACGCCCTGCCTCACCTTCCTTGGAAAGCTTTTCAATCGGCTCAAAAACGACGGTTAAAAGTTGCAGAATGATCGACGCACTGATATAGGGCATAATTCCGAGGGCAAAAACAGCCATCTGCTGTAAAGCACCACCCGTAAAAGCACTGACAAGACCAAGCAAGGTTCCCTCAGTTCCCTCAAAAAATTTAGCCAAAACATGAGCATCAATACCAGGAGTGGGCACATGACACCCGACCCGATAAACTGCCAGCATCGCCAAAGTAAACAGAATCCTCCGCCGCAGCTCGGGAATAGCTAAAATATTCTGCAGCGTTGACATAATCTAGAGAACCTCAACCTTACCACCAGCCGCTTCAATCTTTGCCGCAGCCGATTTACTGAACTTGTGTGCCTGAACAGTGAGTGCTTTAGTTAGATCTCCATCAGCCAAGATCTTAATTCCATCCTTAATACCGCTGACCAAACCAGCTTTTCCGTATTGCTCCAAATCAACCACAGATCCTGAATCAAAGACCTCAAGATCACGCAGGTTTATCAAATTATAGACTTTCTTATTTCTGGAGACAAAACCACGCTTGGGAATTCTCCGCTGAAGAGGCATCTGGCCACCCTCAAAACCAGGTTTAACACCACCACCGCTGCGAGCATTCTGACCCTTGTGCCCCTTACCAGAAGTTTTTCCTGTTCCAGAACCGGGTCCCCGACCAATGCGCTTTCTACTTTTTGTTGAACCGGGAACCGGTTTAAGATTACTTAAATCCATCTTGCTATCCTCTGCGTGTTATCAGTCTTCAACCGCAACCATATGTTCAACTTTTCGGATCATCCCGCGAATTTCCGGGGTGTCCTGCAAAGCAACCGTCTGATGCAGGCGAGTCAATCCAAGGCCTTTAAGCACTTTAGCAAAATAAGCCTTACGACCAATCGGACTTTTTTTAAGGGTGACTTTAACTTCCGCCGCCATTTTTTATTCTCCTAAATTCAGGAACCTAATCCGTGACAATACCACGACGGGCATTGATCTCTTCAGGGCCCTTGAGCATTTTCAGTGCATTCATTGTTGCCTTGACTACGTTGTGAGGATTATTCGAACCCAGACACTTAGTCAGGATGTTAGCAATCCCGACGGCTTCAAGGATTGGACGAACAGCACCGCCAGCTATAACGCCGGTACCGTCAGAAGCTGGTTTCAGAAGCACTCTTCCTGCACCAAACTTACCGATAACATCATAAGGGATAGTTTTCCCTTCCTGAATAGGTACCGATATCAAGCTTTTCTTTGCCTGCTCAACACCTTTACGGATAGCTTCGGGGACCTCTTTTGCTTTACCAAGTCCATAACCAACATGGCCATTTCCATCACCAACAATGACAAGGGCAGAAAAACTAAAACGTCGTCCACCTTTGACAACTTTGGAGTTACGATTGATATGAACGACCCGATCGGTCAATTCTAAATCACTGGGATCAATGTGCAGCACAAACTTCTCCTCTACAGCTTCAATCCGGCTTCCCTAGCAGCATCAGCAAGCGCCTGAATGCGCCCCTGGTACAGAAAACCGTTACGGTCAAAAACAACATTTTTTATATTCTGGTCTAGTGCCTTTTTGGCAATGGAACTACCAACAGCCTTAGCCGCCTCGACGTTACCCTGATTGGCTATATCTACATCACTACTGAGAGTTGAAGCTGCAACTAGCGTTTTGCCTGTTGTATCTTCAATAATCTGGGCATAAATATGCTTTGCACTACGAAAAACAGAGAGGCGTGGGCACTCACTTGTTCCACGTACTTTTTTCCTGACTCTTGCCTGACGTTTAAGTCTTGAGACGCGTCTCTTTTGGGAAACATCCACTGTTTTGCTCCTTACTGAAAACCTAATCTATCTAACCAGCTTTACCGGCCTTACGTACAATACGCTCATCCGCGTATTTGATCCCCTTGCCTTTATATGGCTCAGGCTTACGAAATGATCGAATCTTTGCAGCGGCAGAACCGACAAGCTGTTTGTCTATCCCCTTAACAGAGAGCTTAGTCTGTTTTACAATCTCAACACTAATCCCATCGGGAAGTTCATAGACCACTGGATGAGAATAACCTAAAGCCAGAGTCAAGACCTTACCGCTGATCTCAGCACGGTAACCAACACCGTTAATCTCCAAATCCTTTTGAAACCCGTCAGTAACCCCGACAACCATGTTATTAATCAGAGCCCGAGTCAAACCATGGAGCGCACCATCTTGTTTGCTTTCAGAAGGTGAGGTAACAACGACCTGATCCGTTTCAACAGCGACTGCCATTCTTTCATGCAGTTGCTGAAAAAGAGATCCTTTTGGACCAACAACAGTCATTGAATTCCCATCCAGTGAGATTTTTACACCTGAAGGGATAGTGACTGGTAATTTACCGATACGTGACATTATTGAAGCTCCTTGTCCTGCTGTTACCAAACGGTACAGATAACTTCGCCACCAACTTGAGCCTGGCGAGCAGAAACATCATCAAGAACTCCCTTGGATGTCGACAGAATCGAAGCACCAAGACCGTTCTTTACCCGTGGAATCTCATTCTTACCGACATAGACGCGACGACCTGGAGTAGAAATGCGCTTAATCTCATGAATGATCGGCACCTGATTATTATCATACTTAAGATATATTCTCAGAATGCTCTGTTTACTATCACTAATAACTTTTGTATTTTTGATGTATCCAAGGTCTTTTAGCACATTGGCTACTGCAACCTTGACATTACTCGATGGCATATCAAGCTTAGCGTGACTTGCCATCCCAGCATTTCTAATACGGGTCAGCATATCCGCCATCGGATCAGTCATAGACATAAGTGGTTCTCCTTCTTGCTGTTACCAGCTGGACTTGACAACTCCAGGAACCCTACCTTCGGATGCCAGTTTCCGCAGACATATTCTGCACATATCAAACTTACGATAATAAGCGCGCGGACGGCCACAAATCGGGCAGCGATTGTACTCACGAACCGCAAACTTTTTAGGCCGTTTTGATTTGGCTATCATTGATTTTTTCGCCACAATATTCCTCCGCTTTTCAGCTTTATTTTCTAAACGGCATACCGAGACCGGTCAATAAAGCGCGACCTTCTTCATCAGTATGAGCCGTTGTTACAATTGTGATATTCAAACCAGACACTTGAGCAATCTTATCCAGATCAATTTCTGGAAAAATCAACTGTTCGCGAATTCCTAAGGTATAATTGCCGCGACCATCAAAAGCCTTAGCGGAAATCCCCTTGAAATCACGTACTCGAGGCAAAGCAACATTGACCAAACGATCAAGAAACTCCCAAGCACGGTCGTGGCGTAAGGTGACACAAGCACCAATCGGCATATCCTCACGCAGCTTGAACCCTGCAATTGATTTTTTAGACTTGGTAATAACAGCCTTCTGGCCACTGATTCGCGCCAATTCATCTACCGCAGATTCCAGCAATTTAGGGTTCTGAATTGCTTCACCAAGACCCACATTCAGGACAATCTTTTCAAGTCTAGGAACTTGCATAACAGTTTTGTACTCAAATTCCTTCATCAGTGCAGGCACCTGCTCCTGAAGATATGTCTGTTTTAACCTAGCCATCAAACTCTCCGTTTATTTATCAACACTCTCGTTACATTTTTTGCAATAACGAGTTTTACTTCCATCTTCAAGCAACCTGATCCCGGTACGCGTTGGTTGATTACAAGACCCACAGATAAGCATAACGTTCGAAAGACTCAGGGGTGCTTCCTTTTCAACGATACCGCCCTCTGGATTCAGCTGGTTGGGGCGAGTATGGCGCTTGACAATATTGAGGCTCTCAATAACAACACGTCCCTTTGCAGGATGCACACGTAAAACCTTGCCAGTTTTACCTTTTTCCTTCCCGGCAATAATTTTTACCATGTCATCTTTTTTAACATGTAACTTTACAGTAGACATCGATCTAACCTTCCAACTGTCTAAATTTATAAAACTTCTGGAGCTAAAGAGACAATTTTCATGAAGTGCTTAGCTCGCAATTCTCGAGCAACAGGCCCAAATATACGGGTACCAAGAGGCTCATTACCGACACTCACTACCACTGCAGAATTGCCATCAAAGCGAATATGAGATCCATCCGGGCGAGCTATTTCTTTAGCTGTACGAACAATAACTGCACGAACAACATCGCCTTTTTTGACCTTAGAATTTGGCAAGGCCTCTTTAACGCTACAAATAATAATATCGCCAATACTGGCATACTTACGCTTTGACCCTCCTGGAACCTTAATACAACAAAGTTTCTTGGCTCCGGAGTTATCTGCTACGCTAAGCATTGTTTGCATCTGAATCATGACTAATTCTCCTACGCGGTAACGGCTTTTTCTAAAATCTGTCGTACACGCCAGCGTTTGCCCTTCGACAACGGTCTCGATTCGACAATGAGAACCTTATCACCAATTCCGCAGCTATTAGCCTCATCATGAGCCTTACAGCTTACTTTACGTTTGATGAATTTTTTGTAGACACTGTGCTTGACCAGATTATCAACCCTGACAACAACGGTTTTGTCCATTTTATCACTGACAACGATACCGACTCGGGTGTTTCTGTTACCTCGTTCTTGGCTCATTTTTCCTCACACACACTAAGCATTCAGCTTGCTGGAAAGTATTGTTTTCACCCGTGCGACATCTTTACGCACCTGCGAAACCCTAGCGGTATTCTCCAGATGACCGGTATGCAACTGAAACTTCAAGTTGAATAACTCCTGCTGCAATTCTTGTGTTTTAGTTTGTAATTCTTCAACACTGAGATCTTTGATTTCACTAACTTTCATCGCCAACCTCTCTTCTGACAAACTTTGTTCTCATTGGAAGCTTGTGAGCCCCCAAACGAAAAGCTTCACGTGCTACTTCTTCTGTAACACCCTGCATTTCATACAACATGTGACCTGGCTTGATAACGGCAACCCACTTTTCCGGAGACCCCTTACCTTTACCCATTCGAGTTTCAGCTGGCTTGCTGGTCAACGGCTTATGCGGGAAAATACGGATCCAGATCTTACCGCCCCGTTTGATATAACGAGTCATAGCACGACGCGCTGCTTCCATCTGACGAGCAGAAAGCCAGCCACACTCTAAGGCCTGCAAACCATAATCACCAAAGCTTACTTCAGTACCGCGTGACGCCTGACCGGTCATCCGCCCAGTAAACTGTTTTCTTCGTTTAACTTTTTTTGGCATTAACATGACAAGCTACTCCTGATCAGCCTGCTGGCTGTACTTTTTCTTTGCCTAGTACCTCACCTTTAAAGATGAGAACTTTAACTCCGATGATTCCATAAGTCGTCATAGCTTCAGCAAACCCATAATCAATATCAGCCCGCAAAGTATGTAGAGGAACGCGACCTTCACGATACCATTCCGTACGACTCATCTCAGCTCCGCCAAGACGACCGGCACAATTGATCTTGATCCCCTTTGCGCCGAACTTGAGTGCCATACTGACACTACGCTTCATGGCACGACGGAAAGCGACTCGCCGCTCAAGTTGCAAGACAATATTTTCAGCAACAAGCTGAGCATCAACCTCAGGCTTGCGTACCTCTTGAATATTAATAAAGCATTCATCACCAGTGATCTTAGCTAGATCTTTTTTCAGCACTTCTACTTCAGCGCCTTTTTTACCAATGATAATTCCAGGGCGGGCAGCAAAAATGTTAATTTTTACCTTATTTGCAGCACGTTCCAGTTCAATTTTTGAAATGCCTGCGTGATACAGCCGCTTCTTCAGAAAGTTACGCAATTTCAAATCAGCATGCAACTTTACAGAATAATCGGAATCCGCATACCAGCGGGACTCCCAAGTCCGGTTAATTCCCAGACGAAATCCAATAGGATGAACTTTCTGACCCAAAGGGATACCTCCTCGACTTACTTCACATCCAGAACCACAGTAATGTGGCTGGTAGGCTTACGAATTCGACTGGCACGACCCTGAGCGCGGGGCATAAAACGTTTGAGCGCTGGACCCTGATCAACCATAACTGTTTTTACAAACAGTAAGTCTACATCAGAAACACCGCCTTGCTCAGCATTTGCAACAGCAGATTTCAACAATTTAGATAGAATGGGGGCGGTTTTCTGGGGAGAAACCTGAAGGATATTCATAGCCTCCTGTATTCCCTTACCACGCACCATATCAACAACGAGTCTCGCCTTACGTGGTGAGAGTCGAACGTTTCTTAATTTCGCTTGTGTTTCCATTTCTTGGAACTCCCGTCAGAAACGCAGAATCTTATCTGACCTTACTTTTTCTATCACTACCGTGCCCGTAATAGGTACGGGTCGGCGCAAATTCACCCAACTTATGCCCAACCATGTTTTCACTGACAAAAACTGGGATGAACTTTTTGCCATTGTGAACAGCAAAAGTCAAGCCAACAAATTCAGGGACAATGGTCGAACGACGTGACCACGTTTTAATAACCTTATTACGGCTGGTATCTCCTTCAAGATCTACATTCCGCAACAAGGACTCTTGAATATATGGTCCTTTTTTAATTGATCTTGCCACGATCGTCTCCTAGAGGCTTAAATTACTTTTTCTTCCTACGGCGGACAATAAATTTATCGGTGCGACTATTCGTTCTTGTTTTGTAACCCTTGGTGGGAACACCCCAAGGTGTTACTGGATGACGACCACCCGAGCTCTTACCTTCACCACCACCATGAGGGTGATCAACAGGGTTCATCGCAACACCACGAGACTGAGGACGCTTACCCAACCAGCGATTACGACCAGCCTTACCAATCTTGATTTTTTCAAAATCAAGATTACCAACCTGACCAATTGTTGCTCGGCAATCCTGAATAACTAAGCGTACTTCACCGGACGGTAAACGCAACTGAGCATAACGCCCCTCTTTTGCCGCGATCATCGCATAGGCACCAGCACTTCTTGCCAACTGCCCACCTTTGCCGACTTTAAGCTCTACATTGTGCACCCAGGTTCCCAGAGGAATAGAACGAATCGTCATCGCATTCCCAGGGCGGATGTCTGCCGTATCACTAGCAACGACACTATCACCGACTTTTAAACCGTTTGGAGCAAGAATGTAACGCTTTTCACCATCAGCATAAAACAACAGTGCAATCCGGGCACTACGATTTGGGTCATACTCAATTGCAGCAACTCGAGCAGGCACATCAAGTTTATCGCGGCGAAAGTCAACAATCCGATACTGACGTTTATGCCCACCACCAGTGTGGCGCTTGGTAATACGACCAGAGTTGTTCCGTCCACCCGAACGATTCAGTGGTGCCAATAGAGATTTTTCTGGCTTACCCTTAGTGATCTCTTCAAAAGTAGAAGAGGTCATGTGTCGCCGACCATCCGATGTTGGCTTAAATTTTTTGATACCCATAATAACTACTCCGTACTTGCAAAGCGCACAGCCCTACACGCCATAAAAATCTATATTTTGACCCTCTTCCAGAGTCACATATGCCTTTTTCCAGTTATTACGTTGGCCTAAATTACTACCAACCCGCTTCATTTTTCCGCGTAACTGGATCGTATTAACAGCCTTAACTTTTACATCAAATGCCTTTTCGACTGCTTGTTTGATTTCTATTTTGTTGGCACCACGATCAACCTCAAAAGTGACAATCTGTGCCGTTTCTTTCAGCAAGTTTGCTTTTTCAGAAATCAGAGGCTTGCGAATAATTTCGTACAGAGGTTTCATTTTTCCAAAGCTCCTTCAATCTCATTTACCGCAGCATCGGTCAAAACCAAGTTAGGATGCTTGAGAATATCGTAGACATTAACCCCGTCAGAACGAACAACTTTTACATTTTTCAGGTTACGCGCTGAAAGCTCAACCTTGGCATCCGCACGGTCAATAACAACTAAAACACCCTCAAGATCAAAACGCTTGATTAATTGATCAAAAGATTTGCTACTGATTTCATCCATCACAAGATCTTTGAGAACTATCAACTTCTCAGCCTGGAAGCGTGCAGATAATGCACTACAAAGGGCAGACTTCTTGACCTTACGATTCAACTTAAAACCATATGAACGTGGAGACGGCCCAAAAGCAGCACCACCACCTACAAAGTGGGGAGCTCGGATAGTTCCCTGCCGGGCATTACCAGTTCCCTTCTGCCGGTACGGTTTTTTACTTCCGCCAGCAACCGCACTACGGTTTTTAGTTGCAGCAGTTCCTTGACGACGTGCCGCCAATTGATAGCGAACCATATCATGCAAAAGGTATTCTTTTACCTCAGTATTAAAAATACTATCAGCAAGCTCTCGCTCACCAACCTGTTTTTTATCCTGATCAAAAATTTGTACAGTTGCCATTTATCTACTCCTAATCCGTAGAGTCTAAGCCTTGATCCCTTTGCGGATTTCAATCAAACCATTCTTCGGCCCGGGGACAGCACCACGCACAAAGACTAAATTCTGCTTTGGACGGACATCAACAACAATAAGGTTCTGCGTTGTTTCCCGCACGTTGCCCAGCTGCCCAGGCATTTTCTTTCCCTTGATAACTTTTGCAGGCCATGCTGACTGACCAATAGCACCTGGTCTCCGTTTAAACATAGAACCATGAGTTGCGCGGCCACCTGAGAATCCCCAGCGCTTCATAACACCCTGGAAACCCTTACCCTTGCTTGTTCCAGTGATATCAATCCGATCCCCGGGACTAAATAGGTCACAGGTAAGCTGATCACCTACCGCACATTCACCTGAAAGTTTAAATTCACGTACATAAGAAAAAGCACCCTTACCGATTTTTTTAAAATGCCCCATCTCCGGCTTGTTGACTCTCTGTGAATCCTTTGCCTGAAAGCCAATCTGGACAGCTTCGTAGCCATCTGACGCTGAAGTCTTTTTCTGCAGCACAGTGCACGGACCAACCTCCAGAACAGTCACTGGAATACGTTGTCCATCAGCGGCAAAAATTTGGCTCATGCCTATTTTTTTTCCTAATAATCCGTTGGTCATTATCGTGCCCTTAAATTGCGATAAGTCTAATACCTAGAGCTTTATCTCCACGTCAACTCCCGCCGACAGATCAAGCTTCATCAAAGCGTCAACTGTCTGCTGCGTTGGCTCCATAATGTCGAGAAGACGCTTATGCGTGCGGATCTCAAATTGCTCACGACTTTTTTTGTCGACATGAGGGCCACGCAATACACAGTATTTATTAATAATCGTCGGGAGCGGAATCGGACCAACCAAACGAGAACCAGTCCGCTTAGTTGTATCAACTATTTCAGCAACCGCCAGATCGAGCAAGCTATGGTCATAAGCCTTCAGGCGTATTCTTATTTTCTGTGTAGACATCTTCTATTTCCTCTTATTACTCAATAACTTCACTCACCACACCGGCACCGACAGTGCGGCCACCCTCGCGGATAGCAAAGCGCAGTTCTTTATCCATAGCGATCGGGGTGATCAGTTCTGCTGCCATGGCAATGTTATCGCCTGGCATGACCATCTCGACACCTTCGGGCAGCTCTACGATTCCAGTCACATCGGTGGTCCGGAAATAAAACTGGGGACGGTACCCTTTGAAGAATGGGGTATGACGACCACCTTCTTCTTTGGTGAGGATATAGGCCTCGGCTTTGAATTTGGTATGTGGGGTAATGCTACCGGGCTTGGCCAGAACCTGTCCGCGTTCGATCTGATCGCGCTTGAGTCCACGGAGGAGGATACCGCAGTTATCGCCGGCTTGTCCTTGATCGAGGAGCTTACGGAACATTTCGACTCCGGTGACGACGGTTTTCTGGGTTTCTCTCATGCCGACGATTTCAACGTTTTCCTGTACTTTGATAATCCCCTTCTCGACACGTCCGGTGGCGACTGTGCCACGTCCGGAAATGGAGAAGACGTCTTCGACTGGCATCAGGAAGGGCTTATCGATGGCACGCTCGGGCTCGGGAATATAGCTGTCAACGGCGTCCATAAGCTCAAGGACTTTGTCTTTGCCAATTTCGTCATCGCGACCTTCGAGGGCGGCGAGGGCGGATCCGGCGATCACGGGAATATCATCACCTGGGAAGTCGTAGCTGGTCAACAGCTCACGGATTTCCATGTCGACGAGTTCGAGAAGCTCTTCATCGTCAACCATGTCGGCTTTATTCAAGAAAACGACCATGGCTGGTACGCCAACCTGACGGGCAAGCAGGATATGCTCACGGGTCTGGGGCATGGGGCCATCGGCTGCGGAGACAACCAGAATTGCTCCGTCCATCTGGGCGGCTCCGGTAATCATGTTTTTGACGTAGTCGGCGTGGCCGGGGCAGTCAACGTGTGCATAGTGACGGTTTTCTGTTTCATATTCGACGTGGGCGGTGGCGATTGTTATTCCGCGCTCGCGCTCTTCTGGTGCGTTGTCGATCTGATCGAATGCCTTGACTTCGCCGCTGCCAGATTTCTCTGCCAATACACTTGTAATTGCTGCAGTCAGCGTGGTCTTGCCGTGGTCAACGTGACCGATGGTGCCGATGTTGACGTGCGGCTTTGTCCTTTCGTACTTTGCCTTGGACATATCTAAACTCCTCTCCTCGGCCTAACCATTGACCTTGGCGATAATTTCTTCACTAATTGCCTTAGGTGCCTGATCATAATGATCAAAAACCATTGAATAAGTAGCACGACCTTGAGTTGCGCTGCGTAAATCTGTTGCATAACCAAACATACTGGATAGTGGTACATGCGAGTCAACAACCTGGGCACCACCACGGGCATCCATTCCCATGATACGACCGCGCCGGCTGTTCAAGTCACCGATCACATCCCCCATATATTCTTCAGGAACAACGACCTCAACCGACATGATTGGCTCAAGTAGTGCCGGGGCAGCTTTTTTTGCCCCCTCTTTGAAGCCCATAGACCCTGCAATCTTGAATGCCATCTCATTTGAGTCAACATCATGGTACGAACCATCAAAACAGGTAACTTTAACGTCAACAATTGGAAATCCAGCCAACACGCCGTTTTCAGAGGCCTCTTCAGCACCCTTACCTACAGCAGGAATATACTCACGAGGAATAACTCCACCCTTGATGGCATCGACAAACTCAAATCCCTGGCCAGGCTCACCGGGCTCAAGTCTCAGCCAGCAATCACCATATTGCCCACGACCACCCGACTGACGAACAAATTTACCCTGGACTTCTACTACCCTGGTAATCGACTCACGATAAGCAACCTGAGGGGCACCGACATTGCATTCTACCTTGAACTCACGTTTCATCCTGTCAACAATGACATCGAGATGCAACTCACCCATACCAGACAGGATAGTTTGACCTGTCTCCTCGTCGGTTCGCACTCGAAGTGAGGGATCCTCAGACAAAAGCTTGCCAAGGGCAATTCCCATTTTTTCCTGGTCTGCCTTGGTTTTTGGCTCAACCGACAAATGAATAACCGGCTCCGGGAATTCCATCGACTCAAGAAGGGCTGGCTTTTGCAGGTCACAAAGTGTATCACCAGTTGTTGTGCTCTTCAAGCCAACCGCCGCCGCAATATCACCAGAATAAACCTGCTTAATCTCTTCCCTCTTATTGGCATGCATCTTCAACAGACGACCAAATCGCTCCTTGCGACCTTTGGTTGAGTTTAAAACCGTCGTACCAGATTCTGCAACTCCAGAATAAACCCGGAAAAAGCTCAGCTGTCCAACAAAGGGATCGGTCATAATCTTGAATGCTAATGCTGCAAAAGGAGCATCGTCGTCTGCAGGCCGCTCCAGATCTTCTCCAGTATCAGGATGGACACCCTGAATCGGTTTCACATCCAGCGGAGACGGCATATAATCGACAATAGAATCCAGTAAAGTCTGAACACCCTTATTCTTAAATGCGCTACCACACAAAACCGGGCAGAAGTCAATGTTCTGAGTTCCCTTACGAATCGCTGCTTTGATTTCAGCAAGAGTCAGCTCTTCGCCACCCAGATATTTCTCCATCAACTCATCATCATGTGATGAAATTTCTTCCAACAATGCCTCACGTGCCATGTCAACATCGTCTACCATATCCGCAGGGATATCAACAATATCATATTTTGCGCCCATCGATTCGTCGACCCAGACGATGGCCTGCATTGTCACCAGATCCACCAAGCCACGGAATTTCTCTTCCGAGCCTATTGGCAATTGAAGCGGCAGGGGGTTAGCGCCGAGACGCTCACGGATCATATCGACACCACGGGTAAAATCGGCACCGGTTCGATCCATCTTGTTTATAAAGGCAATCCTTGGCACGCCATACTTGTCAGCTTGACGCCAAACAGTTTCAGACTGAGGCTCAACCCCACCAACTGAGCAGAAAACTGCAACAGCACCATCAAGCACCTTCAATGAACGCTCAACTTCAATAGTAAAATCAACGTGACCGGGGGTATCAATGATATTAACCCGGTAATCTTTCCAGAAACAGGTTGTCGCGGCTGAGGTTATAGTAATTCCCCGCTCTTGCTCCTGCTCCATCCAATCCATGGTAGCAGCCCCATCATGAACCTCACCGATCTTATGCGAAACCCCGGTGTAATAGAGAATACGCTCTGTCGTCGTCGTTTTCCCGGCATCAATATGAGCCATGATACCGATATTACGTGTTTTGTTTAATGCAATTTTACGAGCCACTACCTACTCCTGACGAACGACTGAACTACCAGCGATAATGAGCAAAAGCCTTATTGGCCTCTGCCATACGGTGCGTATCTTCACGTTTCTTGACCGCAGCACCACGGTTACTAAAAGCATCAAGAAACTCTCCAGCGAGGCGCTCACGCATAGTTTTCTCACTGCGCGCCTTCGCATAAATTGCAATCCACCGCATAGCCAATGCAGTACGACGGGAGGGACTCACTTCAATTGGAACCTGATAAGTAGAGCCACCAACACGACGTGATTTAACCTCCAGCACTGGACGAACATTCTCCATCGCTGCTTTGAAAACTTCCAGAGGATCATTCCCTGATCGCTCAGAAACCAGATCAAAAGCACCATAAACAATTTGCTCAGCGGTACTCTTTTTTCCGTCAACCATAACATTATTCACAAACTTGGCGACTAACAGATCCCCGAATTTAGGGTCGGGCAGAATGATCCGCTTAGGGACCTCTCTTCTCCTTGGCATATCGTCCTCTTCCTCAGACTATAAATTATTTCGGGCGCTTAGCGCCATACTTGGAGCGGCCTTGCTTACGATCTTTAACCGCAGCGAGGTCAAGAGTTCCACGTACAATATGATAACGAACACCTGGCAAATCTTTTACCCGACCGCCACGAATCAACACGACAGAGTGTTCCTGCAAATTGTGCCCCACCCCAGGAATATAGGAGGTCACAACAATCCCATTCGTCAAGCGAACACGAGCAACCTTCCGCAGTGCTGAATTTGGCTTCTTAGGAGTTGTCGTATAAACACGAGTACAGACTCCACGCCGTTGCGGACAAGATTTCAGTGCAGGGGCGGTCGACTTTGTTACTTTCTTCTTGCGCCCGTTGCGGATCAATTGGTTAATTGTTGGCATCTAGATTCTCCGAAAACTATGTCAATATTTTAGCAGCTAAAGCTGATCTTTCTATGGGGAAAAACCCGCAGAGATTATCAATCGGCTACTTCTTTGTCAAGCCCTTTTTTGTCGCTTTAATATTAGTCTTTGTTGAACAAAGGGGCTCTATTTAGAGCCCCTCAATATGGGCTAATCGGACTCCTCAGTACTCTCTGTTTCAGATTCATCTATCACGATCGGTTCTTCCATTTTGATCTCTGGCTCAGGGATCTGCAGCTCAGCAGAACGATACTGCCCAACGCCTGTTCCAGCCGGAATCAATCGACCCATAATAACGTTCTCCTTGAGTCCAAGGAGGGGATCAGTTTTCCCCTGAATTGAAGCCTGGGTCAACACCTTGGTCGTCTCCTGGAATGAAGCCGCCGAGATAAAGGATTCAGTAGACAGGGAGGCCTTGGTAATCCCCAACATAATTGGTTCTCCGACAGCTGGCTGGCCACCATCAGCCATGACCCGATTGTTTTCTGCCTCAAACACCCAGCGGTCAATCTGGTCATCAATCAGGAAATTGGCATCACCAACATCCTTGATCTGCACCTTCCGCAGCATCTGCCGCACGATAGTTTCAATATGCTTATCGTTAATCTTAACCCCTTGCAAACGATAAACCTCTTGAACTTCATCAACCAGATACTTTGAAAGTTCTTTACTACCAAGAACTCGCAGAATGTCGTGAGGATTGCTCGATCCATCAACCAGTTCTTCTCCAGCATGGAGGAAATCCCCTTCGTGGACAGAAATATGCTTCCCTTTCGGAATCAGATATTCAGCCGGCTCACCAATTTCAGGAGTTACAATAATCTTACGTTTACCCTTTGAATCTTTACCGTAAGAAACGACCCCGTCAATTTCAGAGATCACTGCCAGTTCTTTCGGCTTGCGTGCTTCAAACAACTCAGCAACCCGTGGCAAACCACCGGTAATATCCTTTGTCTTCGTTGTCTCGCGGGGGATCTTGGCCAGAACCGCACCAGCGTGGAGGACAGCTCCCTCTTCAACAGAGATGTTAGCTCCAATAGGCAGCATATAACGTGCCTGTGTCCCATTTGGCAATTTAACAGTCTTGCCATCCTCCCCTTTCAGGGTAATCCTTGGCCGCTTATCGGCAGATTTGGATTCAGTTACGACCTTACGTGAAAGTCCCGTAACCTCGTCAACCTGCTCCTGCATGGTAACCCCTTCAGCAATATCACCATATTGGATAATACCACCAACCTCGGTAATAATAGGAACAGTATAGGGATCCCATTCGGCCAGAATGTCACCACTCTTGACAGCACCGCCCTCCTGGCGGGTCAAGCAAGCACCGTAAACAACCCCATACCGCTCGCGTTCTCGCCCGGTATCATCAACAATAGCTACTTCACCCTTGCGGTTCATAACCACAGGGAACCCATCAGCATTATCAACCGTAATCAGATTAATAAATTTAAGTGAGCCATCAAAACGTGACTCAAGTGTCGTCTGTTCTGCACGGCGCGAAGCTGTACCACCAATATGGAAGGTCCGCATGGTTAACTGAGTACCAGGCTCACCAATTGACTGAGCGGCAATAACCCCAACAGCCTCACCAAGGTTAACCAAGTGACCACGTGCTAAATCCCGTCCATAACAGAGAGCACAAATACCGCGCTTACTTTTACATGTTAGAACCGAACGGATTTTCACTCTTTCTATTCCAGCGTCCTCTATGACTGCCACCAGACCTTCATCAATCAACTGGTTGGCTTCAACCAAAATCTCATCAGTAACTGGATCAACAATATCATCAAGTGCTACTCGACCAAGTATCCGGTCACCCAGGTTCTCAATAACTTCTCCACCGTCAGTTAAAGAGGAAACCTCAATCCCATCAAGAGTGTCACAATTACGCTCTATAATAATGGCATCCTGAGCGACGTCTACAAGGCGTCTGGTCAAATAACCAGAGTTTGCTGTCTTCAAGGCCGTATCAGCCAAACCTTTGCGGGCACCGTGAGTCGAGATGAAGTACTGCAAAACGGTCAAGCCTTCACGAAAGTTAGCCGTGATTGGAGTCTCGATAATCGAACCATCGGGCTTAGCCATCAACCCCCGCATTCCAGCTAACTGGCGAATCTGTTGGGCACTTCCTCGCGCTCCAGAATCAGCCATCATGTGGATAGCGTTAAAGGATGAGACCTCAACCTCTTCACCCTCTGCGGATTTAATTTTTTCAACAGCGATATTTCCAAGCATGGTTCCGGCAATATCCTCGGTACATTTTGCCCAGATATCGATGACCTTATTATAACGTTCGCCGTCGGTTATCAGACCCTCAGTATATTGCTGCTGGATATCCTTAACTTCCTCTGCAGAAACGTTGATTCTTGCCTCTTTAGTCTCAGGAATAACCATATCATCAAGGCAGATTGAAACCCCGGCCAAACTCGAATAACGGAACCCCGTCTCCTTGATTTTATCTGCAAGAATAACGGTCTCTTTGTTGCCAGCATAACGGAAACTGATATCAATCAAGTCAGCAACCTGCTTTTTACCCATAAGTTTATTTACATGTTTAAAGTCAATGGCATCAGGAACAACTTCACGCAGCAAAATACGGCCGGCAGTAGTGTCCACTCGCTCGAGGGGCGCACCCAAAACAGGTGACATTCTGACCTTTATTGCTGCCTGCAGATCTACTTCTCCAGCATCATAGGCCATCCTAACTTCATCCCGAGAAGCAAAAACTTTTCCCGTGCCGGAAGCAAACGGGCGCTCTTTTGTCATATAATAAAGACCAAGAACCATATCTTGCGATGGAACAATGATTGGCTTTCCACTTGCGGGAGAAAGAATGTTATTAGTCGACATCATCAGCACCCGAGCCTCAATCTGACTTTCAATTGAAAGGGGCAGGTGAACAGCCATCTGGTCGCCGTCAAAGTCAGCATTGAATGCAGTACAGACCAATGGATGCAGCTGAATGGCTTTGCCTTCAATCAAAACCGGCTCAAACGCCTGGATACCAAGACGGTGCAAGGTAGGAGCACGGTTAAGCATAACCGGGTGCTCTTTTATGACCTCTTCGAGAATATCCCAAACTTCGGTCTTCTCTTTTTCTACCATTTTTTTGGCACTTTTAACCGTTGTCGATAAACCTCTTTCATCAAGCTTCTGATAAATAAAAGGCTTAAACAACTCAAGAGCCATTTTTTTCGGCAGACCACACTGGTGTAATTTCAATTCTGGGCCAACGACGATAACTGATCGCCCAGAATAATCGACCCGCTTTCCAAGTAAGTTCTGACGGAAACGTCCCCCCTTACCTTTAAGCATGTCGGATAATGATTTCAGTGGACGCTTACTTGGACCAGTAATTGCGCGACCGCGGCGACCGTTATCAAAGAGAGCATCAACGGATTCCTGAAGCATCCGTTTCTCGTTACGGATAATAACCTCCGGAGCCCGTAATTCCATCAGTCGCTTAAGGCGATTATTCCGGTTGATAACCCGACGATAAAGATCATTCAGATCAGATGTCGCAAAACGACCACCATCTAAAGGAACCAATGGGCGCAACTCAGGTGGCAACACTGGAACAGTTTCCAGAATCATCCATTCCGGTTGATTGTGACTTTGACGGAAAGAATTAATGACTTTCAGCCGCTTGGAAACCTTCTTCCGTTTTGCTTCACTGGTTGCTTCTTTCATCTCGATCCGCAGCTGATCACCAACCTCAACCAGATCAATTTCAACCAGCAGTTCGCGAACAGCTTCGGCACCCATGCCAGCAACAAATTGTCCCGCAAATTCATCCATTGCCTCGCTGTATTTATCTTCAGGAAGCAATTGCCCCTTCTGCAAAGGAGTTTCGCCAGGATCAAGAACCACATATGCCTCAAAATAAAGAACCTTCTCCAGATCCTTAAGAGTCATATCAAGCAACGCGCCAATTCGTGACGGCAAGGACTTGAGAAACCAGATGTGAGCCACCGGACAAGCAAGATCAATATGTCCTAACCGCTCACGCCGAACCTTGCTCGGGATAACTTCAACACCACACTTCTCACAAACAATACCGCGGTGCTTCATCCGCTTATACTTGCCACAGTTACATTCGTAATCTTTAGTGGGTCCAAAGATCTTGGCGCAGAAAAGTCCATCACGCTCGGGCTTAAAAGTCCGGTAGTTGATGGTTTCCGGTTTTTTTACCTCACCGAAAGAGCGCTCACGGATCTTTTCTGGCGATGCCAGCGACAACTGAATAGAGCTAAAACTCAATGGGTCTTTCGGACGTTCAAAGAGACTGAAAATATCTTCCAAAACGCATTCTCCTTGTAGGATGACTGCTTTAATTTCTATAAATTCACAACTTAACGTTTACTGGCCGGGTTTCCACTAATCCTCTTCCAGTAGATCAACATCCAGACAAAGAGCCTGAAGTTCTTTGATCAGCACGTTAAAAGACTCTGGCAAGCCTGCTTCAAGGGTATGTTTCCCTTTAACAATAGCTTCATACATTCGGGTTCGACCGGCAACATCATCCGACTTGACAGTCAAAAACTCCTGTAGTGCATGGGCAGCACCATAGGCTTCCATCGCCCAGACTTCCATCTCACCAAGTCGCTGGCCACCAAACTGTGCCTTGCCACCAAGCGGTTGCTGGGTGACCAGACTATAGGGACCAATGGATCTGGCATGAATTTTATCATCAACCAAGTGATGTAGTTTGAGCATATACATGATGCCGACGGTAACTTTTTCCTTAAAAGCTTCGCCGGTTTGGCCATCATAAAGGGTCATCTGGCCGCTGGTATCAAATCCGGCTCGCTTGACTTCATCTTTGATTATTTTTTCGCTGACTCCCTCAAAAACAGGAGAAGCCATCGGCACACCCTGGAACAGACGGCGGGCTAGAACCTGAAGATCCTCTTCATTTAAACCATCAATGAAGCCATCCAGTTCTTTATCGTTATACGCCTCCTTAACCTGTGCCTTAAGAGCCTTTTCACTATACTGCTCTTCCAGAACTTTCCTGATCTGATTACCAAGACCACGGGCAGCCAAACCAAGGTGGGTCTCAAGAATCTGCCCAACATTCATCCGTGATGGGACACCAAGAGGGTTGAGGACAATCTCAACCGGGGTGCCATCTTCCATATAGGGCATATCTTCCTGAGGGAGAATTCTTGACAGAACACCTTTATTACCATGTCGGCCAGCCATCTTGTCACCGACCTGCAATTTACGTTTGATCGCGATATAAACCTTAACCATCTTGATGACACCCGGTGGCAAATCATCGCCACGCTTACACTTATCGATCTTGTCATCAAAAACAGCGGTAATCAACTGCTCACGCTCTGCTAAGCGGTTGAGCATATTACTGATTTTTTCTTCGGCATCACTGTTTCCAGTCACAGAGATCTCTTGAATCCGGCTAAAGGGGATATCAGCAAATGCATCTTCTGTAATTTTACGCCGCTTTGGCAGGATTATTTTACCAGCCTCATCTTCTATTGAAACGGCCGCCGTCAGACCAACCAGTAACGAGCGAATTTTATTGCGGGTTGATTTACGCAGAATTCGGATTTCATCTTCCCGATCTTTAAGCAGCTTTTCAATTTCTCGCGCTTCAATCTGCTCAGTCCGAGTATCCTTATCAAATCCCTTCCGGGAGAAAACCCGGGCGCCAATAACAACGCCTTCCTCCCCCGGGGGAACCCGTAATGAAGTGTCCCGGACATCACCTGCTTTTTCACCAAAAATTGCCCGAAGCAGTTTTTCTTCAGGAGATAGTTGAGTCTCTCCTTTTGGTGTAATTTTACCAACCAGGATGTCTCCCGACTTGACACTAGCACCAATCCGGATGATCCCCGAATCGTCCAGATCACTCAAAGCGTCTTCGCCAAGATTGGGGATATCATCAGTGATCTCTTCTTTGCCAAGTTTAGTGTCACGGGCAACACACTCAAATTCCTCAATATGTATTGAGGTATAGCGGTCATCCTGAACAATTTTTTCTGAAATCAGAATAGAATCTTCAAAGTTATAACCATGCCACGGCATGAATGCGACCAGAACATTCTGACCAAGAGCCAACTCACCCCATTGGGTAGAGGGGCCATCAGCAACAACATCGCCACAGATAATCCGATCACCAACTTTGACGATCGGCTTCTGATTAATACAGGTATTCTGATTGGAACGAATAAACTTATGTAAATTGTAGATATCAACGCCAGTCCCGGTCTCATCGATATCCTTATCATCAATCTGGACAACAATCCGGTCAGCGTCAACACTCTCGACAACACCGTCATGCCGAGCAACCACCGAACTACCTGAGTCATGAGCGACAATTCGCTCCATTCCAGTACCAACCAGAGGGGCATCGGTCCGCAACAACGGCACTGCCTGGCGTTGCATATTTGAACCCATCAATGCCCGGTTGGCATCATCGTTTTCCAAAAATGGAATCAGCGCAGCAGCAACTGAAACAATCTGCTTCGGTGAGACGTCCATCAAATCAATCTGATCTGGCGGCAACAGCAAAAATTCGCCAGTTTGTCGCACATTGACAAGTTCGTTAATAAACACACCATTGTCGTCAATCGGCGCATTTGCCTGAGCGATCGCATGCCCCTCTTCTTCCAGCGCCGAGAAGTACTTAATCTCAGTACTGACGTGACCATCGTTAACGATTCGATAGGGTGTTTCAACAAAACCGTATTCATTAATTCTGGCGTAGGTTGACAATGAAGCAATCAAACCGATATTTGGCCCCTCAGGAGTCTCAATCGGACAAACCCGACCATAGTGAGTTGGATGGACATCACGAACTTCGAAACCAGCTCTCTCGCGAGTCAAACCACCCGGTCCAAGAGCCGACAAACGGCGCTTGTGGGTCACCTCAGAGAGCGGATTGGTCTGATCCATAAATTGTGATAGCTGTGAGGAGCCAAAGAATTCTTTGACAACTGCTGAAACCGGTTTGGAGTTAATCAAATCGTGCGGCATCAAGCTATCAACGTCCTGCAAGCTCATTCGCTCCTTGATTGCACGCTCCATCCGTACCAGACCGACACGATATTGATTTTCCAGTAGTTCGCCAACAGCTCTAACCCGGCGGTTACCAAGGTGGTCAATATCGTCAACAGAGCCTTTACTATCACGCAAATCAACAAGATAGCGAACAACTCTAAGGATATCTTCCTTCGTTAAAGTGGGAAGATCCAACGGGCTATCAACTCCAAGTTTGTGATTGAGCTTTAAACGCCCAACAGCTGAGATATCATACCGATCTGCATTGAAGAACAGACTCTCAAAAAGGGTTGTTGCTGTTCTTATTGTAGGGGGATCACCAGGACGCAGACGTCGGAAAATCTCAATGATCGCATCGTCAGTCGTCTCTACCTTATCAACCCTGAGGGTATCACTCAGGTAGGAACCAACATAAAGGTGGTCAATGAATAATGTAGAGAAGGTATTGATCCCTTTTTCGCGTAACTCCTCGAGTTTTACCTCACTGAGCTCCCCATTGCATTCGAGAATGACTTCACCGGTTGTCTCATCGACAATATCGCTGGCAACGACTTGACCGATCAGCTCCTCAGCAGTGATTGGAATTGCTTCTATCCCATCTTCCTTAAGCTTACGGATGGCGGAACGGGTAAATTTGCGATTGGCCTTGACCAGCACCTCTCCACCACTAGAGAGAACATCGGAACTGGTGCGTTTTCCAGCTAAGAGATCGAAATTAACCTTCTTGGTATATTCCTTACCAGTCCAGGAAATCTCTTCTAAATCATAGTAATAATTAAGTAATTCCTCTGTCGTATAGCCAAGAGCTTTCAGCAATACGGTTGCAGGAAGTTTACGGCGCCGATCGATACGAACCCAGAGCAGATCCTTATGATCGAAGTCAAAATCAAGCCACGACCCCCGGTAAGGGATGACCCGTGCACTAAAGAGAATTTTGCCGCTGGAATGGGTCTTGCCTTTATCGTGAGAGAAGAATACCCCCGGTGAGCGATGTAACTGACTAACAATAACCCGCTCGGTTCCATTGATGATGAATGTTCCATTTTCTGTCATCAGTGGAATTTCACCAAAATATACTTCCTGCTCTTTGATATCCCTGATCGACTGGGTACCGGCATCCTTGTCAACATCCCAAGTAACCAGACGCACCTTTACCTTGATTGGAGCGGCGTAGGTCATGCCACGCTGATGACATTCCTCGACATCATATTTAGGCACACCCAAGCCATAGGAAACATATTCCATAGAACAGGTGTCACTAAAATCATGAATAGGAAAAACAGACCGGAAAACCGCCTCCAGACCGCTTTGTTTGCGTTCTGGAGAAGGCAACTCTGCCTGCAAGAACCTTTTATAAGAAGTTTTTTGTATATCAATGAGGTTTGGAATATCGATGATATTCGTAACCTTTGCGAAGTGCTTCCTGAGAAGCGGATTATTCGCAAACGAATACGCCATGATTTCTCCTTTGGGGTCAAGATCACGAATCTTTTCTTAAAAGACCCGGGCAGACACCACTCTGGACCAGATTAGAAGGTCCACCCCGACAAAAGGCCGAGGCTGACAACGACAATAGCCAAGGCCACACAAGGTGACCTTGGCTAAAAACAGATTAGTAAGAAAAGCTGACTATTTCAGCTCCACGCTGGCACCAGCTTCTTCAAGCTGCTTCTGAATATCTTCAGCTTCATCCTTGGAAGCCGCTTCCTTAACAGTGCCAGGTGCGCCGTCGACCAACTCTTTAGCTTCCTTGAGCCCAAGACCGGTAATTGCACGAACAGCTTTAATAACGTTGATTTTTTTCTCACCAAAGCTAGTCAAGATAACGTCAAACTCGGTTTTCTCTTCAGCAGCACCACCGTCACCGGCAGCAGGAGCTACAGCAACAGCAGCTGGTGCAGCAGCAGAAACACCAAACTTGTCCTCGAGCTCTTTAACAAACTCAGACATTTCCAAAACTGTCATATTTTCAATAAATTCTACAACTTGCTCTTTAGTAACAGTAGCCATTTTTTCCTCCAAATTTATGTTTTAAAACTTTGTTGTTTATGTCTAATCGATTATGCGGCCTTGTTCTCACCGATAGCGTTCAATACCTGAACCAGGGAACGTGGAATTGCAGCCATTGTCCCGACAAAGTTGGTGATCGGGGCATTCATCGAGCTCAACGCCATAGCCAACAATTCATCACGACCCGGCAATTCAGCTAAAGCACTGATCTCAGAGACTGACAATAACTTACCACTAAGAACTCCCGCTTTAAGCTCAAAAGCATCTATTTCTTTAGCAAACTTACTTAGAATCTTAGCCGGAGCAACCGGATCATCACCTGATAACGCAATTGCGGTCGGACCGACACAGAATGGCTGAAGTTCCTCAGCTGGCGTATCCTGTGCTGCAAGCCTCAACAGGTTATTTTTAACAACCCGATACTCTACTCCAGCCTGAGTCAATTCACGCCGCAACTGGGTAGCCTGCTCAACATCAATACCACGATAATCTGCCAGAAATGCCGCCTGAGTCTCTACCAAGCGCTGTGTCAGATCCTGAACGACCTGTTCTTTTGTTGTTCTATCCATCTACTCTCCTCCTTTCGTTAAGATCTTGGGATTGTGAAATCCCGCCCAAGTCAAGTTGAAGGGAAGAGACGACATTGTCGTCACAGTACCCGACAGCCTCGGCAGGTGGACCAACCATTAAATGCTTTGCATACCTGCTGTCTTTGACTTTAAGCCTGTAAATCAAGCAGTCGTCTACTTGAATAAAGCCTGTAGCTGGGGAATATCAAGATTAATACCAGCACCCATTGTGCTTGATAGCGTAATCTTTTTCAGATAAGTCCCCTTTGCGGTTGATGGCTTTGCTTTTACCAAAACATCAACCAGCGAAAGAATGTTTTCTTTAAGCTTTTGAGCATCAAAAGAAACTTTGCCCACCGGAGAATGAATGATACCCGCTTTTTCTACGCGGTACTCAACTTTACCCGATTTAGCCTCTTCAACAGCACGAGCCAGGTCCATAGTGACAGTACCAACTTTGGGGTTAGGCATAAGGCCACGTGGCCCCAATACCCGACCAATCTTACCAACAACGCCCATCATATCAGGAGAGGCGATTGCAGTATCAAAATCAAACCAGCCACCTTGTATCTTTTCAGCCAGATCATCTGCACCGACGAAATCAGCACCAGCAGCTTCAGCCTCTTGCGCTTTTTCACCCTTTGCAAAAACCAGAACCCGAACATCTTTACCGAGACCGTTTGGCAAAACAACAGCGCCCCGAATCATCTGATCAGATTTACGTGGGTCGACACCCAAGCGAACACTCAAGTCAACCGTTTCATCGAACTTCGCAAAAGAACCTTTTTTGAGCAGCTCGAGTGCTTCGTCAATACTATAGAGCTGGGAACGATCTATCTGCTCTTTTGCATTTTTGATGTTTTTACCTGTTGCCATCTTCTATCTCCACTACGCGCCGTCTCAGGCGACTTCAATTCCCATGCTGCGTGCAGTACCTTCAATAATCCGCGTTGCAGCCTCTTCTGAGAAAGCATTGAGGTCAGGCATTTTCAGCTGAGCGATTTCGAGAACCTGATCCTTGGTGACTTTGCCGACCTTCTCTTTATTTGGAACCCCGGAACCCTTTTTTAATTTTGCTGCACGTAGCAGTAAAACAGCAGCCGGCGGTGTCTTGGTAATATAGGAGAAGGAACGATCAGCAAAAACAGTAATCACAACAGGAATAATCAAACCATCCTGATCTTGAGTTTTTGCGTTGAAATTCTTACAGAACTCCATGATGTTTACCCCGTGCTGTCCAAGTGCGGGGCCAACTGGTGGCGATGGGTTCGCCTTCCCTGCTGGGATCTGCAATTTAATCTGTCCAATAATCTTCTTGGCCATGACTGACTCCTTAAACGAACGAAACGTTCATCCCAGCTTAGCTGGTCTTTTCAACTTGAATAAATTCTAATTCTACGGGGGTAACCCGACCAAATATACTGACCATCACTTTCAATGTGCCTCGATCTGGACGAACGTCCTCCACCATTCCAGTAAAATTAAGGAACGGCCCGTCAACGACACGAACAGTCTCACCAATTTCAAATTCAACCTTCGGCTTTGGCTTCTCGACACCCTCTTCCATGCGGTTAGTTATCTTGGCAATCTCTGCATCAGAAATTGGTGGTGGATTCTGCGCGCCTCCCACAAAACCGGTCACTTTTGCTGTGCCAGTCACCACATGCCAAGTTTCATCGTTAAGCTCCATCCGCACCAGAATATAACCGGGAAAAAACTTGCGCGTTGAGGTTTTACGCTCCCCTTTACGCATTTCAACGACGGTCTCTGAAGGAATCAGGATCTCCTCAAACAAATCCTCAACTTCCGTGGAGCGGATTCGCTCCTCAAGGTTGAGCTTAACCTTACTTTCATACCCTGAATAGGTGTGTACGCCGTACCACTTCATCGCCATGGTAAAGTCCTTTATCTCCTCAGCCGAGGATCAGACGAATAAGGCGCGAAAGAATCACATCAACACCGCCAAGAAAGATCGCACTGATTATCACCAACACAATTACAACCATCGTTGAAGCATAGGCATCTTTCCTTGTTGGCCAAGTAACCTTCTTTAACTCTGCTTTGACGTTGGTAAAAAACTCGTTTATATTTCCAAACATCGATCTACGGGCCTCGCTGAAGTACTATTTGCAATTTTGGCAGGCCAGGAGGGATTCGAACCCCCAACACCCGGATTTGGAGTCCGGTGCTCTAGCCGTTAGAGCTACTGGCCTACGATTCTATCCCGCTCCCTGCCACTTCCCCGTTATTTTGTTTCTTTATGGGAGGTGTGCTTCCGGCAGAAGCGACAATACTTATTGAACTCCAGTTTATCTGGAGTATTTCGCTTGTTTTTCGTTGTCGTGTAGTTTCGTTGTTTACACTCAACACAAGCAAGAGTGACAATGTCACGCATAGTGCTTACCTCATAATTCTCTTATTACTCAATAACTTCACTCACCACACCGGCACCGACAGTGCGGCCACCCTCGCGGATAGCAAAGCGCAGTTCTTTATCCATAGCGATCGGGGTGATCAGTTCTGCTGCCATGGCAATGTTATCGCCTGGCATGACCATCTCGACACCTTCGGGCAGCTCTACGATTCCAGTCACATCGGTGGTCCGGAAATAAAACTGGGGACGGTACCCTTTGAAGAATGGGGTATGACGACCACCTTCTTCTTTGGTGAGGATATAGGCCTCGGCTTTGAATTTGGTATGTGGGGTAATGCTACCGGGCTTGGCCAGAACCTGTCCGCGTTCGATCTGATCGCGCTTGAGTCCACGGAGGAGGATACCGCAGTTATCGCCGGCTTGTCCTTGATCGAGGAGCTTACGGAACATTTCGACTCCGGTGACGACGGTTTTCTGGGTTTCTCTCATGCCGACGATTTCAACGTTTTCCTGTACTTTGATAATCCCCTTCTCGACACGTCCGGTGGCGACTGTGCCACGTCCGGAAATGGAGAAGACGTCTTCGACTGGCATCAGGAAGGGCTTATCGATGGCACGCTCGGGCTCGGGAATATAGCTGTCAACGGCGTCCATAAGCTCAAGGACTTTGTCTTTGCCAATTTCGTCATCGCGACCTTCGAGGGCGGCGAGGGCGGATCCGGCGATCACGGGAATATCATCACCTGGGAAGTCGTAGCTGGTCAACAGCTCACGGATTTCCATGTCGACGAGTTCGAGAAGCTCTTCATCGTCAACCATGTCGGCTTTATTCAAGAAAACGACCATGGCTGGTACGCCAACCTGACGGGCAAGCAGGATATGCTCACGGGTCTGGGGCATGGGGCCATCGGCTGCGGAGACAACCAGAATTGCTCCGTCCATCTGGGCGGCTCCGGTAATCATGTTTTTGACGTAGTCGGCGTGGCCGGGGCAGTCAACGTGTGCATAGTGACGGTTTTCTGTTTCATATTCGACGTGGGCGGTGGCGATTGTTATTCCGCGCTCGCGCTCTTCTGGTGCGTTGTCGATCTGATCGAATGCCTTGACTTCGCCGCTGCCAGATTTCTCTGCCAATACACTTGTAATTGCTGCAGTCAGCGTGGTCTTGCCGTGGTCAACGTGACCGATGGTGCCGATGTTGACGTGCGGCTTTGTCCTTTCGTACTTTGCCTTGGACATAGTAAAACCTCCCTTTTTTGTCTTTTTCGTCTACTGTTTTTGTGTGAAACAACCAAAATTTAAACGACAGAATTTACCCATTTAGTACAAAATCAAACATCCTGAAAAAGATGGAGCCCACAACCAGATTTGAACTGGTGACCTCATCCTTACCAAGGATGCGCTCTACCGACTGAGCTATGTGGGCCTAACGTCCTTTTTTTCGCGCAGAGCTAAATGGAGCGGGAAACGGGATTCGAACCCGCGACCCTCAGCTTGGAAGGCTGATGCTCTAGCCAGCTGAGCTACTCCCGCCCAAGCTCTAGCACGTATCAATGTGTGGCAAAGGACTCCACACGACCCTGCCCCAGTTCCATCGGCTTATCAGCCTCCTGGCGCACAGCAGCCGGGCTTATCCGGCAAGTCAATCAATTGGTGGAGGGGGGAGGATTCGAACCTCCGAAGTCTTCGACGTCAGATTTACAGTCTGATCCCTTTGGCCACTCGGGAACCCCTCCAGGGGACATCGTTTGTTCTATTTTTATTATCAGGCGTTACTGAAATTGCCTTGATTCTGCTGGAGCTGGCGAGAGGAATTGAACCCCCAACATCCTCATTACAAGTGAGGTGCTCTGCCAATTGAGCTACGCCAGCACAAGACGGGATTTATAACGCAAGAAAAACCGGAATGCAAGAAAAAAAATTAACTGTTTTTTTCCAACATAATCTGAATCATCGTATCATCAACTCCAGCCATACCATCCCTGCTGATACGACTCAGGTTCTGAATTGTTTCTTCAGCACTACGACCGACAAAACCTTCTATGGACGTGATCCCATGATTGTTTAATGCCATATATGCGGAACGGATTGCCGAGTCGGTTGAGCTGACCACCTTTAAGGCACACCCCCCCTTGGCACCATCACAAAGCATGCCGCCCAAATCGCTGATCAGGTTATTCACCGCCAGAGTCATCTGGTCAATATTCTTGCCCGCCTGCTGATAGACAATAGCAACGGCAGCACCAACTCCGGCCGCTATCGAACAACCACAGATCGGTGACAAGCTGCCGGTAAAACATTTGATATAACTATTAATCAAATGTGACAGTGCGATACTTTTAACAATCGTGCGCTCGTCAATTT
>JAYEME010000033.1:0-5580 GCA_034717915.1 Thermodesulfobacteriota bacterium
TCGGCAAACCCTTGTTCGACCAGAAAGACAAAAATATCTTTGACCTTCTCTTTCAGTTCGCCAAACTCGTCTCCCATCCCCGGATAGATCTGGGTCAACCCTGAGTGACAGGAAGCACAGGCAGTGACAATATAATCGTAGTCATTCTGTTGGAATACAGTTAGATTTTCTTCGGCTAAAGATTCAACCGTTTCTGCCGCTCCGGCTGACACAGCAGGAAGTCCACAACAAACCTGATCCTTGGGGATAATAACCGTCACACCGATAAACTTCAGTGCCTTGAGTAATGCTTCCCCCGATTCAGGATACATATAGTTGATTCCACAGCCGGTAAAGAAAAGGACGGTCGGTTTATCCGCATCACCGGGGATAATGTCTGGACAACGCTCCCTGAACGGTTTTGCTGTCAACGGAGGCAGGGTGCGATCCGAACTGATAAATGGTGCCGGGAAACGCAACCGCAAGCCACTCTGTTCTGGGATCTTCTTGAATAACAGTTTGGAAAAAGCTCCGCCACCCTTGGCCAACAGGTTCATCACCCCTTGATTTTTCAGGACAGTGCCAACCCCTTTACCGAAGGTTGACAACCCTTTGCGGTTGGCAATTTCCCGCCGGGTTGCAGCAACAATATCTTCAGTATGGACTTTATTGGGACACTGGGCATAACAGCTACCACAGAGAAGACACTGAGACATGTCGAGGAGAAATTTTTCCTCCAGATCAACATCCCCTTTCAGTAGTGAATCAGCCAGGGCAATCTTGCCGCGTGCGACTCGCCCTTCATGTTTCTCAGCACCAAAAGCCGGGCAATAAGCTCGACAACCACCACATTTGACACACTGGTCGATCTCATCACGATAATCTTCAAGGTTTTTCAGTTTAGCCATATATCTAACAATTCACCGTAGGGGCAGGCCCCCGTGCCTGCCCAGGGCGGCCACGAGGGGCCGCCCCTACAATTATCGATCGGAAGGAAAAATCTTCCCCGGATTGAGGATATTATTCGGATCGAGCGCCCGCTTGATGGTTTTCATATAGTCAAGCACGTTAGTTGACAGTTCCATATCAATAAACGGGGCTTTCATGGTTCCGACACCATGTTCGCCGCTCATAGTTCCGTCTAGTTCCAGCGTCCCTTCAAAAACTTCTACAACCGCTTTTTCAGCTTTTTCACGATCTCCAGGAATGTTCCCGTCAACCATGATATTGACGTGAATATTCCCATCCCCAGCATGGCCATAATTGACAATTGGAATCTGATAGTTATCAGCAATCCGTTCAATTTTACGAATCATCTCCGGCACTTTTGAGCGCGGCACACAGATATCTTCGTTATATTTATCGGGATTAACCTGGCGTAACGACGCCGAAATAGAGCGTCTCATCTGCCAGAGAGCTTCACTTTCAGCCGGAGTTTCCGCGACTCGAATCTCAACCACGCCAAGAGGCTGAACAATTTCGGAAATTTTAGCGACTTGCTTATCCAGAAATTCCCGATCACCATCCACTTCAATCAGAAGAACCGCCTGTGCCGCATCCGGGACATCCAGATCAGTTGCCTGGCGGATACAATCAAGGGTACGTGCATCGAGAAATTCCAGCGTTGTCGGAATAATTTTACCTCTGACAATATCAGAAACGGCTTGTGCCGCACCATCGATAGAAGCAAACAACACCAGCATAGTTTTCTTCGCTTCTGGCTTAGGCAAAAGTTTAACAATGATTTTGGTAATAACCGCCAAAGTTCCCTCGCTGCCGCAAATCAGTTTGGTCAGATCATAACCAACCACCCCTTTCATGGTCGGGCCACCGGTTCTAATGATATCACCGGTCGGGGTCACAATTTCCAGCCCGATAATATAATCTTTGGTTACCCCATACTTGACGCAGCGTGGCCCCCCGGCACATTCTGCGACATTTCCGCCCATAGTTGAAACCTTAAGGGAGGCTGGATCAGGGGGGTAAAATAGCCCCACTTTTTCTACGGTTTTCTGAAAATCTGCGGTCACAACACCCGGTTCTATGGTGGCAACAAGATTTTCTTCATCAATATCAAGAATTTTATCCAGCCGCGTCAAACCAAGAACAATTCCACCCGCCGTTGGCACACTGCCACCGGTAAACCCGGTTCCGGCACCACGAGGAAAAACCGGTATTTTCTTTTCATTGGCCAACTTCATAATCTGGCTGACCTCTTCCACGTTGCCCGGATGGACAATAACATCGGGAAGATACTGTTTCTGCGTGGCATCGTATGAGTAACAGATCAGATCGGCTTTAGCGGTCAAAACCTGATCTTTCCCGCTAATCTGCTGAAGCTTTGTGATGATACTTTTATCAAACATGAGTCAATTTCCCTTGTGTTCAAACAAAATCAAATTCTAAAAACCTATAACCCAAAGAAAGCCACCAAGACGCCAAGAGCACCAAGAAAAGCTTTTTGGATTTAAAACCTTAAAAACGACTTTGACTCTGGTTCTCTTGGTGTCCTTCGTGCCTTGGTGGCTGATTCGGTTTTCATTATCTAATACATAACCAGACAAGTCTACTTTGATTTACCAAACCAACCGCTCTTCTCCACATAAGCCTCAACCCGGTTACGTCCTTTTTTCTTCGCGGTATAGAGTGCTTTATCGGCCTGTTCAATCAATTCGGTTTTTTTCATCGGTTTCCCGACTCCAGAAAAAACGGCAACGCCAAAACTGCTGGTGACCCGATAGTCATCACCATCATAGCTGAAAGGATGCTGTTCAATTGCCGTACGGATTTTTTCTGCGACAATCAGAGCATCGGCTTGATTGGTCTCAGGCAGGATAAAAACAAACTCCTCACCCCCATAACGGGCAATCAGGTCATACTCTCGAATAACTCCGCCACAAACACTGGCGAGCTCTTTTAACACATAATCACCTGCTTGATGCCCATAAAAGTCGTTGAATTTTTTGAAATTATCAATATCTGCCAGGATCAAACCCAACTCATTTTCCTGGCGTATACTCCTGCTGATCTCCTTATCGAGAGATTCCTGAAAATAGCGATGATTATATATCTGGGTTAAGCCATCCAGGTTGGCAATCTCTTCCAGATAACGGTTTTTTTCTTCCAATTCCGTGGTCAGTTTTTCCAGCTGCATCTTTGATTGAACCAGCTCCCGATTGATCTGCTCATAACTCATATTGAGTAAACCGAGTTCAATATTGGCCTGCTGTAGAATCTCCGGGATAGATGCAGTCCCCTCAATATTCAGACCAAAATAATTTGCAGCATTGGCAACATCCACATTGGCTTTTTCCAGAATTGCATCAATGCTGCCAGAGTCAAGTTTGAACATCTTCCGGGCACGCTCACGAAACGGTGCATGGTAATCGATCGGATTACCAGAATACATAATATTGGCCAGCAGAGCAGCAAGATGAACCACCCTGATTTCCGTTTTAAGATCAGCATCATCCCCACTATAGCTATCAGGGTCATGGTGATAGATAATCGGAACGGCCAAACTATCGGGAAAATTCCACCGTTTTGCCGCCTCACCACCAATATAAGCGTGATTGGCGCCGATCCGTTCATCCTCAAGCTCCAGCAGTCGCTTTTCACTCCCGGCAGCCTCTTCCAGCAATTGATCATAGGTCTCACGATAGGTGCAGGCCAGAATCAACTTACCCAGATTCTGTAACAAGCTGACGGTAAAAGCCTCTTCCGGATCCTGATCTGAAACTTTGGCCATAATCAGCTTTGATGCGACAGCCGCGGCCAGTGATTCCTCCCAGAAACGTTCATAATTGAAGCCCGCCCCATGCTGTGGGCGTTCCATGTTCAAAAAAGAGAAGGATAAAACCAGGCTCCGCACTGCATTGGTTCCCAAAATGGCAACTGCCTGCTGAATCGTTCTTACTTCGTTAGGAAAATTGTAAAAAGAGGAGTTCACCACCTTCAATATTTTGGTCGATAACGATACATCCTGAGAAATCAACTTGGAGATATCGTAGATGGTGGTCTCTTCTTTACCGGTAATATTGATCAGCTTGGATGCAACAGTCGAAAGAGTCGGTAAAGAACCGGTCTCAATCACTCGCTGGGTAACATCTTCTTTTGTTGGCATATCTGTTTCCTTTTGTTAAAAATTTTAACGGAGAGGTGGAGAGAACGCTGAGCCCGGAGAGAAAACCTATAGAACCCAATATAGCCACCAAGGCACCAAGTTCGTCAAGAAGGTCAAAAACTGGTTTCAAATTTTATTTGGTTATCTATTTCGCTCCACTAAAAAATCTGGAGTGACTGGTTTTGAGTCAAGTGGATACCCAGATAATTTTAAACCCAAAAAAGGATTTTATGCTTTTCTTGGTGCTCTTGGCGTCTTGGTGGCGAAGCTAAAGATTTTGGTTTTCTCTCCGACTCTCCGACTCTCCGTTAAGAATCAATCACCGGCAAAACCATCCCGCCATCGGGGATAACAACTATCTCTGCATTTTTATCTGAATCGGTTAACGCCAGTTCCAGCGCGCTATCCAGATCAGCAGCTTTTTCCATCCCCATCTTACCAGTTTGCTCAGCGCTGAATTCGCTGATCAGAATCACCCGGAAACGCCGCGCCTTGGACAGCGTTGCGTGTGCCGTCTGACCGTTGATCTGGTAGTTCTCCCGCAGAGCACCTTCAAACTCATCCAGATCTTGATAACGAAACCAATCAAAAAATGTTTCATTACCAAACCCGTCACGACAAGCAGCTAACAAAATGATAGTTCCCCCCTCTTTGACTGCTTGGCAGCCGTAATCGAGGGCTTTCTGCGCCTGGATAAAGTTGATATCTTTCGGTTCTCCACCACACGAAATCACCGCCAGATCAGCCGGTTTGGGCAACGTAACCTGAAACAGTTCTCGCACCATCTCACATCCAGCCCGATGTGCCTGTTCCAGATCCCCACAGAATAGACCAAGAATCTGCTTTTGTGGAGAGAGAACTGTATTCAACAAAAAGTCAGGTTTGACCAGTCGCGCCGCCTGAACCAGATTCCGGTCAACCGGATTACCATCCAACACCCCAGTCACCGCGTTCGGATGTTTCCCGCCAATTTCCGGCGGATTGAATACGGCAAAGTGGCTTGCCATACAGGTTTCACGGCTTGCAACACCCGGCACTAACCCTTTGCGACCACCACCGAATCCGGCAAAATAGTGAAAGCCGATCGTCCCGGTCACAATCACCCGATCCGCTTCAACCACCCGACGATTGACCTGTACCGGGATGCCGGAATCGGTCATTCCCAAATCGACCAGTTCCGCAGGGTCATCACATTCGTGATCATGAACTGCGATTTGACCATACAGCGAACCGAGTATTTTCCGCTGCTCCTCTTCGGTCTGTTTCCGATGGATCCCAAGCGCAATGATGATTTCGATATCATCATCAGCAATCCCGATTGCATTGAGTTCAGCAACCAGAATCGGCAGATAAATTTCACTGCCGCTGTAACGGGTGATATCGGAAGTGACAATGGCGACCTTCTCCCCCGATTTTACAATTTTATCCAGAGGCAAAGAACCGATGGGATTGGCCAATGCAGCACGGATCAACTGTTC
>JAYEME010000034.1:0-5560 GCA_034717915.1 Thermodesulfobacteriota bacterium
CCCATCTCTTGCCTCTCCTTCATATCTCTGCTATTGTTCCTAGAAAAGCTAGCGAGGTGCGAATATGGCAAAACGAAATCAGATAAACGTCACCCTGGAAGATTTTGAGCTCAGTGATATTAATGAATTCTGTCGGGTTCACGGCATGACCCCTCAGGGGCTGATGAAGGCTGGAGCAAGAAAATTTATCGAGGAAGATATTCTGGAACGCAAAGCCGACATGCAGACAATCGAGTCGTGGAAAGAAATTGAGGCAGGTTTCAGCGAACCGATAGACGATCTGCTTGAAATGATCGAAGATGATGGTTAGATGAAACCAAAGTATCAACAAATCAGGCGTACGCCTACGTTTATCAGGGAATACTCTCGGCTGAGATCCTACCTGCACCAATCAAGTCCCCTGGCATTTCAGGCTTTACCTCAGGCGATGACAACAATCCTCGATACAATTGACGCTCATCCTCGATCATGGCCGCGTAAAAGAAAGCTGATAGGTGCCGTCGAATACGAGTTCCATCTGGCCATTATGAGTATTGCCTATCGGCGTCTTCACCTGCGCTATTTTGTTGATGATTCAGATGTTTGTTATCTGGCAGCTATCTGGGTTGATGGCCGCGATGAACCCCAATACCATATTCACTGAGAGAATATACGGAATTATCGATCCATGCCAATGAACCAAAGAACTGCCGAAATATTTGAGATTTTGAGCAAGGGACAGTTTATCAGCTCCAACAGTTCCCATGAGCACACCCGCAAGCTGTTCAATGTGGTTGAAGACAACTTTGCCGATCTGGCGCGCTATTTTGCAGAAATCGATTTCACCCTTGAGCGGGGGGATGAATACTTCTACTTTTCCCGTCCCGAGAGTCGTGCTGATCTTGAACGTAAGGTGACAAGTGCTTACAAGTGGATCGATATTCTCGATTTTTTCAAGGCGTACGATAACTCCTTCGGTCCCGGATACCGCTTTACTCCCGCCGATATTCTGGTCAAGCTCAACCTCGATGCGATGCTTAAGAGCAAGCTGGCAGGGCTGAAGCGCTATACCCGTGAGGAGAAACACGCTGTTGCGATCCAGAAGGTGATCGACACTCTCTGCCGTGACGGTTTTGCCGAACTGGAGAATGAGCTGACCCACTCCTACAAGGTTCTCGCCTCTTTCAGCTATCTGGAGGGTCTGGTTATGAGTATTTACATTCCTGAAGAGATCGAAGATGAGATATCTGAATAAAATCTGCTTTATCAACAGTGCGGCAACCAAATATGCCGAACTCGACCTTAATGGCAATGTCCATTTTATCGGTACACAGGGGGTGGGTAAAAGCACCCTGCTGCGGGCGATCCTCTTTTTCTACAACGCCAACTCGTTGAAACTGGGAGTGCCGACGGGACCGACCAGTAAAAGTTTTGCCGAGTGGTATTTTCCTTATCAGAACTCCTATATCGTTTATGAGGTACAGCGTGAAACCGGGGCTTACACGATTCTTGCCTTCAAAGCGCAGAATCGCGTCTGCTTCTATTTTATCGATGCCCCCTACCGTCGTGAGATGTTTATTGATGCCGATGGCAGAGCGTTTGAAACCTGGGACAAAATTCGGCGGGAGCTGGATGGTAACAACATCTTCTACAGTCGCCGGATCAAGTCATTTGAGGAGTATCGCGATATAATTTACGGCAATGATCAAGGCAAAAAAGAGTTTAAGCGTTACGCTCTGCTCGAAAGTCGCCAATATCTCAATATCCCCCGCACCATCCAGAATGTTTTTCTTAACTCCAAGCTGGAAGCTGAGTTTATCAAACAGACGATAATCGATTCTATGGGCGAAGATGAACTCCATATCGACCTGCGAATCTATGCTCACCATCTGCAAGATTTTGAAGCGCAGCTCAACGATATCCGCCAGTTTCGTCAACCGGCGGTGCAGAAACAGGCGCAAAAAGCGGCACAGCTCTATATTGCCATTACCCATCTGCAACGGCAGCAGCGACAACAGGTTGATGCTTTGCGCGTGGCGCTGGCGGTGCTGGAAGAGCAGGAACCGCAGCTGCGGGAAAAGGTGGCGGTTGATGAGGAGGCAAAGCAGCGGCTGCGCGATAATATCACCAGTGAGGACGCGAGCTTCAAGCGGCGCAACGACAAGTTTGTCGCCGAGCTCACCCTGCTTAATGATAAACTGAAAACGGCGCGGCAGAAACAGCAGTACTACGCTAATCTCAATATCAAAGCAATTCTGCAGCGGGTCGATAACCGGATCAGTTTAACGCAGAATCGCGACAATCTGGCTACGGAAAAAAATCTTCTCAATGGCGAGTTTCAGGAGGTTTCACAGAAATATGCCGCACTTCTGGCAGAGCTGGAAAATCAGCAGCAGCGCTTCGCCAATCGGCAGGAGCAGGAGAAACTGCGAGTTAAAGAGCAATTTTATCGGCAGCGGGATGAAATCGGGGCGCAATATGAAGAGCTGCAGAGTGCCATTCGCCAGCAACATCAGCACGAAGTTGACAGTGCCAGAGAGGATGCTCAGGAGCTGACCCACCAGCGTTATCAGCATGAAAAGGAGTTGGCGTTGGTGAAGCAGCAGCCCCTCTATGCTGGAGAGATAGCACAACAGAAAGAGCAGCTGCATACGCTGGAGCGGCAACTGCAGCAGGCGACTCTGCAGCGCGAAGCGAATTATTCCCGTCTGGAAGAGATGAAACGCAGCAGTGAGTTGGAGGATGCGGCGTTGCAGGAGACGCATCAGCGCAAGGTTGAGCAGCAACAACAACAGATTGAACAGTTACAGCAGCAGATCGAAGCGATCGAGAAGAAACTGGAGAGTGGTCAGACCGCCCTCTACGGCTGGCTCAATCAGAACCAGCCCGGCTGGGAGGAGAATATCGGCAAAGTGTGCACCGAAGAGCTGCTCTTTGATGAGACTCTGGCACCCCGTAAACTGTCGTCCGGAAACGATGGCTGCTACGGTGTTGCCCTCAATCTTTCCAATCGCCCCCAAAAGGTCAAATCCCTCGACGACTATCGGCACGAACTTGAACGGGGACAGCAAGAGCTTGAAAAGGGGAAGAGTACTGTCAGCGGGCTGGCTCAGGAACTGGAGAGTGCGCTGGAAAAGGTGAAGCAGCGGTTCCACCCCAAAGCGCGTGAGCTGAGAAAAGCGAATCGTGAGCTCGATTATCAGATTGAGCACCATCCCCGTCAGGTAGAAGAGGCACAACTTAAGCTTAACCAGCTGCAGCAACAGGCTGAAGAAGAGCGGCAGCAGCGGGTTGAAAGGCTGCAAGTGGAGCTGGCAGAGTTGACGGAAAACGAACTTGCAGCGCAGCAGCAGCTGGAAAAACTTGAGGGACAGCTTAACCGTCAGCTTAAAACGAAACAGCGGCAGCGACAGCAGAAGGTCGCAGAGCAGGAGCAGTTGTGCCAGCGGGAACTGGAGCAGATTGATGTTGCCGTAGCGAAAGAGACCGGCAGCTATCAGCAACGCAAGACGAAAGTGGTGGTCGACAGGGATTCCGAGTTGCAGAGCCGTGGAGCCGATACCGGACGACTGCACACCATCGAACAGGAGCTGGTACGTATCGATCTGGAGCTGGAATTTATCGAGAAAAACCGCGATCTGGTGGTTGAGTATCGGCGCGATAAAACGGATTTTCTCGAGCGTGTCAAAGAGTTCAAAAATGAGCTGCAGTTGGTGCAGCGGCAACAACAGCAGCAACAGCAACAATTTGATCGACAGCGGCAGCAACGGCGGCAACAGTTGGCAGAACTGGAAGGGCAGATCGACCTACGCCAGCAGGAGCTTCAACAGATTGCAGCCGACCGCGAAGCGTTTGCCGATTTCCAATTTTCGGAGGTCTACCTGCAAGTCAAAGAGCTGTTTGACGGCGAGCTGCCCGAGAGCGATAGTGCAGAGAGCTGTACCACGCTGGTCGCCACCATCAAGGAGAACTTCTATACCACATTGCAACGCCAGAACGATCTCAAAGAGGTGGTTGACAAGTTCCTCGGCCACTTCTCTGCCGATAACGTCTTCAAGTTTGCCACCCGTTTCTCCTCCCTTGCCGGATATCTCGATTTTTCACAGGATCTCACCGAGTTTATCGAGGCCGATAAAATCGGTGAATTTGAAAGGCGGATCAATGAACGCTTTGCCGAAATTGTCACCGGTCTGGGTAAGGAGACGACCGATCTGGTTTCACGCACCGGGGATATCCAGAAGGTGATCGGCAAGATCAACCGCGACTTTTCAGCACGCAACTTTGTCGGTGCTATCGACAAAATTGAACTCAAGCTTGATGCCAGCGCCAATAGTGTTTTTGTGGTACTACAACAGATCAAGGAGTTCAACGATCAGCACGATCACGATATCGGCAGTCGCAATCTCTTCTCCAGTAGCAACCACGAAGAGAATAACCAGAAAGCGGTGGAGTTGCTGCGGCTGTTGCTGAAGGAGGTCGAGAATGCCAGCCGTGAACGCATCACCCTGGCAGACTCCTTTGAGTTGAAATTCCGGGTCGAAGAGAACCAGAACGATACCGGTTGGGTCGAAAAACTCTCTCACGTCGGCTCCGACGGGACCGATGTTCTGGTCAAAGCGATGGTCAATATTATGCTGCTCAATGTCTTTAAGGAGGGAGCTTCGAAGCGATTCAGTGACTTTCGGCTTCACTGCATGATGGATGAGATCGGTAAGCTGCACCCCAGTAATGTGCGTGGTATCCTCAAGTTCGCCAATGATCGCAATATTATGTTGATTAATGGCTCTCCGACCGAAAATAACGCCCTCAACTATAAATACCTGTTCAAGGTCTCTAAAGATGAACAGCGGGTGACCCGGATCACCCGAATTCTGACCAACAATCGACCACTATGAAGCGACCAACCTTAGGCCTTGCCAGAAAACTGTTGCGTTTGAGTCAAGGGGAAAAAATTTCGCAGAGTCAGATTAAAGCCCCATTGGTCAAAGAGATGGTGAGCGAAGGGGTGCTTTCAGTCCAGAGTGCCGGGACACGCAAGAAGGTCTATTGTCACGATGCGCTGGGGCTGACGAGTTACCTGCGCAACCGGTTCGGGATCAACGATCTGGCCGATTATATTAATGCTGCCGCGGACAGTGATTTACAGCGAAGTGAAGCGGTACGTGCTGCCTCCGACTCCAAGTTGAAGCGAAGCCGCTCCTGTAAAGGATTCCTGGTCAATTGCTGCCAGCCTCTCAGCGCAACCTTGCACGGCGAACCGTTGCAAATCGCCCCGACACCGGGAACGTTTACCTATATTCACGATTTTGAAGATTTTATCCCTGCACCCGATGTTGATATTGTCGGAGTCGAAAACAGCGCCAACTTTCGCTATATCGAATGCCAGCAATCCCTTTTCCCCACCGGTAAAATACTCTTCGTCAACCGCTACCCTCAATCGGGAGACCTGATAAAATGGTTGCAGCTGATCCCGAACCGCTATCTTCATTTTGGCGATTTCGACTTTGCCGGTATCAATATCTATCTGCATGAATTTAAGCCGCACCTCGGTTTGCGAGCACAATTTTTTCTGCCGGACGGA
>JAYEME010000035.1:0-5494 GCA_034717915.1 Thermodesulfobacteriota bacterium
GACGGTAACCGCCACCCAGAACAACTAACGGGTGGCGGTTTTGTCTCATAGCGGGTAACTGGGTGAGGTCACCATGGGTGGCTGCATGGGGGGGAATATCCAGTTAATTATTGCCGGGTCAGGGAGCGGTATCTGATCCGGTGCGGCTGGTCGGCATCTTTGCCGAGGCGTCGTTTACGATCTGCTTCATATTCTGAATAGTTTCCATTAAACCAGACCACTTGTGAATCTCCTTCAAATGCCAGAATGTGGGTGGCGATCCGGTCAAGAAACCAGCGGTCGTGACTGATGACCACGGCGCAGCCGCCGAAATTTTCCAGGCCCTCTTCCAGTGCGCGCAGAGTATTCACATCCAGGTCATTGGTTGGTTCGTCAAGTAACAATACATTGGCTTCTTCACGCAGCATTTTTGCCAGGTGAACCCGGTTGCGTTCGCCGCCGGAGAGGACGCCGACTTTCTTCTGCTGATCGCTGCCGGAGAAATTGAACCGGGCAACATAGGCACGAGAGTTGACATTTTGCCCACCAATTTGCAATGTGTCCTGTCCACCGGCCACTTCCTCCCAGATGGTTTTATTTCCATCCAGCTCTCGCCCCTGGTCGACATAGCCAAGCTGGACTGTTTCGCCAACCTTGAAATTACCACTATCGGCTTTTTCTTGACCAGTAATCATATTAAACAGAGTCGATTTTCCCGCACCATTCGGACCAATGACACCGATAATGCCACCTGCCGGAAGGTTAAAGCTGAGGTTGTCGATCAGAAGACGGTCGGCAAAGCCTTTGTTCACTTCTGTGGCTTCAACAACCACATCTCCAAGACGTGGACCAGGTGGAATGTAGAGTTCAAGGGTTTTCTCTTTTTCCAACCCGGCATTGCCAAGGAGCTGCTCATAAGAATTGATCCTTGACTGGGATTTTGTACGACGCCCTTTGGGCGACATCCGGATCCATTCCAGCTCACGTTGCAAAGTCTGTTGTCGTTTGCTTTCAGATTTTTCTTCTTTGCGCAGTCGTTCCTGCTTTTGTTCCAGCCAGCTTGAGTAATTCCCTTTCCAGGGGATTCCATGGCCACGGTCCAGTTCCAGAATCCAACCGGCAACGTTATCGAGAAAATAACGGTCGTGAGTGACAGCAATAACTGTTCCCGGGTAGCGTTGTAAATGTTGTTCCAGCCATGCTACGGTTTCGGCATCCAGATGGTTGGTTGGTTCATCTAACAACAGGATATCCGGTTTTTGTAACAGCAGACGGCACAGGGCGACGCGCCGTTTTTCCCCTCCTGACAGAACCTTGATAACTGTTTCGGGTGGCGGGCAACGCAAGGCTTCTTCGGCCAGTTCCAGCCGGGAATCGAGTTCCCAGGCATCGGCAGCATCCAGCTTGTCCTGCACTTCTGCCTGACGCGCAAGCAGTTTTTCCATGTCACAGTCGGGATCAGCGAAAGCATTGTTAATTTCTTCGAACTCGCCAAGCAGATCAACGATTTCCTGTACCCCTTCTTTGACTGTTTCACGAACAGTTTTCGTTTCATCAAGTTGCGGTTCCTGCTCCAGATAGCCGATACTGTAACCATCAGATAATACCGCTTCGCCGTTAAATTCCTTATCAACTCCCGCCATGATTCGTAGCAGGGTCGACTTGCCCGAGCCATTCAGCCCAAGGACACCGATTTTTGCGCCGTAAAAATAGGAGAGGGAAATATCTTTGATGATCGGTTGCTTGTTATAGTTCTTACTGACGCGCATCATCGAATAGATGATTTTTTTTGTATCTTCACTCATGCTTGATCCTTGCTGGTTGATTTCAGGAGATTGTCAGGGTTGCGATTGTATAGCACCGGGGGAAGGGTTGTCGCAAGAGTTGATTATGATGCGGTGTAGTTGCTGAAGTCGGTGTTTTTATCGAGATCACTGAGGATTTGGAGAAAACTATAGGTTAGCTGGGGATGAAGTTTATTTCCGGCAAGATCCAGCATAATCGAGATGATTTGATCTGTTTCCAACGATTCTTCATAGGCACGGTGAGTTCGCATCGCGTCATAGGTGTCGGAAATTGCTGTCATCTGGGAACAAATATGTTGTTTCCAGGGGTGAGCTGTTTTTGGGTAACCGGCATTGTCATAGCGCATATGATGCTCATACGCCGTGACAACAGCCAGGCGTGGAACTCCCGGAGTATTGAGGAGATATTCGGCTCCCAAACGGGGATGCTGTTGCATGATCCGCCACTCTTCTTCATCCAGCTTTCCCGATTTACTCAGAATATCAGGGGAGATAAACATCTTGCCGACATCGTGCAGCATAGCAGCAATGCCGATGTCGTTGAGAAGTTGCCCTTCAATCCCAAGAACCTTTGCTTGAGCCAGATTGAGCATGCAGATGTTAGTTGAGTGGGTATAGGTGTATTCATCCATGGAGCGAAGTGGTGCAATCGCCATAAAGGAGTCACTTTGACTGTTGAATGCATCGACAAAACCATTAACAATATCAATAATTCCCGTCATCTCTAACTTTTGTTGGTTCCGTACGCTCTGGTAGAGATCCATGAAGCGGTCAGCTTCATACTCGGCAATATCTGCCAGATCCAGATGGGTTGACTCAGAATCTTTGTAGCGAATTTCAATCTGTCCAAAGTGGATATTCTGGCTCCCTTTAATCTCAATTTGTTTATCCGGTGTTTTACTGAGGATAATGATCAGAGCAAGAAGCTCTTCAGCAGAGACGTCGGGTTCAATTTGTAGATGGCTGATCCCGTTGCGTGTCAGAGATTCAATCAAACGGGTTACAGCCAGATTCTCTTCAACAGGCTTGTTGGCAAAGATCAGTTGTTCTTCAATAACCTTCAGGGTGATATCGCTATGCAGGTTAAATAGCTGATGGAGTGTACTTAATGCCTGTTTGTTCAGGCGAAGAACCTGGAGGTGTTCAGGGTGGTAGAGGGCTGCATTGGCTGCCGCGGTGGTCAGCAATCTGATCAGTTTCTGAATGTGGTTATCTTGACTACTGATCATTTTCCCCTCCTGGTAAAGTCATGGCGCTGTTGGATTGCCAGCTTGGCGAGCTGTTTGTGTTTCCCCCTGGTAAATTCATCGAGTAGCTTTCCTGCCGAGGTGCCGGGAAATAATGCCAGATTCTGAAAAATTTCTGCCTGTAGTTGTTTAATCCGGTGTGAAACAAGCAAACCCTGTTTCTGGAGGATACGACGCAGAATCGGAAGGCTCTCTTTATTGCCAATTCGGGTCAGTGCCTGGATTGTTTGTTTTTTAAACTCTAGATCCGTGTCATTTGCAGGGTCACTACCGAGGTTTTTATGTAGAACGGAGAGGAGAGTCGGATCTCGACTGAGATCCGCAATCTGTACGGCTGAAAGACGTGCCTCCGGGTCTTCACTTTCCAATTCTTTCAGGAGCTGTCGATTTGCCGTAGCTGGATTGCAGTAAAACAGGTTTCGCAACACTTCAAGACGCACTTTCGGGTGGGGATGTCCAATAAGTTGATGTATGACTTTGATACTATTAGGATCCAGATCTTTTCCCAGAATAATCAAAAGGTTGCGCACCAGATACCAGCGCTCATCCTTGAGAGATCGTACGATCATCTGCTGGGCATCTCCCCCAATCCCCTCAAGAATCTGCATCCACAGTTGTCGTTCAGACCATTTTGGAGCGAGACCTAAATATTCAATCACCAGTTCACTATAGGGTTCCCCGACAGTGATGACGTAATCGGCAATTTCCTGATGCTTTTCCTCTTCCCAGAGATCAACCCCATCTAATACCTCTGACATGAACGTGGGCTGGGCATGGTTGGAGAGAACTCTCTCGTTAAAGATGCTGGCGGAGGAGTTACCATCATATAGATACTTAGACCAATTTACATGGATGGCACGCAGATTGACAAAGTCACCTATATCCAAAAAATAACGGGACAACTCAAGCAGGTTTTGCTGAATCGCTTCTTCCTGCTCAGTATCAAATTGTTTGTGCAGCAATTCAAAAATGATTGCGGCACAGTTTTGCTCAGTCGATTGGGTTTCAATTTGAGCTTTTAGTTTTTCCTTTTCTTCATCAGGAATACTGCCGATCACATTGTCACCAAGGATGTTATACAGAGCTGCCTGGTAGTTATCCGGCATATACAGGTCTTGTCGTTCCTCATTAAACAGGACATCAAGTCGGGCTCGTACCATATCTTCAGAAAGGGTATCTGCTTTTGTTTTGATATTGCGATGGAAGGTCGAATTTTGTGAATTTGCCAGATTGTTAATCAAACCAAATAGCCGCGAAGACAGATTGAGATCCTGACGGTTTTTTCCGGCGATCGCGTTCTGCAAAAGGTGTGAAGGTATTTTCTGTAAGAGATCAGGAGCGGCATCGCGATGGTGTTCGAGGGTGTGAAAAGCACTATTGAGAAATTCCTGCTGTGCATCGGGGGATAATTGCTCAAGCAGTGAAATAAGATGTTTGTCGTTTTTTGTTTGTGATTGTGCTCCCTGGGGTTGTTGGATGCTGTTATCAATGAATCGACCGATGGATTGGGATGTTTGTTCACGTTCAGCCCGGCTGCCAATGAGTCTTTGATTGAATATCTCAGCAATGGTGCTCAACTCAAGAGATGATACCGAATCCCCGAAATCAAGGTTGCCGTTGTGCATTCCGTGAAGAAAACTCTCCCATAATTGATCTCTTCCCGAGCTCTTTTTCTCGGAGAAATCATGATTGGCCTGGAAGGCGTCATAGTCAATTGGAATGACTGAAATATGATAAATTTGTTGTTGATCAAGGAGTTTTTCAAATCCACCAGAAGATTCTATGGTATTTCGGTCAGCACGGAGGAGTTGGCTGAAACGGATCAATTCTGAATCTTTCAATCCGCTGTGGAAGCTGATTGATGCGATCCCTAGTCCCGAGAAATATTTGGCAAATTCCTGATTGGTTGGATCCTCCTTGTCGAGCCAGAGCTGTTCGAAGTAAAGGGCATCGGGGGCAATACCTAGGGTAATAACGGGTGCAGAGAGAAATAACTCCTTCAAAATATCCAGAGTACTGTTAACACTGGTTGCAATTTGTGGATGTTCCGGAGGATAGAGCGACAACTTTCGCCGGGCTATATTCAGCTGCTGCAAGAAGGCTGTTAAGAGCGGTTTATCCAGATCTGGAGCCGAGTTATCTGTCAATTTTTGATCCACACGTCCCCCGTAAGTCGGTTTACAATATCAAACATTGACTGAGTATAACAGGTTTTGATGATTTTTTGGTGTCTGAGAAAGGATAAAGGGTGGAGCTCTGTGTTGCAATTGTCCAGTTTTGGTGCTAACTTTCACACCGTGAATATAATAAAATTTCAGCGAATATCTGCGTATGAGCCCCAGCAAACATTTTGATGTTGGTGATGCGGCTCTGGCTGTTCAATTGTTCGGCCAGCAGAATAAGCATCTTAAACTGATAGAAAAAAAGCTTGGCATCCGCCTTGGTAGCCAGGGAACTATCATC
>JAYEME010000036.1:0-5432 GCA_034717915.1 Thermodesulfobacteriota bacterium
TGATCACCGATCAACTTGGATCACAGAATGCTGTTGCTGCGGGCGGACGTTACGATGGCCTGGTTGAAAGTCTCGGTGGTCCAGCGTTGCCGGGGATTGGTTTTGCCATCGGGCTTGAACGTCTGGTTCTGATGAAGGAGGAGCAGCGGATCAGCACGACAACACCACAACTGTTTATTGCGGCTCTTGGTAAAGAGGCTGCTGATCGGGCGTTTGTGTTGATGTCGCAGTTGCAGGTTGCCGGTGTGCGTGCCGAAATGGATTATCTGGGGAAAAGTCTGAAAGCGCAGATGCGCAGAGCCAATAAGTTGAATGCTGCTTTTACCCTGATCTTGGGTGAGGATGAATTGAAATCTGGGCAGGCGCAACTTAAAGATATGTCAGATAGTAGCCAATCGACAATTGCCTTGGAGTCTTTCGTTGCTACGTTAAGCAAAAAACTTGGCCAAGTATCCACTTATTCTTGACCTTCAATAATTACAGTTTATATAATCACAGATGGTGTCGCAAAAAGTCCGACCTACGGCGTTACGGTGTTTTTTCAGAACCTCGACATGCTATATGTATGCCTTCGCCCCTGAAAAACCACCAGGCCTTGTAGGACGAAATTTTTGCTTAGCCATCCCATGAGTTTTTGCGAAAGCATCAATTACAGATTCGTCATAAATTTATCAGAGCGATAGCTCATTTTGGAGGATGTTGTGTTGAACGATAAACTTGGAAGTTTGGTAAGAACCCACCGTTGTGGTGACCTGACCGCAGAACAGATAGGGCAGGAAGTTTGTGTGATGGGTTGGGCACAGAGACGACGTGATCACGGCGGTCTGATCTTTATTGACCTGCGTGACCGTGAGGGAATTATCCAGCTGGCTCTCGATCCCGATCGTGATCTTGCTTCACACCAGAAAGCTGAGCAAGTTCGAAATGAATTTGTGCTGGCAGCACGGGGAAAAGTGTCACCACGTCCTGAGGGAACAGTGAATCCAAACATGAAAACGGGTGAGGTGGAGATTGAAATCAGTGAACTGCTGATATTGAATCGCTCCGAAACTCCCCCCTTCATGCTTGATGAGTTTACCGAAGTCGCTGAAAACATCCGTTTGAAATACCGCTATCTCGATTTACGCCGCCCGGTGTTACAAAAGAATATGTTGATGCGGCATCTGGTTGCCAAAACTGTGCGTAACTATTTTGACGAACAGGGGTTTATCGAAGTTGAAACCCCGGTTCTGACCAAAAGCACACCGGAAGGTGCCAGAGACTACCTGGTTCCAAGTCGGGTTAATACGGGCAATTTTTATGCTTTACCTCAGTCACCACAGTTGTTTAAACAACTACTGATGGTCTCTGGGTTTGACCGTTATTTTCAGATTGTCAAGTGTTTCCGTGATGAAGATTTGCGTGCTGATCGCCAGCCTGAATTTACCCAAATCGATTGTGAGATGAGTTTTGTCAACCGCGGTCAGGTCATGGACATCATGGAGGGGATGATCGCTAAAGTTTTTAAAGCAGCATTGGATGTTGAGTTGACTTTGCCAATGCCGCGTTTAACTTATGCAGAGGCATTGGATCGCTTTGGCGTTGATAATCCCGATTTGCGTTTTGGCATGGAGCTGATTGACATTACCGAGCAAGTTGCTGGATCTCAGTTTAAAGTTTTTGCCAGTGTCGCAGCTGATAACGGGCTGGTTAAGGCTCTCAATGTCAAAGGTTGTGCAACTTTCTCTCGCAAAGAGCTTGATGATCTGACTGATTTCGCTAAAATTTATGGTGCGAAGGGAATGGCATGGGTCAAGGTTACGGAGGACGGTTGGCAATCCCCGATTGCTAAGTTTTTTACTGCCGATGAACTGTCCAGCTTGAATGAAAAGCTCGATGCTGAAGTGGGAGATTTATTGTTGTTTATGGCTGATACACCGGCTATTGCCAATGAAGCCCTCGGTCGTCTGCGTGGTCATTTGGGGCAGAAATTGGGTTTGGCTGACAAGGAAAATTATCAGTTTACTTGGGTCACCGATTTTCCGTTATTGGAGTGGGATGGCGAACGGCGTCGCCATGTTGCCGTCCACCACCCATTTACCGCTCCACTGGAAGAAGATATTCCTCTACTTGATTCAGATCCTGGCAAGGTGCGAGCTCAGGCCTATGACTTGGTGTTAAACGGTTCAGAAATCGGCGGAGGAAGTATTCGTATCCATGATCAGGCAGTACAATCACGTATGTTTGAATTGCTTGGGATTGGAACAGAAGAGGCTCGTGAGAAATTTGGTTTTTTGCTGGATGCTTTAGTTTTTGGTGCTCCGCCGCATGGTGGCATCGCTTTTGGTCTGGATCGCTTGATGATGATACTGACCGGTTCCGATTCAATTCGGGACGTGATTGCCTTTCCGAAAACCCAAAAGGCAACCTGTCTGCTGTCTGATGCTCCAAATGAAGTGGATGATCAGCAGTTGCAGGAGTTGGGTGTTCGTTTACGGGCAAAACAAAAGTAGACACAACATACTTTTTACAGATATGGACAAAATAAAGATGCAGATGTTTAAACGTCTGTTGCTGATAGTTGCAGTCATCTTCTTGTCGTTTGGTTGTGCGCAACCACCGCCAGTTGGGGAGTTGGAAAACACCCGGAGTGTTGTTGCCCACGCCTATGCGGCAGGAGCAGCTCAACATGCCTCTGGTGAGTATCAACTTGCCAACAGCGCGTTGCAGGCGGCCGAGCTCCAGGTTAAGAATAAAGAGTACCGTCGAGCTTCACTCACTCTCGATTTGGCTCGCCGTTACTCTGCAGAAGCACTTAAGTTGACGATAGCGCGTAAGAAACAATTGGCAGCCGAGCAGAAAGAAAATGCTGAAGAAAAACAATTAGCTGCGTTAGCAAAACAACGCAAATTGGAGCGGCAGGCTAGGCTGAAAGAACAACAGGAACGGAAGAAGAGAGAGGCAATTGTTCCTGAACCGAAAAAGCCGGCTCCGATTGTTGTTAAAAAAACTCCACCAATCGTCAAAGCACCAAAGCTTGTTGATCATGTTGAGGTTCGAGCTGGTGAGAATCTCGCAATAATTGCAGCTCGCGTAGAAGTTTATAAAGATGCTTTGCTCTGGCCACTCATTTATAAAGCTAATCGTGATCAGATAAAAGATCCAACGGCGATCTTTTCTGGACAAACTCTGTTGATTCCACGTGATAAAAGCAGGGATGAGGTTGAAGCTGCCCGTCAGGAAGCGCGGGAGTTGAACCTTTTTCAACCTCTGAACTAAAAACGTCTTATCAACCTGCTATTTGATTTTTTCCCACGATGTTCTGTCGGGACAATGCCGGCAGAATCCATTCTCCTCTCAAACCTCTCTAAAAACAGCATTCTTTAATTTTTCCTGCACGAACATGTTTCAAAAAATGCTTTAAAAATAGTGACTTAGAATTATTCTCTGATCGATTGAGATAATTTTACTTTAAATCGCAAAGGTTCTTGACACTCCCATTTTGTTTGTATACTGTATACAACGCTAACCAGTGTGAAAATTTCAGTTTATAACAAAGTTATAGCGTAACTTGAAGTGGTGATAATGGCATTTAAATTCTAAGGAGAGAGACACATGGCAAAGATTATCTGGTCCGAAATTGATGAGGCTCCGGCACTGGCGACTTATGCTTTCCTGCCGATCGTTCAGGCATTCTGCAAAGGAACCGGTGTTGATGTTGAAACCAAAGACATTTCCCTGTCCGGACGTATTCTCGCAAATTTCCCGGAGAATCTGACAGAAGATCAAAAGGTGGCTGACTATCTGTCGGAGTTGGGTGAGATCGTTCTGACACCGGAAGCTAACGTTATCAAGCTGCCAAACATCAGTGCTTCGATCCCACAGCTGCAGGAAGCTATTGCCGAGTTACAGGAAAAGGGCTATGACGTTCCAACTTATCCTGAAGAAGCAACGACCGATGCTGAAAAAGAGTTGCAGGTTCGTTACTCAAAGTGTCTCGGTTCTGCTGTTAATCCGGTTCTGCGTGAAGGTAACTCCGATCGTCGTGCTGCTGCCTCGGTTAAGAGATTTGCCCAGAAGAACCCACACCGGATGATGCAGGACTGGCCAGCTCCAGGTACCTCCCAGTGCCGTGTTGCCCACATGGACGGTGGCGACTTCTATGAGACCGAAAAATCGGTCACCATGGATGCTGCTGACACCGTCAAGATTCAGTTCGTTGACGCTGCTGGTAATGTAACCGTGAAAAAAGAAGGTCTGGCTCTTCTGGCTGGCGAAGTTCTCGACAGCTCAGTGATGAAGGTTGCTGAGTTGCAAGCGTTCTTTGCCAAGACTGCACAAGAAGCTAAAGAGAAGGGAGTGCTGCTCTCACTCCACCTTAAAGCGACCATGATGAAGATCTCTGATCCAATCATGTTCGGTCATGCGGTTAAAGTTTATTTCAAGGCTGCCCTCGACAAGCATGCTGATACCCTGGCTTCGATCGGTGCCAACCCTAACTGGGGTATGGGCGACATCCTTAACAAGCTCAACAAGCTTCCGGCTGACAAGAAAGCTGAAATCGAAGCTGATATCAATGCTTGTTACGAAGGTCAAGCTGCTCTAGCCATGGTTGATTCCCGTAAGAACATCACCAACTTGCACGTTCCTAACGATGTTATCGTCGATGCATCGATGCCAAACGTTGTCCGTGACGGTGGCCGGATGTGGAACCTGCAAGATGAGTTACAGGACACCATTGCCATGGTTCCTGATCGTTGCTACGCCACCATCTACCGTGAAATCTGTGAGGACGCCAACAAAAATGGTCAGTTCAATCCGGCCACCATGGGTAGTGTTGCCAACGTCGGCCTGATGGCACAAAAAGCGGAAGAGTACGGTTCCCATGACAAGACCTTCGAAGCTCCTTCTGCTGGTAAGTTTCAGGTTGTTAATGCCGCTGGCGAAGTGATCCTCGAACAACCCGTTTCCACCGGTGATATCTACCGTTCCAGCCAAGCTAAAGATATTCCGATCAAGGACTGGGTCAAGCTGGCTGTAAATCGCGCTAAAGCTTCTGGTGAGCCGACTGTGTTCTGGCTTGATGCCAACCGTGGTCACGATAAAGAGATCATCAAAAAGGTCAACAAGTACCTACCGGAGTTCGACACTACAGGCCTCGACATTCAGATCATGGATCCGGTCGCTGCCATGAAGTTCTCCCTCAAGTTGGTTCGCGAAGGCAAAAATGCCATCGCCGTTACCGGTAACGTCCTGCGGGATTACCTGACCGACCTGTTCCCGATTCTTGAACTGGGTACCTCGGCTCGGATGCTCTCTATCGTTCCTTTGATCGAAGGTGGCGGTCTGTTCGAGACCGGCGCTGGTGGTTCTGCTCCGAAGCACGTTGAGCAGTTCCTCAAAGAAGGTCACATCCGTTGGGATTCACTCGGTGAGTACTGCGCACTGGTTCC
>JAYEME010000037.1:0-5388 GCA_034717915.1 Thermodesulfobacteriota bacterium
TCGATCCCTTCCACCTTGATCAGTTTCAAATCCCAGGGACCACCGCTGAACCAACCGGAGCGGATATCCCGGATACTCTTCACCGGGTAGTGGCCAAGGATGGTGTGAACGGTCAGGGCATTATAGAGATTGATCCAGACGGCTTTTTGTTCAGCACGGTTCAGCTTTGTTATCGGTACAGCAACCAAGGTATCAATGTATTTTGCAAGGTTGTCTTTATCCGCAGAACTGACCGCAGCATAACGAACCCGATTTACCGCCCCGGATTTGCCAACCACCAGGTACTTATCCAAAAACTGAGCCCAAGCCGAATGGTCAACACTGATATTGCTCTGTGGATCATTTGCCTGCCAGTGAGGCCAGAGCTCAGCCTTTGGTGCGGCAAAAGCAATTGTCCCCATGCTGATACCAAGTATCAGAAAAAAGGTTATGATAAATAAAACTTTGACAGTAAAACGCATACTTTTCCCTTTCAACAAGGTGATAACCAAATTGTTCAGCCCGGGGCTATTCCCTTCGAAGCTACTACTTTTACACGCTGAGGAGCTCTGCGAGTGAATTCATCAATCTGCCCTAAATCAACCTCAGGTTGTAGATCAAAAAGCCTCTGCATCAGGGATTCAAGCTTTAGGTTAAACTTATATGACATAAGTGGTCTCTTTATTGTTCCATCACGCTAGTGAAAACTATGGACTTTTAGTCCAAGACTTTCAGTTGCTACTCAATTTCGTCATTCCCGCGAAGGCGGGAATCCAGTGCTTCTATATGGCGTGGATCCCCGCATTCGCGAGGATGACAAATAATGTGGCTTTTGACTTTGCTTGTAAGGGGACTTTCAGTGCATGGTGGTTTAGTTAGCCTATTTTTAACTCTTATCATCTATATTTCAATCGCCGTGCCAACCTTTACAACCTAATAAAAACAAGTAGTTAAGTTTTATTTCAAAATATGAGCATCTTGTTTTGTAGAATATTCCACACCGCGTTGCAGATTATTGACTATTTTTGTCATAAATAAAGATGGATGTATCCTGTAACCTGAAAAATTGCCCCTGAACCATAGTTCCGGGTGTCTTCTAGCATCTGCTCTTTGACGAATTCAGATCACCATGGCCAAGCAATACTGGGTCGCCAAAAAGCCTGCTTTCCGATTTGGTTTTTAAACTGTTTAGGCCGATAAATATATTTCACTTCCTGCATTTGCGGAGATATTTTCAATACCATGCGTCCACCTAGATGGAAATTAAATCGTACCAAAACCATTGACTCCCCGGCAAAGGTAAGCTCTACACAGGTGCTCATCCGCATGGGGCATTTTTGACAACTTATGTTTCTCCCGATGTGCTTGAAGCGATTCAAAACAGATCAGGCCTTTTGCCTGGTAATTCTTTCATCATCAAAGAGAACTATCGACCAGACAAAACCCTTGCAGCAGTGACCGTGATGTATCGGGTCAAAGGCTACGATGCCGACGCGGGGGACTGGTTCTGGGCGAAGTATGCTGCAGACGGAAAAGGAGAAAAAATGAAGAAATGTAAGATTTGGGGAGTCCTGCTGGTTATAGCTTTTGCGCTTTCTGCATGTGCGACACCACACATGATTAAATGTCACGAGTATGGCCATGTATTTGATGCCCAAGACCATGCATTTGAGAGTTACGGTAATTATCCGAGAGAGACTCCTGACGATTTACTCTAACGGGGATCCCTCTCAGGTGCAGATTTTCCTTTTTTCACTGCGACCAAATCAAATCGGCATTGATAGCGGCAAAGAAACATCGTATCTGGAGCAACTTAACAGAAGGCATCACTCATATTTTTCAATTTGGCGGTTCTGATCGTCAGACTCGAAACAGTGAAAGCGGATCGGGGCAGAGGCTGTCCATGACGGACAGGTCTGCGGCGGTGCAATAGCCCTTGGAAAGGTAGCCCTGTTCCAAACCCTTCTTGGTGATAATCTGCAAATGGGTATGGTAAAACCAGTTACCGTTTTCATGAAAATCACCGATCAGGGCAAATGCATCACCTGCAGCAAACTGCCTCCCTGCACCAGGGAGGCTTTTTTTCTGCAGGTGGCCGTAAAAACTGTAGAAGGTGTCAAATCCGGGGTTGTCATGCTGCAGCAACACATAGCCCCCATAATTTCCTTCTCCCTCCTCGTAACCACTCTCCTTGACGGTTGCTGCCAGCGGAGCATAGAGCGGCGTTTCGAGGGGGACGATAATATCGAGACCAAGGTGATAAAATCGACTTTCCCGCACCATCTGGGGACAGTCGGAGAGAATCGTTTGCCGGTTTTCCAGGTAGGAGGAGAGCCCCCACGAATAGGTATCCACCATCAGTTCATCCAGGCGGCGCTGAAATTCCCGCTGATCCCGAACCTCCATGTTATCAAATATGGAACTCTCCTTCGACATATCAATAATCAGCGGTGCTCCCTGCAGGTTTTTGAACAGCGGCGCAATAATGATATTATGGGCGTATTGAATATAGGGGTAGCGCACCGTTACGAAACCTTGAAGTTATTTGTTTTGAGCAGCCCTGGAATCTCGACAACCGGCCTTTCATCATCAAACTCAAGCCCGTGATCAAAAGCAAAATATTGGTTCATACTCCGATAATAGGTTTTGTCATAGCAGTCGAGTCTGATTTTAGCCCCGTCCGCCATCTCCCGGAACGAAGAGGTGAGAGCATAATCGATTTCACCAAAGGGAGTATAGATAATGTAGCGGGGGATTTCCCTGCCGCTCCCCTCTCGCCTGACCAGTGTAGCTATATCGGTGACATCGTAGGTATCAATCGGATAGTAGCTGTTCCAGTTTTTCTGGATCGGCAGACCGGCAATATAGAGATGGTGAAACTCAATGCCGGTTTTACGCAGTTGGTGCGCAAGTTGTTGAATAGCGTGATCGGAGTCATTCACCCCGCCAAGCAGCGGGACATTACAATAGACGGTTATCCCTTTATTATTGAGGCGCGTGACCAGCTTCTGGTGCTCCGGGGTAATTTCATCGTGGCTGATAAACCAGGTCTCAATCTCCAATCGCAGTGGGTTGATAATGCGTAGTTTATTCATATCGCCAAGGGCGTTAAGAGCACTCCGGGTAAAGAGTTCCGGCGAATGATTGAGTTTCATGCTCCGGAGTCTGACTGCATTGATATGGGGGATTGCTTCGAGCTTGTTGATAATATCTCTAATGTAGGCAAGCACATCGATAGCATCCTCTTCCGAAGAGATCACAACGTCGGTGATGGCAGTCTCATGCGTAATGTAGTTGAGCTCCTCGTCACCAGCGGCAAAATCGATCTCAACCCGGGTCTTGTGTGAGCGACAGAGATGGTCCAGACCGGTATTGACAATGGTGTGCGCCGTCTGGCGATTTTGTGCCAGTTCCTGCTGTAGCTGCTCAACATATTTCACCCTTGCGGGGGGATGTTTTTCGCTTTTGCGTTTGGGACGAGGGCCGATCAGATAGGAGTCATCACCAACTTCTGCCAGATACTGAATATCAATAGTTCCTTCAGCATTGATGCGGATATTATCAAGATCATCCGCAAGGGGAGCAAAACTTTTAAAAAAATCCGGGGTATATGGGGTTCTGATCCAGACAAAATTATTGTTGTTCTCCACCCTTTCTACCGCCCAGCCACTACTGAACCAATCCATCTTGCCAATCGGCGTTGCGGTACAGATACGCGGTATAGCGCGATCCGAAAGATTAGCGCGGAGGAAGTCCCCCATATTGATACCGTAGGAGAGTGGTTTCCAGTAGATGCTGTTCCCCTTGATCGGGCTGCAAGGAATATAGATATAGTGGATTTCAGCTCCAGCACCGCGGAGGCGGCTGAACAATTCGACCAACTCCGGTCCAGCATCATTGCAATTATTCAGAAACGGGGTCTGGATATAGACGGCGATACCATTTTTGACCAGCTCGGAAATAATCTCCAAACTCTCGGGGGATATTTCATCGGGATGGATGAAGTGAGTCGCTATTTCCATCCGCTTGCCATATTGCTGCAGCTGCATACCCTTGAAGAGCAGATATTTTAAATACTCCTCCTCATTTTTCAGGAACATATCGGGATAGTAGGCAATAGATCGGGTGGCTAGACGCAGGGTTTCAACGTGGTCGACCTGCATCAATCCATCGATGGTCGCCTCCATGTTCTTCCTGTTCATAAAGGGATCACCACCGGTTACGATAATTTCTTTGATCGCGGGCGAACTCTTGACCCGATTCACCGCTTTTTTGACATCATCAACAGAAGGGTTCGCTTCATTGCGTGAATCCTTATGTTTACGGAAGCAGAAACGACAATAGACAGGACAGCCCATGTTAAGCAGAAAAATGACCCGATTCTGGTACATCTGCTCAAACAGTCCCTCGTGAAACTGACCGATCCAGGTGTTGTCAAATCCACTCGAATTAAGTTCCTGGATAAACGGCATATATTGATAGGCGACATTTTTGGAAACCATCATCTGGCGAATCGTATGGCGTGAGAGCCGTACCGGATAGACATCGATGACTTTCTGAATGTCATCCCTTCGATCATCCGGAATATAAACGTTGGTAACTTCTTCCAGCTGCTGAGTATTTTTTATCGAAATGTAGCCGTTTCCCGGTAGTACCAGCTCCAGCAGGGCAACCAGCAGGGCGTGCGGCAGTATAACTCCATGGATAACAATTGCTCTTCCTTCGCCTTTGGCGACCTGATTGAAAATGTCGGCAAAAAAGCCTTCAGTGTCATTTTCATAGCCAGTGACAGATAGCAGCTTGGTAAATTGCTCCTGACCGTTTTTCGCGGCAATCAGCTCCCAGAATTCGGGCCGGGCAAAGTGACTGCCCTGGTAGAGCTCCAGAAATTCAATCGTACTGTTAGCCAGAGCCTGTAAATCAAGGGGAACTTTTTTAAGGGAATTTTTGAAAATAATCGTCATCGGGGTATCGACATAGGCCTTTAGTTCCATCACGCTCCTCCAGAAGGTGCAAATCTTGAACAATTACAAAAATTCCGGAAGCCGGTCTGGCTTTGCGAAGCGTAGCCGATTTTTGTAAACTTAAACAGGCAGTTTCATCTCTTCACTGTATGGCCGCTAATGACCGCCTATTTTTTCAGCAACCGGCAGTCTGCCGGGTTGATTTTAACCACAACCTGGTCACCACGATTAAGCGGAAAGCGACGCACAAAACTTATAATGTGCAGGGTTGAATTATCTTCAAGTTCAATAAAATAACTCACTTCCCCGCCCATGTAACTTCTGTCAACCACTTTGCCAAAAAGATAGTTCATTTCAGCTTCGGGTTCATGCTCGGAGCGTGGTGCCATCGACAGCTTCTGAGCTCTGACCACCACTTCGGCTTTGTCGCCGGAGCTGAATTCTG
>JAYEME010000038.1:0-5374 GCA_034717915.1 Thermodesulfobacteriota bacterium
CACCGGGAGAGACTATCCTGGTAGCAGGTTCACTCTTTTTAGTTGCGGCGATTCGTGAGTTTTTGCTGCCGACTGTGGATCTCCTGACTATTTCCGATCCATCTCATCAGTTTTTGCGAGTGCATCATGGATGATTTAATGAAAAATGATCATTTCGCTGTTGTTGGAATAACTCAAAAAGTATTCTGGAATTCCATGCTATTACGTCTTTTCATTCTTTTATTTCTCTGTGTAAGTCCATGTCTGGCGAGTGCGGCTGATTGGGATCAGGTTGGTGAATCGGGTCAACCGATTCAGCTTGAGGCTGACCAGCTGAGCTACGACAAAGATACGGGTCTTTACCGTGCGCATGGTGATGTCAAGTTAGTTCAAGGTGATCTGGAAGTTCGCAGTCAAATCCTCAAATGGGATCAAGTCAGTGGGGAAATCGAAGCTGAAGGGGATGTCCAGCTGATTTCTCCGGATGAAGAACTTTTTGGCCGAAAGGCTCACTATAATATACAAAAAGGAACCGGTACGGTCGAGGACGGCTACTTTTATCTACGTGATCAGAATCTGCATGTTCATGGCCAGACCATTGAGCGGCGGGGAGAGTTAGATTATCGGATTAAAAAAGGGACTTTTACCACCTGTGATGGTGACGTACCGTCGTGGAAGTTTGGTGCCAACCAGCTCGATATCACTTTGGGCGGTTATGCCCGTGCCCGGAATATGATTTTTTATCTCAAGGATGTGCCGTCTTTATACCTTCCTTATATGATCTATCCGGCAAAAACCGAGCGTGAATCGGGCTTGTTGATACCCACTGTCGGTTACTCTGACAAACGCGGATTTCAGTATGGTGGCGCCTATTATCAAGTTCTTGGGATCAATCAGGACGCCACTCTCTATCTGGATTACCTCTCAGAAATGGGAATTGGTAAAGGGCTGGAGTATAGATATATTTTTGGTCGTAACAATGCGGGTGAGGCGAGAGTTTATCATATAAACGTTGACCAGATTGATGGGGTTACGGTTGATGAAGAGCGTTATGCCCTCAAGTGGCAGCATGATGGCTTTTTACCTGCAAATGTGCGGATGGTTGTTGACGCCGAGTATGTCAATGATGATCACTATTTTGAAGATTTCGGCAATGTTGCTGAAGAGTATAATAAAGACAAGGTGCAATCGATTTTTTCTCTCAGCAAGAACTGGGGGAAATATAATCTGGTTGGGCAGCTGAAATACACCAAAGATCTCGAAGTCGATGATCCAACGACCTTGCAGTTATTACCTCGGATCACTTTTGATGCTGCCCGGCAGAGGATCAAAGAATCTCATTTTTATTATGCGTTGGAAACTGAGTATAGCAATTTCTGGCGACAGGAGGGATTGCGCGGGGAACGTTTCATGGCGAAACCGATCCTGGCGGCAAGCTTTAAGTTGTTAGATGTTGTTGATGTTGCTCCGGAGATTTCTTACCGTGAACGTTATTATTGGGGGTTAAGTGATGACTCAGGTTCAGATCATCAAGGGACTGCGGAGTTTACCACCAGAATTAATACCCGGGTGCAGAAAATCTATCATCGTCCCTTGGGTTTTTTGGGCAAATTACGCCACTCTGTCGAGCCGGAATTGCTGTACAGATATATTCCTGAAGTTGAACAAGGGCATCTGCCAAGCTTTGATAGCTATGATCGGATTGCTGAATCAAATCAGCTTGAGTATGCATTGGTTCAGCGTTTTACTCTGCGTACCGATCGGGAGGGCGGAAGTTCCACCTACCGAGAATTGGTCTACCTCCGTTTATCGCAAACTTATGATCTGACTGATGAAGCTCGTGAACAGCGGTTTCAGGGTCTACGTATAGAGATGACATTATTGCCGACGGAATGGTTATCTTTTCAGGCCGATACAACTCTGGATGTTGATTCGGATGACTGGACAAAAGTTGCCGTAGCGGGAAAGATTAAGGATCAGCAGGAGAATTCATTAAGGCTTGAATATCGTTATGATTCGGTCGATGATATTGATTATGGCTTGGTTGACCTGAGTGTTGCTTTTCTAAAGCCAGTCTATTTGACCTATCAACAACGTTACGAATTCGCTACCGATGAACAGTTGGAGCAAGTCATCGGTATCGAATACCGCCAACAATGCTGGAGTGCTCAATTATCCTATCGTGAGTATGAAGATGATCGTGCCGTGATGTTGACATTCACCATGCGTGGAATTGGTTCGGTCGGTGGTATTGGTGGGAGCTTGGGTGGAATTTAATATGGAACGAGACGGGGTAATACCAGCCTCAGTTTTTGATCTGCGAGGTGCTGTTTGACTGCTACCCGGAAGCCAGAACCAACTGGCAGAAAAAACTTGCTGACCATTTGTTTACTTATAGTTATTCTGCTGATGTTCGCCTATGCTGTATTCGGCAGTCGCGGGGTATTGAGGATTTTTCAGGCGCAACAGCAGACCCAGGAATTACAACAACAACTTGCTGACTTGCAGCAACAACAACAGCAACTCCGCAGTGAAATTGAACGTTTACAGAAGGATAAAACCTATTGGGAACACTTGGCTCGGACGAAACTGGGTATGGTTCGAGAAGGTGAGCTGATTTACCATCTTCCCGATAGGGATACTGAAGAAAAGAGGCAGTAAAAAGGATGAAAGAGCACTTGCGGCTGGCAATTCGAGCAGCCTTGACACAATGCTATGCAGATGGTTCCCTCACTTCCGGAGAGTTTCCGGATGAGGTTCAACTGGAAATTCCCAAGAACCCCGAGCACGGTGATTTTTCTACCAATCTGGCAATGACTCTGGCAAAGTCAGAGCGAAAAGCACCTAGAAAAATTGCAGAAATTCTGGTTGCAGTGCTTCAGGGGACATCTCTCTGTGACAAAATCGAGATTGCCGGGCCGGGTTTCATCAATTTTCGTCTTGCGGCAACCTGCTGGTATGAAGTTCTCGACCAGATCATGGAGCAGGGTAGCAATTATGGTCGCAGCCAAGCTGGTGCCGGGAAAAAAATCCAGGTTGAATTTGTCAGTGCCAATCCAACGGGGCCGCTGCATATCGGTCATGGTCGCGGAGCGGTTGTTGGCGATGCTGTGGCTGCAGTGTTGCAGGCTGCAGGATTTGAAGTTCAGCGCGAATACTATGTCAATGATGCGGGAAATCAGGTTCTGACCCTTGGCCGTTCGATTCTGCTGCGATTACGAGAGTTGCAGGGTGAGATCATCGAATTTCCTGAAGATGGCTATCAGGCCGCTTATATTGTTGATCTGGCTGCCAAGTATCGTTCCGAGCAGGGTGAATTAAAGGATGTTGCCGAAGCTGAGGCGATTGCATCCTGCTCCCGTTTTGGTATTGTAGAAATTCTCAAGTGGATTGAGGCCGACTTAAAGTCTTTTGGTATCCACTTTGATCATTGGTTTAGTGAGCAGAACCTTTACGACCAGGGGATGGTTGACCAGGAACTGCTTAAATTGAAAGAAAAGGGGCTCTCTTTTGAGCAGGATGATGCCCTTTGGTTGCGTACTACTAAATATGGTGATGACAAGGATCGTGTGCTGATTAAGTCGGATGGCAGTTACACTTATTTTGCTTCCGATGTCGCCTACCATATGGAAAAATTTGACCGTGGCTTTGATCAGGTGATAGATGTCTGGGGTGCTGATCATCACGGTTATATTCCACGGATGAAAGCGATGTTGGCTGGATTGGGACATCCTCCGGAAGCCCTTGAGGTATTGCTGATCCAGATGGTTAATTTACTGCGTGATGGTAAGCCATTTATTATGGGAAAACGCTCCGGTAACTTTATCACTCTGAAAGAGGTTATTGATGAAGTTGGTCGTGACGCATGCCGTTTCTTTTTTCTGATGCGCCGTTGTGATAGCCAGTTGGATTTTGATCTGGAATTGGCTAAACAACAAAGTAGCGACAACCCCGTCTATTACGTTCAATACGCCCATGCCCGAGTTTGCAGTATTAACCGAAATGCTGCAGAATCCGGGATTGAACGGCTACAGTCTGAGCAGATTGATTACAGTCGTTTGGAATTGGCTGAAGAGTTAGCACTGGTAAAACAGTTAGCCCGTTTCCCGGAAACCGTTGTTGGAGCCGCTTTGAGTTATGAGCCACATCGAATTGTTTTTTATATGCAAGATCTTGCTGCTCAGTTTCATAGTTATTATAATCGGCATCGAGTGTTAGTTGATGATCCGGCAACAACCCAGGCTCGACTCTGTTTGGTGAATTCAGTGCGGATAGTTTTAGCCAATGCCTTGCAGATGCTTGGCATATCGGCTCCAGAGCGAATGTAAAAAAGGGGAGGACAATGATGGCTACGTTAAAAACACGGACGCAGCGGCGGATGGAAAAACGCCAGGCAGTTATTCTGCTGGTGCTGGTGCTGGTGGTTTCATTGGCTAGTTTCACCCTTGGGGTGATTGTAGGTCGTCGGGGTGCCGAACGGGATCTGGCGCAAAAAATTCAGCAGACAGAAAGGGTTCTGGTCACTCAGACCTCATCTCCTGTTGCTGTCTCGAAGCCTGTACCTGCAACGGAACAACCGGTTGATGTCCCACCCGTTGAGCCTGTGTCTGAACAAACAAAATTGAGTTTTTATGATGATCTGGCAAAAGAGACTGTGACAGAGACTGTTCCGCTTGGAAGTGGGATCAACCTCGCCCCGATAGAAAAACCAGAAGCTGGCAATGTTGTTCAGCCTCCAATCGATTTGCCCGATCAGCCGATTGTAAAAAGGGAAACAACTGTTGTCGCCGCCGTTGTTGAGCAGGCCGCTCAGGAAGAATCGACAGAGGTCGCTGCACAAAAATCAGAATCGGAAATGCCTAAAGCTCTCCCTGCTGGTAGCCATGCGGTACAGATCGGATCATTTGGCGCCGCTGGTGATGCGATCTCTTTAAAGCAGAAGATGTTGGACAAAGATTATCCGGCATTTGTGGTCGAGGCTGATCTCGGTAAAAAGGGGCTCTGGTATCGTGTGCGTATTGGTCCCTACGCAGATTCTGCTACTGCTAAATTGGCGCAGAAATTGTTAGAGGAAAAGGAGCAGCTCAAAGGGTTTGTCTCCCGTCAGTAGGGCTCTGAGAGAGCCGATTTTGATGGATTTTTCACTTGACATTTCCACATCGGAAGTCTATTTTCCAGTGCTCATGTCGCGGGATGGAGCAGTCTGGTAGCTCGTCGGGCTCATAACCCGAAGGTCGGAGGTTCAAATCCTTCTCCCGCAACCAAAGCCGAACTCCTCCACTGGAGGTTCAGATATTTCGGCGGTGTAGCTCAGTTGGTTAGAGCATGCGGCTCATATCCGCAGTGTCCGGAGTTCGAATCTCTGCACCGCCACCAGCACAGAAGATAAGCCTTG
>JAYEME010000039.1:0-19585 GCA_034717915.1 Thermodesulfobacteriota bacterium
CCCTCTGTTGGTTGCTCTATCTTGAGGTCACAATTTGTGACCTCAAGATGATAAGAACTTAGATTTATTAGACAAACATACCGTCTGATCGGCACACACCGACACAGACGGTCACTAACTTACCATAATTAGCCCCTCAAAAACTGACGACCGCATCAAGCAAGGGGAGCTTTTTAATTCGGTAAGGGCTTAAATATGAATCTTTATCGACCTTTTCAAGTTCAACCAGACCAAAAAAAGCTGCAAACCGGCAAATAGCTCGCAGGGTATAACAGGAGCTGAGCTGCTGTTCCGGCGGAAAGTAGTCGCTACCTGGAATTTCAGCTAAAAGCATCGGAAAGGCTCTGACATACCTTTCTTCCAGAACACTTTGATGCTGCCACTGTGCAGTGAAGAGCTGCAGCAGGTAAAGGGTATAAGCAAAGGATTGTTGAATAAAGGGAAGGTCCTCATACCCGTCACCATATCCCCAGTTATATTCTTCAATGTAAGTTCTGAATAATAGAGGATAAACACCCATCACTCCCTGTTTCTTCAAGATTCTTCGACATTCGCGACTGAGGATGAATTTGCCACGATATTTCCTGACCAGACCCGCCATCTCTGCAACAATTCTGGTAACATGGAGATCAAAAAAGTCATCTTCCTTGTTGACCCTTCGATGGAGGGTTGGCAATGGCTCTGTTTTGCTCCCTAAATATCTGGAAGCCGCATCACGGCATAATCGCTGCGGCAAATTGCCCTTGGCGGTCGGTTTTAAACCCTCTTCTCCAATTGCCTCAACCAGCAGAGAGAACAGAGTCAAAATGGGTGATTCATATTCTCTTTCGAAGGATTTGCTAAAGCGGATATAATCGGGAGAGTCAAAAGGGTCATACAGTATCGCGTTCATCTGTTCTGGTGACAAGCCGGAAAAATCAGGATTACCGATCCGGTTTTTTCTACTGAAGTGGGCATCAAGCACATCATTAGCTTCATCCAGAGAGTCAAAATCGTGGCTTTGTAAAAGTTCCCGAATTTCAGCACGACTCTCTGCAAAAACGTCATCAATGGATTCTGGAACCGGTCTGGATTGTTCGGTCAACAGGCAACACTTTTTGTACTTTTTACCGCTGCCACAGGGACATGGATCGTTTCTTCCGATTTTCATTAATTCTCACCCTTTCCAAATTTCAACATCCCCTCGCTCAATCTCACCTTGGAAGGACTCTGGTATCTGTGCCCAGTCCACCACATCAATCCGAATGGGCAGATTGCTTTCAACCAGCACTTCCTGAAAATCAAACAAATCAGATAATGACTGATCGAGCGCTGTCGGGTTACGTGCAACCAGGTCAAGATCGCTGGCCTCGTGACAATCGCCATTGATGCGGCTACCGTAAGCCCAGATCTGTGCTTGAGGAAAATACTGTCCGATCAGTTCCAGCAGCGTTTTCAGATGCCGAGGTTGAAGTTTCAGCGCGGTGGGATCTAGCTCAGGCATCACCATTCCCCTCACCGAATTGTTTACGCAGTAAAGCTGATCGCTCTATCTTGAGGTCGCAAATTGCGATTTCAAGTTATTAAGATTCTGGATTTATTAGACAAGCCAGAGTTAAACGACACCTAGAACTTTAGAAATCAGATAACCAGAGTAACCTAAATAAATAGTCAACAGCAGCAAACCTTCCACACGAGAGAGTTGTTTTTGTCCATTATTACCAACTCGCACCAGAAACAGAGCCAGGGTCAATAACCCCATGAGGAGAGAATCACGATAAAGGACTTCAGGACTGATCGCTGTAGGGTGAATGACCCCAGCAATTCCGACAACAGCTAAAGTATTAAAAAAATTGGAACCAACCACATTGCCTATCGCCAGATCGTGTTCATTCTTGCGCATTGCCGCTAAGGTAGAAGCCAATTCCGGTAATGAGGTTCCAATTGCAACAACTGTCAACCCGATAATCAGATCACTCACCCCGAATCCTCGGGCAATCTCAACAGCACCCCAGACTAGAATTCGTGAACTGATAACCAATAAAACTATGCCGACCAAAAGCCATGCGAGAGCTGCCCTCTGCGACAATTGGTTGTCTGCCAAAATGGTATCAACATCATCTGCAAAACTGTCCCGGCGTTGCCGTAAAGCCAGCCAGATCGACCATCCCATAATAATAGAAAAAACAATCAACAAAATCCAGGCATCGACTCGACCGAGATGCAGATCAAACAAAAGACCTACTCCCAGAAGCGTCACTGCAAGGAGAACCGGCAATTCTTTACGCAACACACTCGACTTGAGCGTGATAGGAGTTATCAATGCGGCGACACCTAGAATCAGAGCAATATTGGAGATGTTTGAGCCATAGGCATTTCCAAGAGCCAGCCCTGGATTACCTTGAGCAGCAGAAATAGCAGAGACAACCATTTCTGGAGCTGAGGTGCCAAAACCGATCACCACCATCCCAATCAATAGAGGGGGCATTCCTGCGTATCGAGCCGTTGCTGCAGCCCCATCGACAAAACGATCGGCACTCCAGACCAGGAGAATCAGCCCACCAATAAGTGCAACCGCGGGCAGTATCAATGCCATAGTAAACCTGTATTATTAAAAGTGATGGCGTCGCAAAAAGTCCGCCCTACGGCGTTACGGTGTTTTTTCAGGATCTCGACATACTATATGTATGCCTTCGCCCCTGAAAAACCACCAAGCCTTGTAGGACGAAATTTTTGCTTAGCCATCCCATGAGTTTTTGCGAAAACATCAAAAGGATAAAAGTACTTTGGGGACAGAATTTTAATTCTGTCCCCAACAAGTAAGATCTTCATAAAAAGTTGAGATAAAAATATAAAACCCGAACCGGGTTTTAGCGCCGGGGAGCTCAGCCAAAAACCGGACTGCAGGCTTTCCTGGCCGCCAGTGCTTTTTGTCGTTGCTTCTCCAAATACAATTGATCCTGTTCAAGATGACATTTTTTATATTTGAGGCCGCTATCACACCAGCAAAGATCATTCCTCAGGGGTAATATCTCTGGTGGTGCCGATCCAGGATCTTCTTTATCTTCATTCTTAAATAAACGGCTGAACAAACCCATACAAAAGACTCCTCTATAATCAAAATGACAGACCAGAGAAAATATATAGAAAAACTCTCAGTTAAACAAGGGCTCTTTACCATGCACAATTGCACACATCAGATTGTACCCATGGAGTAAAGAATGAGTATCAGGCAGGACGGTTATAATCCTTTTTTCTCAAACCAGACAAAGCAAGCAACTCCAATCAGAGTGAAAACAACTGCTATCGGCCAGGGCGACACCCCGAGAACTTGTGGTAAAGTGATCTTTCCATAAGCACCCCAGGTCAGAACAGTTTTCTTCAGGAATGGAAACGCCTCAGCATATAGTCCAGCTCCAACCAGCATCCCCAGAATCGCCCAAAAAGCGTGTATTCGCCCCTCGGCAAGGGCTCCGACTGAAGTTCCTGGACAATAACCAGCAATTGCCCAGCCGATTCCGAATAATAGGCCACCAATAATAATAGCACCAAGGTTTGTTGCTTTAACGCTCAGGGCAATCCAGCCGAGAGAATAACAGGCATATATTCCAACCATTCCTACAATGACCGCAGTTAGCATAAACTTGATAATGGTCATGTCTTTCAACAACATAAATCCGACCTGTTTATCAAAGCGGAGAACTTCACCCTTCTGCAGCAGAAAACCGAAAAGCAGTCCGGTGATCAATCCAATTATTTGTTCCATGATTGCCCCCCTGAACCATACATAAACCGAGCTGTCACAATGCCACCAACAAGGAAGAATACCAATGCCAATAAGCCACTAACAGAGAGCTGCATATTCCCCGACATGCCATGCCCACTTGGACAGCCGCCTGCCAGTCGGGCTCCGAACAACAGGATCACTCCACCCATAAAAGCCCCAATAGCCCTGATCACAGAACTAGAACCAAAGCGTTGCTCCCATATTTCTGGAACAGTCTCAACTTTGTATGTTTTTCCCATCCGTGCAGAGATGAGTGCCCCAACAAAGACGCCGGCCACAAAAAGCATCTGCCAGTCAACTTTGACTTTCTTCTTGGTAAAATAGGTGTTTTCAGCAACATGGTCCGCGACAATAACTTTTTCAGCGTATCCTGCCAGCCGGACGAAGGTGGTTGAAGCCCCCAGGTATTTTGGTTTATCAATGACAACCGATGTCACCAATACAGACAGAACAGCTAAAATTCCCACTAGAGCTCCAGCAATATATGGGCTCCAGCGTGAGGCAAATAAAGAGAGATTCATGCACGTATCCTTTCATTTATTTATGACAACTATCTATTCAGTTCCGCATATATGTAAATTTCCATATTATGGTAACCAAAAAGGTTATCAAATGCAATAAAAACTCTTCTGTCCCTGCAATAGTTTAATAGGATTTACGATAAACTGTGTGGTGACATTTTGGACAAGGTGGAATTTTTGCAGTTTTCTTTATGTGGATTTCTTCGCCACATTCTTTGCATGTTAATGTTCCCGGACTGGTGACCTCCCCAGTTCTATATTCCAGTTGCTGTTCTGTTTTTTTTGCCCAATCAGTTAAAGTTTCAGCAGTGTTCGATAAAATCCGAGAAAACATACTTTGCGCCCCCGCAGCAACCCGCTTGGGATCGACAGCCTTTTTGACACTCTCTTTCCCTTTGCCGGCACTATCAACAGAATGCTGGATATCGCGCTTTACAAAAGTTGATACTTTTTCAGCCTGCTCCCTGGTGAAATTTCCTGCCGAAGAGAGATCATCCCCTGCCCTTTTTAATGCTTCATCGAGATTTTTACGGCCACTTCCCACCAGTTCCTCTGTGCGTGCAACGATTTTTTCGTACAGACCCACATCTTCTTGCTCATTTTGTTGTTGTTGATTATTTTCAGTCATGGTTCCACTCCTTACTGTTTTAGACGAAGAAAGTTACTCAACATAAAGTTTACCAGATTTTATGAGGAAGGGAGGGGGGAATGAAGAAAAAGAGGCCTACGATTTTTTTTCTTAACCCGGCAAACATCCCAGGATAAAACCAACCAGAGCACCGAAGATAGTCCCCGACCAGGGACTTGCAGTTGCACCTCAGGTACTACCGGCACATTGACCTAGATACCCCAACAAAGCACCCAATAGAGCACCGGCAGAGGTCATTATGATAAGTTTGAGAAAACGGTTATTCATTTTTTTCACCTGGCCTGATAGACATAAGTCCCAGAATCAAAACAGCAAAAGGGCCAATCAGCAATCCGATTCCAAACCAGAAGTAACGATTTTTACCGTTCCGATTTGCAACAGAATAAGCAGCGCAAGCAAACACCACCCACATAATCAAATAATTCATATCAAGACTCCGCAAATAAGATCAAGCGTCTGAACAGGAGCGACAGGTTCAACCTATTATAAATTCCTACAATAAAGCAATTTTATGGCGCATAAATTTGAATAAGAAAGAAAGCAACGGTATAATATAAACAACAGGAAAGGGGGAATGCCTATCGAAAATGACATAGTGCAGTCGAGTAGGTTTTCCAGTAATCCGGCACCGCAAGGTTCTGGATAATCCCGTGAACAGGGATCTTCACAGTTGAGACAGAAGGCTCGCGCAACAGTGGCGAGCCTTTCACTGTACATTGGCCAATTAAGTGCCAGAAAACAGACCAAAAGCTATATTGAGAAAACCCATGACAACCACAAACAAGACAGTGATCAGCAATCCCCTCGCCACCAGTTTTGCAATAAACTCTTTGATTGTTGACGGTTTATTCTTATCTAAAATAAAAGACCAGAACAAAGCCAAGATAACTGCAATTGAAATACCGATTATATATGTTGAGTAGAGGCTGATCAACGATTGTGCTTCCTTCCAATTAATGTATTGGTTGACTGCTGAACTGACTACTGTTCATTTCAGTCAGATCAATATTGCCATATTTTTTTTCATAACGTTCAATATTGCCCTGTAATGCCAACAATAATCGTTTGGCATGACGTGGCGAGGTAATCAAACGAGACTGGACACGTGCTTTAGCCGCCTGTGGCTGAACATAGATGCAATCAATAACAAATTCACTGTCGTTATGATTGACGACCGCCATATTAATATACTGCCCAGCTGCGACATCATCACTCATTTGAATTTCAAGTTTCAGTTCCTGTTCTTTTTCCATTCTATCCTCCAGGGGTGCATACAGATACAAATTGGTAAGCGTTTTCTCAACGCATCATAGATCATTTAATAGTCGATAGATCCCTTGTTCTAATTCCCAAATTATTTCAACTGCTTTTTGATGAGCCTCTTTCTCCAGTGAAACCCGTGCTCGATCCAGATATTCATGGGCTTTTAGTAGCACAGGTGAAAGTTTAGATTCCAGCTGAAGCTGTGGAATCTCACCGACCGCATCAACCCAATCCTGTAACTCTTCGGCAGCAATATCGACCAGCCGTAACGAGTTAGCCGTGTTCTCAGGGAGGATCTCATAGAGATGATCAGATTCTTGATCTATCCGCTCTAAAATTTGGCGATAACGTTCTGAAATTGACATGAAGTTTTCCCTTTCCTGTAAATCTGAGCTCTGGAGCCGCATCCTATGCGAAAGGAAGTGAAAAGATCAAACTTAAAACTCACCTTTCCCCGCTTACAGGTTGACTTTCATATTATCAGGCTGGTAATTTCAACAGACACAAACAACACGCTAGGGGCGTCTTGGATACTGAGAGTTCCAGACTTACTGGAACGACCCTTGGAACCTGATCCGGTTGATACCGGCGTAGGGAAGCGGCAATAGATACCGATAGAAATTATCGGAAGCCGCCTTTTGGCGGTTTTTTATTTTGATTTTATACAATGTTGATATATCTAAACGAAAAACTGATCAAAATTAATAGTGGCACTCGTTTATATGAACTTCGCAAGAAGTACAAAGCGGATGCTGATCTGCTGATTGTCAACGGGTATCCGGCAAGCAGTGATCAAGAGTTGAATGACAGTGATCATATCGTCATGATTCAACGAGGGGAACAACCGTCCGCTGAAGAGTTAGAAATCCTGATGATGGCAAGACACACTCCTGGTGTGCATGAAAAAATCAAACAGGGCTGCGTTGGAATTGCCGGGGCTGGAGGGCTTGGTTCTCATGTGGCAGTTGCCTTGGCAAGGGTTGGTGTTGGACAACTGAATATTGCCGATTTTGACGTTGTCGAGCCGTCCAATCTGAACCGACAACAGTATTTTATCGACCAGATCGGCAGCCCTAAAGTTCTTGCACTACGGGATAACCTGCTACGCATAAATCCGGGAACAAAAGTAAATATTCATCAGAAGAGAGTAACTCCGGAAAACATTACAGAACTTTTCAGTGAAGTAGATATTCTGGTTGAGGCATTCGATGCAGCAGATCAGAAAGCGATGTTGACAAACTATTTTCTGAGTCATTTCCCCGATAAATTTCTGGTGGCAGCCTCTGGTGTTGCTGGTTACAAGGCAGCCAACACTATTCAAACGACCAAGATAACCGATCATTTTTATCTTTGTGGTGATGGTGTTACCGCTGCAGAACCTGGGTGTGGACTGATGGCTCCGCGCGTGGGGATCGCTGCACATCATCAGGCCAATGCTGTGCTTCGCCTGCTGTTAAACCAATCTCCAGAATGAATAAATCATGAAACTAATTATCAACGGGAAAACAACAGAGTATCAGGACAACCTGACCGTTCAACAGCTTTTACAAAAGTTAAAGCTATCCCCTGATCAGGTGGTTGTTGAATTAAACCGTCAGATACTTTCACCGAATATTCACGTTAAAACTGAACTTAAATCGGAAGACACCATTGAACTAGTTCAATTTGTTGGCGGTGGTTAAATTAAGGATAATATTATGGATCAATTAATTATTGCCGGGCGAATATTCAACTCGCGATTGCTTGTTGGTACTGGCAAATTTTCTTCAAATCAGGCGATGGTTGCAGCGATGGAACACTCGGGCAGTGAGATTGTCACTGTCGCTCTACGCCGTGTTGATATCGACAACCCTGACGATTCCTTGTTATCGCATATTGACCCTGAACGTTATCTGTTACTGCCAAATACCAGTGGTGCCCGCGATGCCGAAGAAGCTGTCCGTTTGGCTCGTCTGGCACGCGCCGCAGGTTGTGAACCCTGGGTTAAACTGGAAGTCACTCCCGATCCATACTACCTGCTTCCAGACCCGATTGAGACCCTCAAAGCGGCAGAGATTCTGGTTAAGGAGGGTTTTGTAGTGCTTCCGTACATGCCTGCTGATCCGGTTCTGGCAAGACATTTAGAGGAAGCAGGAACCGCAACGGTGATGCCATTAGGAGCCCCGATTGGAACCAATCGGGGAGTTCGAACCCGCGACCTCATTGCTATCATTATTGAACAAGCAAACGTACCAGTTATTGTTGATGCCGGTCTCGGAGCGCCATCCCATTCAGCAGAAGCTATGGAAATGGGTGCCGATGCGGTTCTGGTCAATACCGCCCTTGCTGACACAGCAGATCCAGCAATGATGGCACAGGCTTTTCGCAAAGGGGTAGAGGCCGGGCGCGAAGCCTATTTGGCAGGGCTCGGTGCTCAGCGTCAACAGGCCGAAGCATCAAGTCCACTCACTGGTTTTTTAAGGAATAATTGATGAGTTTCCAACAGCAGCTTGAGCTCTATCCTCAAACGGAAATAGAACAAATAATTGCGAATACAACTCCAGGACAAATCGATCTGGCGCTGCAGCAACAACGTTTAAGTATCAATGATTTTTCTCGACTGCTATCTCCCAATATGACTGACGGTCAATTGGAACTTATGGCGGAACGTGCACAACGCATCACCAGACAGAGGTTTGGGCGAACTATTCTCCTCTATGCGCCCCTCTACCTATCCAATGAATGTTTCAATGGCTGCAAATATTGTGGTTTCAGTGCCGACAACCATTTTCCACGTAAAACTTTGACGCAGGAAGAAATTGGACGTGAAGCAAAATATCTCCGTAGTCAGGGGTTCCGGCATATGTTGCTATTGACCGGTGAAGCTCCCAAGGTTGCCGGTATTGAGTACCTCGAAAGTGCCATAAAAATCATTAAAGAATACTGTGGCTCCGTTTCAATAGAAGTCTTTCCTATGGATACGGACGGTTATCAACGTATGGTTGCAGCCGGGGTCGATGGCTTAACCGTCTATCAGGAAACCTACGATCCTGAACTCTATCGTGAACTCCATCCATACGGTCCTAAAAGTGACTATAAGTATCGCTTGGATGCCCCGGAAAGAGCTGGCATAGCAGGATTACGCAGAATCGGCATTGGTTCACTACTTGGGCTGGGAAGCGGCTTGAGTGATGTTTTTTACAGTGGACTGCATGGATTCTATCTTGCCCGCAAATTCTGGCGCACCCAGGTGACCCTCTCTTTTCCACGCCTCTGTCCGGCCGATGGAGGGTTTCAACCAAACAGCATCATAGATGACCGGCAGCTGACTCAATTTATCTGTGCTATGCGCTTGCTGATCCCTGATGCCGGACTGGTTCTTTCAACACGTGAAAGCGCCGAACTACGCAACAATCTTCTGCCCCTTGGTATTACCCAGATGAGTGCCGGTTCCTGTACTGCACCGGGCGGTTATGGAGAAGAGAGCCTGGACGCTGAACAGTTCACCATCAGCGACCAGCGTTCCCCTGCCGAAGTTGAGGAACTATTAAAATCACGCGGATATGAAGCTGTCTGGAAAGATTGGGACAGCACCTTTTTGAATAAAACCGGTTGATGACCAAAATGTTGCCGAATCTATATTTAATAACAGACCGCCACCAGATTCAAAATGGTCATCAGCTATTGGAGGTTATTGAAGAACTGTTACAGGCCGGGGTGAAAATGATTCAACTGCGAGAAAAGGATCTGTCGGCAGCTGAACTCTATCCTCTGGCTAAGGAACTGCGCTCTCTGACTCAACAGCATCAATGTCTATTACTGATCAATGATAGAATCGACCTGGCTCAAGCAATCGGTGCGGATGGAGTTCACCTTGGAAATCACTCGCTACCAATAAACGTGGCCAGACAGATCCTTGGTTCAGAGTTCCTGATCGGATCCTCCACCCATTCCAGGAATGAGATCGAAGCAGCTCAAAATAAAGGGGCTGATTTTGTCACCTATGGCCCGATTTATTTCACTCCCTCTAAAGCAGCCTATGGTGACCCGGTTGGTATCGAGTCTTTACCGTCCATTTGTGCCAACTGTAACATTCCTGTCTATGCTCTCGGGGGACTCAAAGCGAACAACACGAAGTCAATACTCCAGGCAGGTGCTCATGGTGTGGCAATGATTTCTGCTCTTCTGGCAGATCCTTCACCAACACAAGCTTATCAGGGGTTCGCCGTGAACCTGTAGTTTTTCAAGTTGTTCCCACCAACCTCATTCAAGGCAGCAGAACTAAAAAAAGGCCATCAAATAAATTGATGGCCTTTCTCACGATGGCGGGAATGACGAGACTTGAACTCGCGACATCCTGCGTGACAGGCAGGCACTCTAACCAACTGAGCTACATCCCCATTGTGACACTTTATGCAGGCAGCTGTAATAGCTTTAAAGATGCTACTACAGCCCCAGAATTTGGTGGGCGAAGAGGGGCTCGAACCCCCGACATCCTGCTTGTAAGGCAGGCGCTCTCCCAGCTGAGCTATTCGCCCTGGAACTTTGTTGAACAATAAAATGGCGGGGCTGACGGGACTTGAACCCGCGACCTACGGCGTGACAGGCCGTTGTTGTAACCAACTCTACTACAGCCCCGCAGATAGAAATAGGAAGTATACAAGTGCCCAAGTGGGGTTTGAGGATGGACAGCTTTGTACTTCCTACTTCTGATATTCTATTTGAGTTTATATACTGTAATTATTAATTAACAGCGTCTTTCAGTGCCTTGCCTGCTTTGAACTTTGGTACCTTGGCAGCGGCAATCTGAATTTTTGCACCAGTTTGGGGATTCTGACCAGTACGTGCGGCACGATCACCGACACTAAAGGTTCCGAAACCTACCATAGCAACTTTTTCCCCTGCTTTCAGAGCGTCTGTTACTGCCTCAGTGAAAGCTTTCAAAGCTCCCTCTGCATCAGCTTTGCTCAGCCCCGCTTTTTCTGCCATTGCATTGACCAGATCTGCTTTAGTCACAGTTTACCTCCTCTTAGATTCTAAATACGTGCTGTTAAGTGAAAACGCGACAAGATATATCAGGTTTTCGAAAAAGCTGTCAAGTTGTTTTTCCCCATTTCAAGGGCTTTTAACCAATAAAACCAAGCTTAAAGACTTGACCGATTAAGTACTCATTTATCATCCAAAGCAAAAGCCAGCTCAAGAACCTGATCTACATGGCTAACAACTTCAATTGCGAGTGATTTGAGTAAGAGTGGTGACAATTCCACCAGGTTCTTTTTGTTTTCGGCCGGAATCAGTACTTTAGTAATTCCACCTCTTCTTGCTGCTAATAATTTTTCTTTCAGCCCCCCAATAGCCAATACCCGTCCCCGCAGAGTCACCTCACCGGTCATAGCCAGATCCTTTCTGATCGGGCGCCCTGTCAAGGCTGAGGCCAGAGCAGTAGCGATTGTAATGCCTGCGGAAGGACCATCCTTAGGAACTGCACCTTCAGGGACATGAATATGGAGATCGAGTTTCGAATAGAATTCCTTGTCAAGGTGGAGTTCCTGCCAGCGAGAACGAATATAGCTCATCGCAGCTTGAGCTGATTCCTGCATGACGTCGCCAAGCTGACCCGTTATGATTAATTTTCCTTGACCAGGTAAGCTTGTCACTTCGATGGTTAGAAGCTCACCCCCGGTTTCGGTCCAAGCCAAACCGGTCGCCATACCAATCTGATCATGCTCTTCACGAACACCATATTGATATTGTGGAACACCAAGATATTTTTGAATTTGCTTATCGCCAACTTTGAAGCTCCTATCTTTTCCCTCCAAAACCGCTTTTTTGGCCAGTTTACGCATCACAGCAGCGATATTTCGATCCAAACTACGAACACCAGATTCGCGCGTATAACGTCTGATAAGTTCATAAATCGCACGGTCCGAAAACCTCACCAGCTTATCATCAAGACCATGAGCTCCGATCTGTTTTTCCAGTAGATAGCGCCGTGCAATATGGAGCTTCTCTTCTTCAGAATAGCCCTCAATTCGGATCACTTCCAGTCGGTCATGTAGCGGCCGAGGAATAGCCTGAAGATTGTTAGCTGTCGCAATAAACAAGACCTGCGACAGATCGTACTCTACGTCCAAAAAGTGGTCAGAAAAACTATTATTCTGCTCCGGGTCAAGAACCTCAAGCAGTGCAGAGGAAGGGTCACCACGGAAATCGGTGCTCATTTTATCAATTTCATCCAACATAAAAACTGGATTTTTTACTCCAGATTTTTTTAACCCCTGAATAATCTTACCCGGCATAGCACCAATATAGGTGCGCCGATGACCGCGAATTTCAGCTTCATCACGCACTCCACCCAGCGATATTCGAACAAATTTTCTTTGCAGTGCTTTTGCAATCGACTGACCTAAAGATGTTTTACCAACACCGGGAGGACCGACAAGACAAAGGATCGGACCCTTAATCTGTTTCACTAAAGCTTGAACCGCCAGATATTCTAAAACCCGCTCCTTAACCTTTTGCAATCCATAATGATCTGCTTCAAGAATTTCCTCTGCTTTTTGCAAATCATGTCGGTCATGGGTCCCTTTTTGCCAGGGCAATGAAAGGAGCCATTCAATATAATTGCGCACCACAGTTGCTTCAGCAGCCATCGGTGACATCATTTTCAACTTGCGTAACTCCGCTTGTGCTTTCTCCGTCGCCTCCTTGGACATTTTCTTTTTTTTGATCTGCTCTTCAAATTGGAGAAGTTCCTGCTTAAACTCGTCCTGCCCTCCAAGTTCCTTCTGAATAGCGCGCATCTGTTCATTCAGATAATACTCTTTTTGACTGCGCTCCATCTGGCTTTTAACCCGACTGCGTATTCGTCCCTCTATCTGAAGAATTTCAATTTCCTGCTCAAGCAAAACCAGAATATGCTCCAACCGCTGAACCGGATCGATAAATTCGAGTATTTCCTGCTTGTCAGCAATGGGGATCTGGAGATGTCCGGCAACAGTATCTGCCAGGCGGGACGGATCATCAAGCCCCGCTATCGTGTTACTCACCTCAGCAGGAATTTTTTTACTTAATCCTATATAAATCTCAAAACTTGACTTGATGGCTCGAATAACCGCTTCAACCTCTGATGAATCGGCCATGGATTCCACCAACGGATCGACAACAACCTGAAGAAAATCGTCCCCCCCAACAAAGGAATCAACTCTGCCCCGCCAACATCCTTCAACCAGAACCTTAACTGTCCCATCTGGAAGTTTAAGTAATTGAATAACCTTTCCAACGGTTCCTACCTGGTAAAGATCATTTTCTTCAGGGGCATCAACCTTGGGATCTTTCTGACTGAGAAGAAAGATCATCTTGTCACCATCGGATGCTTTTTCTAAAGCACCAATGGAGTGTGGTCTCCCGACAAATAAAGGGGCAACCATGAACGGAAAAATGACAATATCCCGCAATGGCAGCATGGGTAAAAGGTGTGGAGTGGGAAAATCGGATTGTTCAATAATATCTGGCATAAATATAGCCTACAATATGAAAAGGAGCGCACTGTCCAAGGACAAAACTACGCTCCTGAAAAAATTTTGAAATTTAAAATAAACTAAGCACTTTCAGCAATGTCATAGACAATAATCGGCTTTACACCTTTAGTAATGACATCTTCGTTCAAAACAACTTCCTTGACCCGATCCTGAGAGGGAATATCGTACATCACATCGAGCATGGCATTTTCAAGAATGGAACGGAGCCCACGTGCGCCCGTCTTACGCGTCAATGCTTCTTGAGCGATCGCAACCAGTGCCCCGTCGGTAAACTTCAAATGGACATTTTCCATCTCAAAGAGGCGTTGATATTGTTTTACCAGGGCATTTTTTGGTTCGTGAAGTATTTGAATAAGGGCTTGTTCATCCAGTTCCCCAAGCGTTGCAAGCACCGGCATACGGCCAACAAATTCAGGAATCAAGCCAAATTTCAGCAAATCCGTAGGTTGCACCTTACTGAGGATTTCCCCCAAGTCCTCTTCTTTGATTGAACGAACTTCCGAACCGAAACCCATTGTTTTAGATTTAATACGTTTATTGATAACCTTTTCCAATCCGGAAAAGGCTCCGCCACAAATAAACAGAATATTCGTCGTATCAACCTTAAGAAACTCTTGCTGTGGATGTTTCCGACCACCTTTAGGAGGAACGCTTGCGGTTGTCCCCTCAATAATTTTCAACAATGCTTGCTGAACACCTTCACCCGAAACATCACGGGTAATCGAAGGTGATTCAGATTTTCTTGCAATTTTATCGACTTCGTCAATATAGATAATTCCCTTTTGGGCTTTCTCCAGATCGTAATCGGCAGCCTGCAGCAGGCTGAGAATGATATTTTCGACGTCCTCACCGACATAACCTGCTTCCGTCAAATTTGTTGCATCAGCTATAGTGAAGGGAACATCCAGCACCTTGGCCAATGTCTGTGCCAGTAATGTCTTGCCACTTCCCGTTGGCCCCAACAAAAGAACGTTACTTTTCTGAATTTCTACATCACTATTTTTATCAGTAGACTCAATTCTCTTATAATGATTATAAACTGCAACGGACAGAACTTTTTTTGCCAGCTCCTGTCCAATCACATATTCATCGAGAATATCGTTTATTTCAACCGGCTTGGGTAACTGTTTTGATTCAGGATCAAGAGTCTGATCAAGGCGAGATTCTTCATCAATGATGTCATTGCAGAGCTCTATACATTCATCACAAATATAGACAGTAGGCCCGGCAATCAGTTTTTTAACTTCATCCTGAGATTTACCACAAAAGGAACAGGTCAACTGACTGTTTTCATCCTTTAAACTCACGTGTTATACCTCCACACACAAATTATTATGATTTTCGTTCGACAATAGAATCGATAATACCATAATTACATGCTGCTCCGCTATCCATGAAAAAATCACGCTCAGTATCAACCGTAATCTGTGCCAAATCCTGTCCAGTATGCTTTGCCAGTATTCCATTTAAAGTTTCGCGCATGCGCAAAATCTCTTTGGCATGAATACTGATATCTGTTGCCTGACCTTGAAAACCACCCAAGGGCTGATGAATCATAACTCTGGCGTGTGGCAAAGCAAAACGTTTTCCAGAAGCTCCAGCAGCAAGAAGAATCGCCCCCATACTGGCTGCTTGCCCAATACAAATGGTAGATACGGGTGCTTTTAAATACTGCATTGTATCATATATGGCCATCCCAGCAGTAACAACACCACCAGGGGAATTGATATAAAGGTGGATATCCCGATCTGGATCTTCTGATTCTAGAAATAGCAATTGAGCAATAATCAGATTTGCCATATGGTCTTCAATCTCTCCACCGAGAAAAATGATTCGATCCTTCAGCAGACGGGAATATATATCATAAGCCCGTTCACCACGACCGCTATCTTCGACCACCATTGGCACCAAGCTCATATCAGGACTCCTCTGTTTCGTTATCACCAGTATCTTGCTGCTCCGGTTGTTGCGGTTCAACCTCAGTCACAACAGCCTGATCCAATAGATATTTGGTCACCTTTTCGTTTAAAATCTGCCCCTTCAGCCCGGCCAATGTTGACTCATTTTCAAAATATTTTTTAACCTGATCCAAAGGAACTTCACTGTTATCAGCAAATTCTTGCATCTTCTGTTCAACTTCAGATTCATCAACAACAATCTTTTCTTGACCTGCGATTGCATCCAGGACTAATTCACCCTTGACTTGCTGAACAGCCATATCCCGATAAGTTTTGGCAAAAGACTCATCATTCATTCCCAGCATTTCAAAACTCATCCCCTGAGCTTTAAGCTTTTGGGTAAAACTGTCCTTTAGATGATGGAGTTGATTCTCAATCATCCCTTCAGGAACATCAAAAGAATTGTTCTCAATCAGAGCTACCATTAAATTTTCCTGCAGTTGCCCATCAATCCGTTGTTTTTCCTGAGCAATGGAATTCTCTTTGATTCGCTCTTTGAGTTCATCCAGGTTAGCGGCATCAAGCTCCTTAGCCAGAGAATCATCTATCTTTGGAATATTCTTTTCCTTGATCTCTTTAACCAACACCTTGAAAACTGCCGGTTTTCCCGCCAGATCCTCAGAACCATATTCTTCCGGAAAAGTCACTTCAACCTCTTTTTCCTCTTCCCGTGTCATTCCCACCAACTGTGTTTCAAACCCGGGGATAAAGCTATTGGATCCGAGGGCAAGTTCAAAATCCTTGGCAGCACCATTCTCAAATGGGGTATCATCGATAAAACCTTCGAAATCAATAATAACTGTATCGCCATCCCGGGCTTTTTTACGGCTGGTGACATCAAGTTTAGTCCGTGAATTAGCCATTTGTTCCAATTGTTGCCCTACGACAGCTTCATCGAAAGAAAACTTTTCTTTCTCAAGCTTCAGTTTGGAATAATCTTTTGCAATAACCTCTGGACGGACATCCACGACTGCCTCATACTTAAAGGGTTTTCCTGCCTCAACCGTTCCAGATTCAGTCACCTCAGGTTGTGATACCGGTTCGATTTTATTATCCAGAAGTGCCTTATACAGACTGTTATTGATCAGAGGACCGGCAGCATCATACTGAGCCTTTGGACCATAATGTTGCTCAAGGACTTTCCTTGGAACCTTGCCTTTGCGAAAACCTTTAATATCAGCAGTCTTGGCAATTTTTTTATACGCATTTTCCAGCTCGGCATCAACAACGTCAGCTGCAATCTCAAGACTCAGTTTCTTTTTAATTGGGGTTAGGGCTTCAACAGTAATACTCATCTTTTTCCCTTCCTGATTCTTAAATTTTGATCCAGTTTAATGTGAAGTTTCTCTATTTATTCATATGCTTTCAATAGTTTAAAAAACCATGATTTGAATGGTGCGAGAGGGGGGACTCGAACCCCCACATCATAGGATACTGGTTCCTAAGACCAGCGCGTCTACCAATTCCGCCACTCTCGCAAGAAAAGCTAAATGAACAATGCTCACCCTCCAAACCCACCCGGTTGGACGGGATAACTGAGCGCAGAGGGTGAGCATGTTTATAAATGGGGTGAGTGAAGGGGCTTGAACCCTCGACATCCGGAGCCACAATCCAGTGCTCTACCAACTGAGCTACACCCACCAGAAAAACCCGACCATGTTACGGAAACTACCGGCCTGTGTCAAACTAAAAATGGCGCGCCAGGAAGGATTCGAACCCTCGGCCTACGGATTAGAAGTCCGTTGCTCTATCCAACTGAGCTACTGGCGCACAACCCGCAAAGACACGACAAAACAATACCATTACGAGAGGTTGCGTTTCTAGCATGCGTCACAAAGATTTGCAAATAAAATTCTCAGCCAACATGGAGGGAACATAAACAACGGCGACAGCACCGGAAATCATCCCGTTACCACACAATTAATCTTGATGCTTTCGCAAAACTCATGGACTTGTCAATCTTCCTGGAAGGGAGGATCATCATTAAAAGGGTCATCATCTAGCTTTCCTGACGCAACGACAAAATTTATTGTTCGTTGCAATAGATCAAATTCCAGACCAAACCCTGGGTCTTCAGCAAAGGGGTCCTGATATTCAGGTGCGGAGTGTGCATCAACGGCAAAGTCAGGGTCGTCTGAAAATGGATCGGCAACCGGGGATTCACCCTGCCCCGCTTGATTATTGACCAATTCCACCAGCGACACCGCCCCCTGTGAGCGTTCAACCAGGTCAAATGTGTTGAGCAATTCTGCTACCAGAGATTTCGGTTCCGGGATATCTTCCCGATAGAGAATCAACAGTTGATCCAGCCAATCCACAGCAAGCTCTACAGTTTCCAGTTCGACCCTGCTCGGAGCTGACTGCGCGGCCACATGCCTGTTGAGAACAATCTCAAGGCAATCAGCTATCAAGCGAAAGGAATCAACATCAGCATCAGTGGCGGCATTTTTAAGAGCCGAGACGGCATCACCTGAATCTGCCAACAACTCTGGAGTAATGTTCTGTCCGCACAGAGAGTTACGAATCGTTTCAATCAATCCTTTTACTTCGCCAATAAACAATTGCCGACTGTCCGTTTGCTCAGTCATTCAAGAATCTCCACATCACTCTGTTTAAATTTACGCAGATTGTAACATAAAAGGGCAATAGATTAAATTAATTATAATTTAAAGATCCTTAAGAGAAAAAGTTATCGGGATTTGAACCTGGCTATCGACTGATACACCAGAGGCAACTGCTGGTTTGAACTGCCAGCGATTGATTGCCTTCCGTGCCGCGCTGTCAAGGCTCCGGTAGCCCGATGACGCCAATAAGTTCAGGTTGCCAACTCGACCGCTTTTAAGGATCAACGCCTCGAAGACGACCTTCCCTTCCCAGCCGCGTAATTTAGCAACCTGTGGGTAACGTGGCGAAGGATTCAGATCGTAGCGCGGTAGTGCATTAGTAGATGGTTGAGCAACCCTAGCCTCTTCCTGCCCCGGCAACAAAGAAGTCCTGTCCTGATTGGTGCCGGAAATCTCTGATTTAATCGGATCAAGAACAGCCGTCTCCTCACCCTGAATCTCTGAATCGACGAAAGTTGCCACCGGTAATTGGACAGCAACTTCAGGCGCCGGATCATCATCCTCAAGCACGGAAGTTTCTGCACCAGCCAACGGCCCTTCCAAAGCATCCTTTTCGACAGAGGAAGAGTGACTTGGTGCTGGTTTTTCTCGCGGTGCTACAGATGGAGACTCAACAATGGCTACAGGAATAACTTCAGGTAGTCTCTCTTTTTGTTTCAGCTTAGAAACCAAAGAAGCAGGTTCAACCTCTTTCGTTCGAACAGGTTTTAGACTCGATCTTTCAAGGCTTAATGGGATCCTTTTCTTGACCTGTTGAAGCTGTTTTTGAGTAATCTGATGAGTAGAATTTTTCTGAGTTGGGGCAGGATAGAAAGAGGCAACAGGTCGAGAAACATAGTCAATCCCTATCGGGGAGGGTTCAAACACTTGTGCTGGCCGCATAAAGTTAAAAGACAAACTTAAAAGATGCAGAGCAAGCGAGAGAACAACAAAAGATGAAATCCGAACAACAGAACTCAAATTCAACCCCTGGAAGCTGATCTAATCATAAAAACACTTCAAATTTGTAACCTCCATAGGAGAGATACATTCAAAAACTTGTTTTCCCTCTTACCTTGCTGCTATATTGTCCCAGCCTTAATGAGCAAATAAATACAATGCTATGGACACTTAGAAACTGATGAATTCGATTCTCAAAGCAGAACAATGCGCAACCAGACTCCTGCTTATTCTGTTATTATTCATACCGCAAATAGTCAGTGCAGACAACCTGCAAACTGAGGTAACAGTTGCGTCAGAAGTGCTGCCAGTCATGCCTGTTGTTCATGTTGAAGCCCTGAGAAT
>JAYEME010000040.1:0-1129 GCA_034717915.1 Thermodesulfobacteriota bacterium
CTTGGTGGCTTGGTGGCTATTTTTGGTTTAAAGATTTTTTCTGCGTCTCTCCATTAAATGATTTCAAACTAACGCATCAATCAGTGTAAACACAAAAATCGTCACACTGATATATCCATTCATATTAAAAAACGCCGCATCCAGCTTCGACAGATCATCCGGCTTGACCAGCAGGTGTTCATAAACCAACAATCCAGCCACAACAACAATGCCGGAAAAATAGATCCAGCCCAATCCACTCCCCGGCATCACCAGAAGCAGAAACAGCAACATCAAGCCGTGAAAAATCCGCACCAGCAGAAACGATTTCTCTTTCCCCAATCGTGATGGAACCGAATGCAGCCCATGCTCGACATCGTAATCATAATCCTGCAGGGCATAAAAAATATCGAAACCGGAGACCCAGAAGAGGACTGCAATCCCAAGGGAAATAACCGGCCAGCCGAGATCACCCCGCAGAGCCACCCAGGCACCAATTGGGGCAGCAGCAAGGCAGATTCCCAGAACCACATGGGCAAAATGGGTAAAGCGTTTACAGTAAGCATAGAGGACAAAGAACCCGACCACAATCGGTGCCAACTTTAAACAGAGGGGATTCAACATCCAGGCAGCAAACAAGAAGATAACCAATGCCACCAGAATAAACAGCATTGCCTCCCAGATCGACACCTTGCCGGCAGGAATGTGGCGATCAGCAGTCCGCGGGTTTTTGGCATCAATCTTTGCGTCAATCAACCGATTCAACCCCATCGCCGTGGTTCGCGCTCCAACCATGGCCACGCAGATCCAGAATACCTGACCAAAACCTGGGGCTTTGCCACTTGCCAGCGAGGCCAGTACCACCCCCATCAACGCAAAAGGGAAAGCAAAAACTGTGTGGGAAAATTTGATCATCTCCAGCAAAGCTTTAAATTTATCCCACGCCTGTTTTGAATCCATATCAACAACCTTTTGTATCGGGAAGAATTAAAGCGGACAATTTACACCCTGACAAGTCGTTGAACAAGGTCTTTCAACCATTTGTTTTCCACAACGGCTCTGCTATGATCTCCTGCATGTTTGAATTTTTTAGCGGATACGGCCTCTGGTCACTTTTTTTCATCAGTTTCTGTGCCTCGACCCTGCTACC
>JAYEME010000041.1:0-5359 GCA_034717915.1 Thermodesulfobacteriota bacterium
GAAGTTTTAAGTCCCTATCGTCTAGCCTGGCCCAGGACACCGCCCTTTCACGGCGGCGACGGGGGTTCGAATCCCCCTGGGGACGCCAAAATAAGAAAAGCCCTTCCGCGAAAGTGGGAGGGCTTTTCTTATTTTTATTGTTTTTGGGGGATTCGAAGCGAAGCGAGCGCTGACTTGATGTCAGAAAAGCGGCCAGGGATGGCCGCGTCAGCGAGCGAAGGGGAGCCTACGCAGGAGCCCGCGTGATGCGGGTGACGTAGTGGGCGAATCCCCCTGGGGACGCCAGAATCAACAGCCTCTTCCTGAAAATGGAAGGGGCTGTTTGCGTTTGGTGTTTTGAAAAAATGTGCTATTCTGCCCGGCATGCAAGGATATCCTCTATGACCCGACAATCAACACTGGTAGAAATCTTTTCTGACGGAGCCTGTTCCGGAAATCCCGGTCCTGGCGGTTATGGTACAATTCTGCGCCATGGGAAGCACGAAAAGGAGTTGTCTGGCTATGCTGCTGAAACAACCAATAACCGCATGGAGATGCTCGGAGCCATTGCAGGGTTAGAGGCCCTCACTCGGCCCTGTCGGGTACGGTTAACCACCGATTCGCAGTATCTGGTCAAGGGAATGACGGAGTGGATTGAGGGCTGGCAGAGCAAAGGATGGAAAAACTCGAAAAAAGCTGAGGTTGTAAACCGCGATCTCTGGGAACGATTGTTGAAACTTGCCGAAAGACATCAGGTTGAATGGACCTGGGTGAAGGGGCATGCGGGACATACAGAAAATGAACGTTGTGATGAACTGGCTCGTTTGGAAATTACAAACGCCTCTGCTAATATCGAATAAATGTACTTTCAATTAAGATGGCGTCGCAAAAAGTCCGACCTACGGCGTTACGGTGTTTTTTCAGGACCTCGACATACACTATGTATGCCTTCGCCCCTGAAAAACCACCAGGTCTTGTAGGACGAAAATTTTGCTTGGCCATCCCATGAGTTTTTGCGAAAGCATCAATTAAGGAAAGAACGATGACAATTGAACAACAGATCAAACAATTTCTTGCTTCATCCGTTTTCGGTGTGGTTGGAGCTTCGACCAACCGTGATAAATATGGCAATAAGGTCTTACGTTGTTATCAACAGAACAACCTCCAAGCTCTGCCGATCCATCCTAAAGATACCCGGATTGAAGGTTTGGATTGTCTCCCTTCCGTTGCCGATCTTCCTAAAGAGGTGGAAAGTATCTCTATAATTACACCACCAAAAATAACCGAAAAAGTGGTTAAACAGGCTGCGGCTCACGGAATTAAGAATATCTGGATGCAGGTGGGTTCTGAAAGCCCGGCAGCGGTGCAATATTGTGAAAAGCAAGGCTTAAACGTGATTGCTGATGGTAGTTGTGTTCTGGTTGTGCTGGGATATCATGAACACTGAAATTGTGAAAAAACATATTTGCTAATAATCACTATGGATCGTATCTGTTTTAAAGCCTGAGAGGCGGTGAAGCAGGTGATAGCAAAACTTTTGGCATAAAACATTGGGGGATTGTAGGGTAGCAGGAGAAAATCTGATGAGTATGTTTCTGGATTTCGAGTCAATCACTAAAAGTATGGGAGAGCTGCCAGCTTCGCCGATTGTGGCAACCAAGTTGCTTGAATTGCTACGGAAACCCGATTTGAAAATTAAGGAACTGGCGAATGCTGTCTCCCTTGATCCGGTGATTTCTGCACGTGTAATGCGCATGGCTAACTCGGTATTTTATCAACAGATGAAACAGGTGAGGACGGTTGATCGGGCGATTATTATTGTTGGTGAAAATGTTCTGAAAAACCTTGCCTTGGAATACAGTTTACGTTCGACCAGTAAAACCTACGGTGTTATGGAGCGCAAGCTCTGGGAAAATTCGATCGGTTGTGCTGTCGCTTGCCGGATGTTAGCTGATCGTTTGACTGATATCGATAAAAATGAGGCTTATCTTGCCGGGTTGCAACATCATATTGGCAAGGTGGTGATGGTGAATCGCGACAAGGATCTTTACAAGGAAGTGTTGCGGGTTGTCGATTCGGGTAAAGGGCTGCTCCGTGATGTTGAGCGGGGGTTATTTGCTTACTCCCATGAAGTGGTTGGGGCGGCACTTCTTGATCACTGGAATTATCCCAAGATGATTGTTGAGGTCACCCTTCATCATCACGAATTTGAAAGTCTGCGGACTGAAAATGAAGAGATATTTACTGTTTGTGCCATTGTCAGTCTGGCCAGTGACTTTTGCCGTTATTTTGGAATTGGCTATGCCGAAGCGACTGAGATCGATTTGACTTTGTGTCGTGGAGCTCTGGCATTGGAAGCGAACCCGATGATTGTTGATGAGTTAGTGGAGAAATTTCATCCTGAATTTGTCAAAGAACGAAATCTGTTTTTGACGTAATATTTTTGGCAAATCCTTTTATTTGTAATTCAAGGAGCTGGTTTATGTGCAAGAAAATTTTTATTGCTGCAACGGGTCAACATTGCGGTAAGACCACAACCAGCTTGTCTCTGCTCCATCTTGCCCGTAAAAAGTATAACCGCGTTGGGTTTATCAAACCGTTTGGGCCTAAGCGAACCAAATATCTGGGGCAGTTTGTCGATGTTGATGCAGCCTTAATTGCCCACGTTTATGGGATGGAAGATCAACTCGAATTGATGTCCCCAGTGGTTCTTGATTCCCATACCACCCGTGAAGTTCTCGAAGGAAAAACAGCTCCACAACAATATTTAGAGCAGATTCGTCATGCAACTGCCGAGTTGGAAAAGCAGTGTGACTTTTTGATTATTGAAGGTGCTGGACACACCGGTGTCGGATCAGTCATGGGGCTCAATAATGCGCAGCTGGCTCAGCAGCTTGACGCACCGGTTTTAATGGTGACTGGTGGAGGTGTTGGAAATGTCATCGATGCCATTGAATTGAATCTTGCTTTGTTTCGTGAAAATGGCGCTGAAGTGCGAATGATCTTGCCCAATAAGTTGATTAAAAACAAGCGGGAAGCTACGTTGAAATATCTTCAGCTGGCATTTAGAAAGACCGACATTCAGGTTGTTGGTGGTTTTAATTATTCCCCGATACTTGCCAATCCAACCTTGAAATATCTATCAGAGCTTTTGCGCCTTGAGCTTCAGGCCGATAATGAACAGGCAAGTCGTATTGTCCATCACGTTCAACTTGGTGCAGCTTCAACGCAGCGAATTGTTGATCTGTTGCAAGAGTCAACGCTGGTTATTGTTCCCAGTAGTCGGGACGAAGTCCTGGTCATGCTGTCGACGCTTTGCCATCTTCCTGAATTTAAAAATAAAATTGCTGGATTGGTAATTATTGGTGTTGCCCCTTTGTCAAAGATCGTGCAGCGAATTCTGGATGATGCAAAAATTCCTTATATGCGGACGGCTGAGACAACCGCTGAAATTTACACGACTATTCAGGAAGATGTTGCTAAAATTGGTGCTGCAGATAAGGAAAAAATAGCTTTGGTACAACAACTGGCAGAGAGTGAGCTCGATTTTGAGTTAATTGATTCGTTATTTTAAGGATATGTGATTTATGGGGTTCCTGGGGAAAATATTTGGTCATGGTGGCGATTCTATCGAAGGGTTGCGTAAGGCGATTGAACAGAAACGTTTTGTCGATGCCAAGTTGCTGGTTGAAAAATTAACCGATCAATCACTCAGCGAAACGGAAATGGATGAAGTTGAGCAGCTGCGAATCGTGGCTGGCGATGGTCTGGCAGGGCTGAATCTGGAAGAAGCTTTGGGATTGCAACGTTGTGGTCATTTCGATCGGGCTGCCGAACATTTACACTTGGCTCAGGAACAGGTTTGTAGTGCGGGTTTAGCTGAGAAGATAGAAGAGGCTATCGCGGCTGAGCCTCTGGTTCCGGAGATTGATGCGTCAGTTGTGAATCCATCGGCTTCCAGTCCGTTGGCTGCTTGTTCTGCTTGTGTCTCACAATCAACAACATTGCTGAATGATGAGGATGCAATATTTGGAGATGATGATAGTCAGTTGGAGCTGATTCTTACCTCTTATCCTGCTGATTTAGCCGAGCGTTACACTTCTAAAAGTGCAACCTTTAAAGCGGCCTTTTTGTTGTCGCACGCTGGACAGGATGGACAGGCTCTGCCTCTGTGGAGAGAGGTGGAAGTTGTGGAGCAAGATGATCTTTACTGGTTTGAGTTGGGATCTCTTTTGGGGCGCACTGGTCAGCTGGAAGATGCTTGTCCGGCATTGGAGATAGCTCTGGAGAAAAATTCTGAGTTGTTATTAGCGATCGAAGCTCTGGTGCCAATTCTGATAGGTCTGGGTGATTACCCTTTAGCGGAAGAACGGCTACTGCAGTTCCTCGATCAGGGAGTATCCCCCGAATTTTGCTATGCACAATTGACTTCACTCTATGTGCAGCAACAGAAATATTCTGATGCAGCAGAGTATGCTCGCCAGGCGATTGCGGCAGAAAACCTTGATCCTCGATTTCTGCTGTTGGCCGCATCGGTTCTGGAACATGTTGGAGCATTGGCCGAGACGGAAAATGTTTTGAAAATGATTCCCGCTTCTGGTCACGGCGGTGGAACCAGCCTGCCGCTGGCTGAGTTCTGGCTACGCCAGAAAAGGGAGTTGGGGACTATTCTTGATACTTTTAATACCGCCTGCCGAGAAGAACCAGAGGAGCCACGTTGGCAATTGCGGGTTGCCCAGACTTATCTGGCTAAAAATTGGATCAAGGATGGGTTGAAGATCCTGCGTTTGGTAGTCAACGATCCCCGCCTGGATCCTGAATTGGCTCAAGAAGCAGCTCAGCTGCTTGCTGAACAGCAGGGATAATTGTGGCCACTATCACCAAGTTGAAAATCTATCTGGCAACTCATAATATTGAGGTGTGGGAGTATGTTGAATTAACAGCAACCGCTGCTACTGCCGCTGCTGCTGTTGGTTGTGGTGTTGCAGAAATTGCTAAAACACTCTTATTTTTGGTCGGTGGAAACCCGGTAGTCGTTGTGACTTGCGGGGATATGAAGGTAAAAAGTTCCCGTTTGAAACAGGCTTCTGGTTTATCCGGAAAAGTCAAACTGCCCCAGGTTGATGAAGTAATAGATCATACCGGTTATGCTCCCGGGGGTGTCTGTCCTTTTTTACTCCCGGAGGAGTTGCCCCTTTTACTTGATGCCTCGTTACTCAGGTTTCCGGTTGTCTATGCTGCGGCTGGAAATAGCCATTCTGCCGTTCCTGTGACCATGGCTCAATTGGAACAATTGACCGGTGGGAGCATTGCTGATCTCTGTGACCCTATTCCTGGAAAGTCCTCAACAAAGTAAAAAAAGTTTTTTATTATAGTTTTA
>JAYEME010000042.1:0-5356 GCA_034717915.1 Thermodesulfobacteriota bacterium
TTGGTGTCGGAAAGCAGCTGAGCAAAATCATATTGAAGCTCAATACACCCTGGGAGTGATGTTTGCCACCGGGGAAGGGGTTACTCAGGACGAGCAGGAAGCAATCAAGTGGTACCGGCTGGCCGCCCAGCAGGGAAACGCTGATTCCCAGTTCAATCTTGGGGTGATGTACGCTTTTGGTCAGGGGGTCGAACGAGATGCCGTTCAAGCAGCGAAGTGGTGTCGACTGGCGGCAGAACAGGGACATGTCGATGCTCAGCACAACCTCGGGTTCATGTATGCAAAGGGAGAAGGGGTTGAAATTGATCCTTTTGCAGCAGTTGACTGGTATAAACTGGCCGCCGAGCAGGGAGATATCGATGCTCAGTACAATCTGGGCCGCATGTATATAAACGGCAAAGACATTCCTCAAGACTATGATGAAGCCCGCCACTGGTGGACGCTGGCCGCTGAACAGGGAAATGCTGCCGCCCAATATAATCTGGGAGTTCTATACGTATTCGGCTATGGAGTTATAAAGAGTGATACCGAAGCGGTCAAATGGTGGAACAAAGCTGTTGAACAGGGGTACACCGATGCCCAGTATAATCTGGGTGGGATGTATGCGCTTGGCCGGGGAGTCCCCAAGGATCACGTCAAAGCTTATATCTGGCTGTGTCTACCTGCGGAAAAAGGACATGAAGATGCACAAAAAGCCCTCGAATCATTAGAGAATAAAATGTCTCCATCGCAGATTGAAGAGGCACGGCAGGATGCAGAAAAGGTTTGTCGACGACTGGAAAAAACTATTGGTTAAAATAGACGAAGGTCGCTAGATGACAGCAAAACTTGGATCGTCCCCTCATGGGGGGGCTGTCGCAGGCTTTTGCGGTGTAAACCACCACAGTTCTTCGTGGATCGTAAATTTGGGACAGCCCCCGGTGGAATTGGGGACAGTCCCGAGTTTACTGCAAGAGCATTTACTCTGAACCGTCAATCTCCAAAAATTTATCCATCATTTCAACCAGGTAAGGGATCTGCGGCTTTGTTGCATAGCCATCAGCACCAACCTGATCGCATTTAATCGCCATCTGTTCGTTGATCAGCGAAGAGAACATAATAACCTTCATATCGCGCAATGCCGGATCGTCCTTGATTTTTTTGCACAGGGTCAGGCCATCCATTTTCGGCATTTCGATATCAGAAATCAACAAGTTCAGTTGACTGTCAAGTGGCTCGCCATCAATAACCTGCTGCCGGACTTCCTGAATACGATCATAGCATTGCTGACCATCGACAAAAACTTCCAGATTCGTATAATTTGATCCTTTGAGAACTTTTTCAATCCCATTTCGGATCAATGCTGAATCTTCGGCCAACATCAGCTTCATCTTTTCGCGCGTGTGTGGCAGTTTTTCTTCCATCTCTGCAGCGTGAAGTCCAGCCTCATAATCAAGATTCGCTTCGGAATCAAATTCAGCGACAATATGTTCCAGATCAACAATCAGAATTTCACGCCCTTCAATATTGACACTCCCGGTAAAACGGGGACGATACTGGTCAATAAAGCTGGCCATCGGCTGGATATCCTCCCAGGAAACTCGATGAATCTGGTTGACCCCGTCAACCTTGAAACCATTGACCCGATCATTAAACTCGCAGACCAAAACCACCTGACGCACATCCTCTTCCAGATTTTTTTCCTTCTGGGCAATGTGTGACTTCAGATCGATCAGGGGAATCGTGCTACCCCGCAGCAGCAAAGTTCCGAGCATCCCCTCCCCACTCCCGGGGATTACGGTTAAAGCTTCTTGCTCAAAGGTGATAATTTCCTTCAGCTTATGCACATTGATGCCAAAAGGCTGGGTTCCAAGGTAGAATTCAATGATTTCCATTTCATTGGTTCCAGTTTCAAGAAGAATGTCCTGCCTCTGATAATCGCTCATTAGTAGACCTTTCAAGTAAAAATATTATCAATAAGACATTTGAACACCCTAATCATAATATGTCAATATTTAATCCAAATCTTTTATTTACTACTGCCAATCGTTGTTTTTTTAGTGTATAGTGGATAATTAAGTTTAGTTTATATTCATAGCAAGGGAATTCAAATGACCAACATGGCGCAATCACATTATCAGTTAGGGATGAACTACTTTCAGGGCAAAGGGGTAGAAAAATCTTCTTCCGAGGCGATGAAATGGTTTCGTCTGGCTGCTCAACACCAGCACCCCAGAGCTATTTTCATGCTCGGACGCATGTATGATAAAGGGCTAGGAACCGCAGAAAACCCGGCAGAAGCAGCTAAATACTATCAAAAGGCTGCGGAACTTGGATATACACGCTCACAAAATATCCTCGGTCAGGCTTATATCAAGGGTCGTGGCGTCCCTGCCGATTACGATCAGGCTCTCCACTGGTTTCGCAAAGCCGCAGATCAAAATTTTTCGGATGCCCAATACAATCTTGGTTTAATGTATGCGAAAGGGCATGGGGTTCCAAAAGATTTTATTGAAGCCAAACGCTGGTGGGGGATGGCTGCCGAACAGGGAAATCCCAAAGTTCAGTTTACCCTGGGGCATATGTATCTGGTTGGAAAAGGGGTGAAAAAGAATTATTCCAAAGCACGGCAATGGTTACGTCAGGCAGCGGAACAAGGGTTGCCAACAGCTCAGTACCATCTGGGGATGATGTATGCCAGGGGCACCGGAGTGCTGCAAAGCTACACTGAAGCGCGTGGCTGGTTACAAAAAGCGGCCGAACAGAACTATCTTGATGCTATCTATCATCTGGGGAAGCTACTCAGTTCAGGGAGTGAAGAAGTGCGTGATCCCACTTCGGCCGTTATTCTGTTGAAGCAGGCGGCTACCCGTGGACATCAGCGGGCGCAGGTCGCTCTCGGTCATCACTTCATCAAAGGAATTGGCACAGTCCAGGATCTTCAACTTGCCTACCACTGGTGGCTCGAAGCAGCCAACCGGGGAAACGCTGATGCTCAGTACAACCTGGGGATGATGTACCTCAACGGTAAAGGAGTAAAAAAAGATTCCTTTGAAGGAAAAAAATGGCTGACCGATGCCGCCGATCAGGGCCACACCAAAGCCCAATACTGTCTTGGAGTGATGTACTCGACCGGCAAAGGAGTTCCTCAAGACCTGGATGAAGCCTTCCGCTGGAAAGAGGCTGCTGAATTCTGGGAATCGCTTTAGGAAATAGTGAGGTGCGAGGAGTCCCCCCCTTCACACCTAACTCTTCACCGCCATTATTCTTTCTTGCATATTCAATGCATATATGCATAATACCCGTATGCAGACCGATACATCACCCTCTCAACTCCAGGCTCTCGCTGACGCCACCGCACGCATCATGGTCGTCATTGATGAAACCGGCTCAATCACCCTGCTCAGTAAACTCGCCCGCGAGAGGCTCGATATCAATCTCGGAACCTCCCTCAAAAAAAGATTACCGGGATTCTGGCAGCAGGCGAGAAGAATCCTGGATGGTTCGCTGGCAACCTGTGAAATTCCGCTGCAAATCGCCGAGCGCGAATATCTGGTTGGGGTCAATCCCCTGCGAGAAAACAATCAAATTTGTGGCGCGGTCTGCGTACTGGTTGATGGCACCCAGCTTGACACCATGACTCGCCGACTTCCTTCGTTTCAAACCCTCTCGCGCGAGCTCGATACCATTATCGACTCCTCTTCTGATGGTCTTTTTGTCTGCGATGCCGCAGCCAATGTCATTCGCATGAATCCGGCATCGGAAAAAATCCATAACCTCGCCGCAGCTGAAATTGTCGGGCGCAATATGAAGGAGCTGATTAATTCGGGTTTTATCGATCGATCGGCTGCCCTGGAGGCCAGTCAGAGCAAAGAACGTGTCAGTCTGCTTCAGGACAAGGATGGTCACAAGCTGATGTCAATTGCCACTCCGGTTTTTGGTGAAAAAAATGAGCTGATACGGATTGTGGTCAGTGAGCGGGATATGACGGAAATTGACAACCTCCAGCACGAGTTGGAGAACCTACAGGGGTTCAAGGATGGTTTCCGGGAGCAGATGCTGGCGATGCAGCAGGTCAAGCTTGAATCACAGGAAATCATCGCCCGCAGTCCGGCGATGGTCCGGGCACTGCAACAAGCCATCAAAGTTTCCAAAGCGGCATCATCGGTGCTGCTGCTGGGTGAATCCGGGGCCGGTAAAGGGTTGTTTGCTGATTTGATTCACAAAAATTCAGGGCGCGCCGAACAACCATTAATTAAAATTAACTGTGGTGCCATCCCCGAATCACTGATTGAAGCAGAACTGTTCGGCTACGAAAAAGGAGCTTTTACCGGAGCCCAGGATAAAGGTAAACCCGGACACCTGGAACTGGCGGACGGTGGCACTCTGTTTCTGGATGAAATCGCTGAGCTGCCGTTATCGGCACAAGTAAAGCTTCTCCACTTCCTCGAAGATGGCAACATCACCAGAATTGGCGGAACCAAAAGCCATCAAGCCGATGTACGGGTTCTGGCAGCAACTCATCAGGATCTGGAAAAATTAGTTGAAGAGGAGAAATTTCGCCTCGACCTCTTCTACCGTCTCAATGTCATTCCAATTCATATCCCGGCACTGCGCGAACGCCAGGAATGTATCGTCCCGCTGATTCACCACTATCTGAAACATTTCGGTAAAGAGGCCGGTCTAAACAAAAAAATGACCCGAGCCGCCCTCAATACGTTAATCACCTATCCCTACCCCGGTAACGTGCGGGAACTGATGAATATCTGCGAACGTGTGGTGGTTATGGCTGAAACCGACTTGATCGACGTCGCCGATCTACCGATTCATATCAACCCCCATGCCCCTAAAAACCAACCATCCCTCAGCCATATCCCTGCGGGGACATCACTCCAGAAAAGCCTTGATCAAGTCGAAAAAGAGCTTCTGGAAAAGGCGTGTCAGCTGTTTTCCAACCAGACAGAAATTGCCAGAGAACTACAGGTCAATCAATCAACCGTTGCCAGAAAATTAAAAAAGTATGGGCTCAGTTAAACTTTTCTTCTATGCAATATTGCATAGAATCGCTTTATATTGATAACTATCCAGTGACACATTGCTACCAGTCCCACCGTTAATAAAACATAATTCTATTCTCAACACCCCTCAATCATTCATACTATTAAACATCGACCAAACTTCTAAACAATCAAAATAGACTTCTGGCATTCTCTTTGCTACGTACTACTGACAAAAGAAAATATCTATTTCCGTGCTCTATTTCATGCACCTAACAAAGACAAAGCAGTAAGGAGAAAGCAATGTCAGTTCTTAACAACGCTACAATCAATATCCCGTTTCCAGAAAATGAGCCGGTTCTCTCTTACGCCCCGGGAAC
>JAYEME010000043.1:0-5247 GCA_034717915.1 Thermodesulfobacteriota bacterium
CTCTGCACCGACTTCAGTAAAATCTTTCGGGCTGTCGATCTTTTCTTTACTCAATTCTGAAACATGAATCAGCCCTTCAATACCCTCTTCCAGTTCAATAAAAATTCCGAAATCGGTTATTGAAGTAACTTTTCCTCTCACAATGGTTCCACGAGCATAGCGAGTAGGAACAGTCTCCCAAGGATCAGTATTCAACTGTTTCAAGCCAAGAGAAAAACGTTCGTTGTCTCGATCAATATTCAACACAACAGCCTTGACCAGATCACCCTTTTTATAGGCTTCTGAAGGATGCTTGATCCGCTTTGTCCAGGACAGGTCAGAGATATGAACCAGACCATCTATCCCTTCATCGACACCAACAAAAATGCCAAAATCAGTGATATTTTTAACCTGACCCTCAATAATAGTGCCAATCGGGAATTTCTCACCAATAACATCCCAAGGGTTCGGCTCGATCTGTTTCAAGCCAAGGGAGATACGCCGGTTATCGGTATCGAGTGCCAATACAACCGATTCAACATCATCGCCGATTGAAAGAACTTTGTTGGGATGTTTAACCCGTTTGGTCCAGCTCATTTCAGAGACGTGAATCAAACCTTCAACACCCTCTTCCAGCTCAATAAATGCACCGTAATCTGTCAAACTGACAACTTTACCAGTGACCTTGGTCTCAATTGGATACTTGCTTGCGACATCCAACCATGGATCGGGTGCGATCTGCTTGAGACCAAGAGAAACTCGCTCTTTTTCTTTATCAAACTTAAGGATCTTGACATTAATCTTATCGCCAACCGCCAAAATGTCAGATGGATGCTTAACGCGCCCCCAAGACATATCAGTGATATGCAACAAGCCATCAATACCGCCGAGGTCAATAAATGCACCATAATCCGTCAGATTTTTAACAATACCCTCAATAACCTGGTTTTCTTCCAAGGTTGCTAAAGTATCATTACGCTGAGATTCTCTCTCTGTTTCGAGAAGAACTCGCCGTGACAGAACAATATTGCCACGCCGTTTGTTCAACTTGATGATTTTGAAATCAAAGGTTTGACCGATCACCTTGTCCAGATTACGGACTGGGCGAAGATCAACCTGAGATCCTGGCAAGAAAGCGTTAACGCCGATATCCACAGACAAACCACCTTTGATACGACTGAGAATCCGACCTTCGACAACGGCATCTTCCTCAAGAGAATTCCAGATCTTCTGCCGATCAGCTTTCTCTTTAGAAAGGACGATCAGACCGCTGTCACTTTCACCACCACCAAACAGGACATCATAAACGTCACCAACTTTGACGTTGATCTCCCCTTTTTCATCGGCAAATTCACGGAGGGATATAACCCCCTCAGACTTATAGCCGACATCGACAACGACCGAATCAGGATTGACCTGTACAATCGTCCCCTCAACAACATCGTTGCGTTTCAGCTCAAGGCCACTCTGCTCAAAATCTTTAAGCAGCTCCTCAAAGCTCTCCTCCCCCTCTTCTAATTCCAGTTCTTCATCTTGCATGTCTTTTTCTTCTACCATTGGAGATGTTACCCCCTTACGAATTTCCCGACGCCTCTCGACGGCGGACTCAATTTGAGACTGCGCAAGTTAGCACAGCCCTTGAGAAAAAACAAACCAATATTTATCAAGCAGTTATTCTCTTTTCTGGTTATCCATTTGGCTCCCCCCATGCCGATGATGTGCTCATGTGCATCCTTGGAAGGGTGTCTGTCGCCCGGATGGCGACAGTCAAGCCCCACGGATGGGTTCATGCGTCCCTGGAAAGGGTGCGTATGGGCACATCTTTTCCCAAGTGGAGTGAACTGGATAACCAAATTCTCTTTTAACCGGCAAGTTCCGTTTCTTTATCTTTAATGACAGTCAACATTTCATTAAGAACCTCATCAATCGATAGCTGTGTTGAATCAACAAGCACAGCATCATCAGCTTGCATCAACGGAGCCAGTGTCCTGGCGGTATCTGCGGCATCACGAGCTGCAACTTCGGCGATTGTTTGTTGCAGATCTACAGCAATTCCCTTACTCAACAACTCTTCATAGCGACGTTGCCCTCGTGCTTCTGCTGTTGCAGAAAGAAAAAACTTAACATCTGCATAGGGAAAAACAACTGTACCGATATCACGCCCTTCAAGAATAACCCCACCACCCTCTCCCATTTCTCGCTGCATCCGTAACATGGCTTCACGCACAGTGGGAGAAGCGGCAACTTGGGTTGTTAACAGGCTGATCTCCGGTGTTCGTATCTGCTCCGAGACATCCACCCCATTAGCCAAAACTTTTTCAAGTCCATTTTCATGAACAAAATCAATCGATAAATCGGTACAGAGTTTTTGTAATGCGGCACTATCGTGCAGATTAATTCCCTGTCGTTGAGCCAATAGAGCTACAGAGCGATACATTGCTCCGGTATCGATATTTAAATAATCAAGCTGGCTGGCCAACGTCTTGCTCAAAGTGCTTTTCCCCGCTCCGGATGGACCATCGATGGCTATAATCAGTTTTTTGCTCAAAACGGCCTGCCTCCCGATATCAATGACAACAACTCCCAAAATCCGGGGAATGAAGTTTCAGTACAAGACGTATCCAAAATTTTAGTCTCTCCTGCGGCAGCTAATGTCGCAACAGCCATACTCATGGCAATGCGATGATCACCGAAAGAGTTGATCTCACCGCCCCTTAATAACTGACCACCAACAATCCGCATCCCGTCCTCCAGAGGCTCTATTTGAGCACCAAGAGACCCCAAACAGTCACACATGGCAGCAATGCGATCCGTTTCTTTGACGCGCAACTCCTTAGCATCACGAATTGTTGTCACCCCCTCAGCAAAGGCTGCCGCAACACTGACAACTGGAAATTCATCGATAGCCCTGGGGATCAGCTCCCCACCGATCTCAATTCCGCACAAATCACTACTCTTAACCAACAGATCAGCAACAGGCTCACCGGAAAGTTCACGCAGGTTGGTCAGTTCGATAGAGCCACCCATTTGTTGCAGAATATCAATAATACCACTACGGGTTGGATTAACTCCGACGTTTTTCAGTAACAGTTCAGAATCAGGAACAATCAGCCCGGCAACCAGGAAAAACGCTGCCGAAGAAATATCGCCAGGAACATCAACATCGCACCCTTGCAGTTGTACCCGCCCGGTCACCCTGACACCTCCGGAGAAAGACTCCAGATCAGCACCAAAGGAACGCAACATCCGTTCACTGTGATCCCGCGAAAGGTGCGGCTCATAAACTGTGGTTGTTCCTTCGATTTGCATACCGGCGAGAAGCAATGCCGATTTCACTTGGGCACTGGCAATCGGCGAATGATATTCAGTGGGATGTAAGCCTCCCCCATCAATGGCAAACGGAGCTTTAGTACTATCATCCCGGCCGAGTATTTTTGCCCCCATGCTGAGCAACGGATTGATTACCCTTCCCATGGGCCGCTTGCGCAGATATTGATCCCCGGTCAGTACCGAAAAAAACGGTTGAGCGGCCAGAATTCCACTCATCAGACGCATTGTGGTTCCCGAGTTGCCACAATCGACCACATCAGTAGGCTCCCGCAGGCCACTCAGCCCGCGGCCATGAATAATCAACTCGTCATCAGCTTTTTCAACAACCTCAATTCCAAAACCTTGAAAAGCCTTCAGTGTCGACAGACAATCTTCGCCGCGCAAAAGTCCACGGATACGACTTTCCCCCTGTGCCAGAGAGGCAAACATGATTGCTCGGTGAGAAATTGATTTATCTCCGGGCACAACAATTTCCCCACGCAAACCCGTAGCAGGAGCAACGGTTCTGGATTCTATTTTATGCATTAGAGAGTAGTCCTCGTTTTATTGTGATTTGTTCAAGCCGTAGGTTTTTAATCCAGATTTTCGAATCTCCCCCAACCCCTCTTTGCCAAAGAGGGGTGTTTTTCAAGCCTCCCCCTTTGAAAAAGGGGGATTGAGGGGGATTTCACATCAGAATAACACTCGCAATTTACACCACTGATATTCTTTTATAAAATTGCATCTCGAAGTTGTTTGGAGCGCAAAAAGAATTCAAACAACTTCTCGCCATTGCCCTCGGCAATATCTGCTTTCAACTCCCCCAAAGAATTCTCGAACTGCTCCATCATCTCCAGCAGAGCCTCACGATTTGTTTCAGCGATATCCCGCCACATGGTTGGATCGGAAGATGCAATCCGGGTAAAATCCCTAAATCCGCCAGCCGAATACTCAAGGATATTTTCTTCATAATGGTCGTAGGAGCCGACAGCATTGACCAGAGAATAAGCGACCATATGGGGCAGATGACTGATAGCGGCAAGAATCTTATCATGCTTCTCCAGCGGCATCTGAACCACATTACTACCGACAGTTCGCCACATCCGTTCGACAAGCTCAAGAGCCTGCGGATCTGTGTTTTCCGTTGGAGTTAAAATACAACGCTTGCCCTGGTACAAAGTTGGAAACGCCGCTTCTGCACCACTATTCTCCGTCCCTGCAATTGGATGGCCGGGGACAAAATGAATCCCTTTTGGCATCAGCGGTTCAATAGCCTTGACGACATCCCCCTTAACACTGCCACCATCAGTGATAATTGCTCCAACCTTCAAACCGGGCAGACACTGCTGTGTTACAGTCCTGAGAGTTTTAACCGGGGTCGCCAGAAAGATCACATCAGCACCGTCGACCGCTTCTAGCGGTTCGCGGACATATCTATCGATAACCCCGAGTTCAACAGCTTTCTCCAAGTTTGGTTTGCCCCGCCCACAACCAATAACTTCACCGACGGCACCCGCCTGTTTAAGCGCCAGGGCCAAAGAACCACCAATTAATCCAACACCAATAATTGCGAGACGAGGAATCAGAACATTTTCAGACATGGGTGGTCTCCCCCGCCGAACTTTCATTTCGAGCTATCGGGTAAGAACCAAGAACTTTGAGAAAATGGCAATGATCACGTAACTCCTCTACCGCAGCTGAAATTTTCGGATCATCGATATGACCGATCAAATCAAGGAAGAAAATATACTCCCAGGCTTTCTGCTTCATCGGTCGACTTTCAATCTTGGCCAGGTTGATCTCACGTTTACTAAAAGGTTCCAGCATCCGATAGAGAATTCCCGGTTCATCCTTGACGCTGAACATAATTGAGGTTTTATCAGCACCACTCTTTTCCGGAGTTTTCTTGCCGATCACCAAAAACCGGGTGAAGTTATGCGGGTTGTCTTCAATTTTAGC
>JAYEME010000044.1:0-5220 GCA_034717915.1 Thermodesulfobacteriota bacterium
GTCTATATTAGATTTGACAAAAAAAGACGGCTGGAGTAAAACCATATATATCTAATTTACGATATATATGGTTTTAGTTATTTCCGATTTCTCATTTGTCCTGGAGCGTAAGTGCGTATGGCCAATGCAATCACTCTCATTCGAATTCCCCTACTTTTTATCTTCGTTTCTTTATTGAATAATAGCCCAATTGTTATTTTCTGGTGTATTCCATTTATTATTATAATTATGCTCCTCGATATGCTCGATGGGATGGTTGCGCGGCGTCTAAATCAGACCAGTTTGTTGGGGAGTGCTCTCGATATTGCTGTTGATCGAGCTCTTGAAATTATCCTTTGGGTTGTTTTCTCCTGTCATGGTTTGATCCCTCTTTTGATTCCTCTAATTGTCATTACTCGCGGGACATTAACCGATGCTGTACGTTGTGTTGGAACCTGTAACGGTGAAGCTGCTTTTAACCAGTTAAAGCATCCAATTAACCGTTTTCTGGTCTCGTCCCGATTCATGCGTGATTTCTACGGTGTGGTCAAGGGAGCCGCTTTTGTTATTTTGACGTTAGATCTGGGGTTGCGTGAACTTGGACATGCCTGGTCTGGTTGGGTTCATTCTGGCGCTGTGGGATTGGCCTGGCTTGCCCTTACTTTGTCTATTGTCCGTGGAATCCCGGTAATTGCAGAGGAATTTTCATTTCTAAAGCGGCACCCATCGAATGAAGATTGAGCGCTTGTTTCCATGAATTTACAAACATTGGTAAATAGTCGCTTTGGTGTCGGCCTTGGTCTTGCGGTAGGAAAAAATGTTCCTTCAGCAATGGGCTATTCACTGGTCAACTTTTTAGCCGGGCAATTGGCGCGCAGGGAAGGAAGACCCCTTGTTCAAACGGTTCAAAAAAATCAGCAAATGATCCACGAAGAACAGTTGAGTAGTGATGCATTGCAGCAGGTGACAGAAGAGGTTTTTCGTTACAGCGGACGTTGTTTTGTGGACCTTTACCGTAATTTCAGCAGCCCGGATAGATTGCAGAAAAAAATTGTAAAAAATGAGGATCTTGAACGCCTCATTCACTTAAGTCAGGATAAAACTTTTGGTGCCTTTGTTGTTGTTCCTCATATGAGCAGCTTCGATCTGATGCTTCTTGCTGCAGCGAACGAAGGATTTAAATCAAAAGTTTTGACTTTTGGCCAACCGACCGGGGGCTATAAGTTGCAAAATGAAATCAGGGCGATGAGCGGGCTTGATATCATGCCGGTTAGTCGCCGGACAAATGTGTCTGCTCTGGAAGCTCTTCGGCAAGGGGGCTTTGTTTTGACTGCTGTTGATCGTCCGTTACCAGGACAGAAGCAGGGTTATAATTTCTTTGGTCATCTCAGCTCGTTACCTGATGGTCATATCCGGATGGCTTTAAAAGCAGATGTGCCGGTGCTTGTTGCGGCGGTTCATATGAATAAGGATGGACACTATCAATTACAGCTATCAGAACCTTTTTCTATGAAAAAAATGGATAGTCCTGCAGACGAAGTCCGGTATAACATGGAAACAGTTCTCCGTGTTTTGGAGCGTTATATTCGGGCTCATCCTGCTCAGTGGCAGATGTTCTATCCTGTCTGGCCGTATGAGCAGCATTCTTTTCATCTGAATTGATTCGGCTATTTGGGCATGTCTGGAACTCTTTTTGATTTACATAATGCTGGTGGAACAATTGCTGTTCTTGGAATAATCTTCAGCTGTGTCGGTTTGCTGCATAACCTTTCGCCCGTCCGCCGATTGGACGAACAATCTTCCCTTTTTTTGCACCAGCATTTACAAAACTACCTTACCCTTTTCCGCATGCTATGGCTGTTTGGAAAAAGCCCAGCATTGATTGCTCTGCTGATTATTACGTTTCTCTTTGATCGGCAGAATGGCGCTATGATCATCCTGTTTTATCTCCTGATCGCCTGCAGCGAACGTGGGTTGAAGCTGGCATTAAAACGCCAACGCCCCTTTTCTTTGCTAGGTGATATTGAAATGCATCAACCTCGGCAGCCTTATGATCCATCATACCCCAGCGGTGATGCCATGCGTGTCTGGTATCTGGCTCTTGTTTTGCCGATAATATTCAGCCTACCATGGGTGCTCTCCCTGTTTCTTGGTTGTATTGCCTTGTTGGCCAGTCTGGGTCGTATTGCCTTTGGGGTCCATTTCTTATTGGATGTCATTGGCGGCGCTGGGCTCGGATTGCTTGGTGCTGGTCTTTATTTCCTTTATCTCTGATTCTCTGTTTCCGATTCTGTCCTCACCCATTGTTTTTGGCATGCATCCGCAGTGACTGTCGATTTGTGTAGATTCAACCATTGCAGACATTTCTTGCTGAGTAATGGGAAAAACCCTATCAGCATAAATCCAATGATTAATTGTGGAGAAAGAAGTTCTGCAGGAGTATTCAACTTGCTAAGTTCAGTACCGGTATAGGTGAAGATGACTTTGTAGGGGAGTTTCCCAAGTTGCGTCACCCAATAGAACGTCCAGATTCGAAGTGTTGTTAATCCCATCAACAAGTTGATCATAAAGCAGGGAAAGAAAATCATCAGTCTCAGGGAGAAAAGATAATAGCCACCATCATTTACGATGCCCTTGTTAATCATAGCCAGTTGGTTGGGATATTTTCTTTGAATGTTATGACTGAACAGATAGCGCGAAATCAAAAAGGCTGCTGTCGAGCCCAGACTGTCCGCAAATGAAGCAACGATAAGGGTTGTCCAGAAGTTGAAAAAAACAAGCCCGGCAACCATGATCAGAACAACAACGCCGGGCAGGGATAAAGCAGACAACAGAAAAACGGCAATAAAATAGAATACAATTGTCAACCACGGATTTTCGATCGAGTATTGTTTTAACAATGACTGTTGGCTTTTCAGGTAATCCAAAGCCAGATAGTGCTGTAGATCCAGACCGTAGAATAGGCCAATGAGAAGAATGAAAGAGAGAATGGCAAAGAGTTTTATGTAGGTTCGTTTCATCCCAGCTCACGTTTTTTTGAGTATTGCCGTATTTTGTATTGAACAATGTGAGAGATTCTACATTTTAACGTAAAAACAGGAATGATGAAACATAATATTCGAATGTTTGAATTTAGTCCTTCTCCAGTGTTGTTGATGAGCACATAGCTAGTTGTCAATCATAAATCAGGTTGCTTGTTTGTAGGTCTCAAGATTTTGATTATCCGTCCGTCCATGGCCATCAAACCGAGACCGATCAATAGCATTCCACCAATTTGATTGGTCAGAAGCCGTTCGCCGAGGAATGCCGTGCCCAATAAAATAGCGCTGACCGGAATCAGAAAAGTTACCAGAAGCAAGTTAGTTGCACCCGCTGTCGCTAGCAGGCGGAAATAAATCAGATAGGCGAGGGCAGTACATAACAGGGCTAAAGCAATAATTGAACTGATTGTTGCCGCAGAGGGAACTGCCAAGGTCCAGGGACGGTCAATAATCATGATCAGGGGCAGCATCATAATTGATGTGGCGCTGACTTGGCCGGCAGCGGTTACCAAGGGAGGCTGTCCACGAAATCGGCGGCCGTAAATTCCGGCAAAAGCATAGCTGCCGGCTGCTGCCAGTACAGCCCCTTGGGCTATGAGGTTCATTTGAATGCCTGCTAATGCTGCAGGTCCAATCATTGTAATTACCCCGAAGAGACCTAAGAGGACACCAACTAATCGATTGCCTGACATTTTTTCATCACTGGTCAGGAAGTGGGCAAAAACCACAGTAAAAAGTGGAGTTGTGGCATTTAGAATTGAAGCAAGACTACTGGCAATTTGGGTTTGCCCCCAGAAGATTAAACTGAAAGGAATCAGGTTGTTGAGTAATCCCATGATAAGAAAGCTGCCCCAGATGTGACGCTCTCGTGGCATTTGTTGTCCGGAAAATTTAACGAGTACCAACAGTGCAATAGCGGCTAATGCAACCCGGCAAAAGACCAGGGTCAGGGGTGGAACTTCAGCTACAGCTACTTTGGCAAAGAAGAAAGATCCTCCCCACAGAATCGAAAGGGTCAGCAGCAGCCCCCACTCTATCAATCCCATGGTTTTATTTGTTACTCTACTCATTGTTTAAAGCTTCGGATTTACAGAATTCTTTCCCCAAAATTGCCAGTTTTCTATCAGTTCCCCAGCGATAGCCGCCGATTCCACCATCACCACGCAAGACCCGATGACAGGGGATCAGGTAACTGATCGGGTTGTTGCCAATAGCGGTTCCAACGGCTCGGCTTGCCGATGGTTGTCCTATTTTATCAGCCAGGTAACCGTAGGAAGTAACACAACCTTCTGGTATCTTCAGCAATGCCTGCCAGACTTTTAATTGAAAATTTGTCCCCTGTAGCAGCAATGGTAAGGGTTTATGGGTTGATTCGGTGGGCGGGTTGAAAATCTGTTGAACAATGTTTTCAGTTACGGATTTGTCCTCTTTTATCAGGGCGTTCCGCCAGGCTTTTTGCAACCGTCGAATGGCGGTCTTTTCTTCAGTGGCATCGATAAACTCCAGCCGACAAATTCCACGTTCTGTTATTGCAATGAGACAGCTTCCGAAAGGTGTTGGGTGAATAGCGTAATCGATCTGCAGATCCAGCCCTCCAGACTTATATTCACCGGGGGTGACTGCATCCACATTGATCAGTAAATCATGCAAGCGGCTCGGGCTGCTTAACCCGACTGAAAAACTGGTTTCAAGAACTGAGGTCGATTGTTGCAGCAATTGTTTAGCATGCTCACTGGTCAGATGCTGAAGAAAACGCTTTGGGCTGACTCCGGCAAAGCGGCGGAATAATCGCTGAAAATGGTAGGGACTCAACCCGATCTGCCTGGCAGCTTCATCAAGGGATGGCTGCTCCAGTGTAGAATCTTTGAGGAAGTGGATTGCAGTGGCGATGCGCTGGTAATCGTCTGGCATGAGTCGCTCCTTATATGGTTGGCTCAAAATTACCACTCAGATAGTGAAGCGCCAACCCGATTCTTGCTACTTCCTTAATATTTTTTGCTTGCCAATTTCCATCGCTTTACGGTATTAAATCTCCCTGTGAAACACCTGCGGATTCAATTTCCGCAGGGACTTGAAGTTTTAAGTCCCTATCGTCTAGCCTGGCCCAGGACACCGCCCTTTCACGGCGGCGACGGGGGTTCGAATCCCCCTGGGGACGCCAAAATAAGAAAAGCCCTTCCGCGAAAGTGGGAGGGCTTTT
>JAYEME010000045.1:0-1091 GCA_034717915.1 Thermodesulfobacteriota bacterium
CAAGCAAAGGACGCTGGAGAGGATTTATCAGCAACATTTACCGACGACATTGACGGCAACACCCGTGCAGCTGGCACTGATTGGGACATTGGCGCTGACGAAAGAACCAGCACAGCAATCCGCAGCAGTACCGACAAACCGATCTACGGGGTTGAAGTGGACACCAATCACCCCCTTGCTAACGGCCTTGTCGGCGCATGGGTTATGAACGAAGGCAGCGGGGATACGGTACATGACCTGAGCGGGAATGGTAATGATGGAACATTGGTTAATAGTCCTACTTGGGATTCTGATGGAGTTGTTTTAAATGGTTCAACGGAATGTATTGAAATTCAAGATTCTCCTGTTTTTACAGTAAATGATTTTACTTGGGTGTTGTCGTTAAATCCCAGACTTGGAAACGATGGGCGCTTTCAGAAATACGATAATACAAGTAACGATGGATTTTTGATTCAACAGGAAGATGGCCCAGCTTGCTGGGAAGGTGCTGTTTATGTCGGTGGTTCGGCTGCGGTGGTAGCATCTGCTGGGATTTCTTACGGTACTATTGAACAAATTACTTTAAGGCGTGAAGGTAGTAGTATATCTTTATTTGTTGGAACGACAGAATATGTATCAGGAACATCATTATCAGGAGAAATTGATAGTTCGGGTATATTATATATAGGACATGATTGGGTAGACAATAATTATTTTGATGGCATTATTAACTATGCTTATGTTTACGACCGAGCTCTATCCGCTGACGAGATATCCCAGTTACACAACGAACCCTATGCGATGTTCAAAAACAAGACAAAGATAAACACTTCAACGGAAAATGTTGTAACAGACGGACTGGTTGGGCATTGGACTTTTGACGGACCAGACATGGACTGGTCAGCTTCCTCTGCCGAAGCCATTGACCAGAGCGGACAAGGCAACGATGGCGATGTTGTTAACGGCGCCACACCAGCGATCGGTATTTCCGGCCAAGCCCTGAACTTTGACGGCGATGATGATTATGTGGATTTAAATAATCCCCTTTCGTTGAATCCAGATTATATTACCGTTTCAGCTTGGATTAAAACTTCTACAACTGGTTCAATACA
>JAYEME010000046.1:0-18977 GCA_034717915.1 Thermodesulfobacteriota bacterium
TTTTTGTGATTAGAGTCGCATTGTTGGTCCATCATTGAGTGCCTTCATTGTGCCAATGTTTTGCTGACAAATTGATCTGAATTGATCCGTGATGCGGGTGTCGCTCCGGGCTGCCTGCCAAAATCTGGTTGCGACCGGAGCAATGCTATCAGTACTTATCTTGATGGATAGCGAGCCAGCCTGGAGCACCTCTTGAGGCAGCACTCCACCAGCTTTTGGCCGATAATACATCGGGGTCATATCATAGACCGGAGCAAGCCTAAAGCCAGTTCCTCCGGGAGTGAGAGAGATATTTCCCAGGTGCATGTCGGTATTGCCAATCAAGGTACCAAAACCACTGAGCCAGCGAAGTGAGTCGACATCTTCTTGAGCAATGAGTTTCTCCTCATATAGTTGTTCTGCGGCGTCCACCCAGGTTTCACAGTAGCCCACAAATTCAGAGGCGATTGTTGTCAGGGAATACAGGGGTAAACGCCCCCAGAGCCCAGCCCGATCAAAACGACCCGATTGCAAGAAGATCCAGTCATCCGTCTGGACAATTTCTGTTGGTGCTACGGAAAATCCTGTCTCTAACAGAACTTCATTGGCCAGATGTTCACAAACAAGAAGATCGCTCCAGCGTCGCCCTTCATCTGTAGTCAGACTAGAAAACTTAACGATAGCTCGCTGGTAACCGTCAGGAGTCTCAAGTAAAGCCGTAAACTTTGGCTGCTCCCCGCCAGCAGAGGATCCGGGGCTGTCGCCCGCAATTGCTTTCTCAGCCAGTTGTTGAAAAATGGTTTGCCGCCGATCCAAAGGGATCGCCTGTATGTTTCCGGGCCGGGCCTGCATCAAATAACGCTCAACTGATTCCTTTCCGATGATGAGGTTTCCGACAAAATCTTCTCCTCTTTGGGACAAAGCAGTAATGACGTGTTCATCCGACCAACTATCGAGCTTTTCCGGCAAGCCGAGGTCTTTGGCGAAGCTATGGGCAAACGCACGCCCCATAAATCCTTCAGGTCGGGCGTTCTGGATCATGTAGGGGAGATGATCAAATAGCTGGGTTTTCTCCCCTGACAGTTGCCAGCCATACTGTCTGGATGCAAGAGGGTGGAGGTTGGCGTAGGGGTGTACATCTCCCACCTGATCGATCTCATAAACAGGGATTTCATAGCCGAGGACGGCCAGATTCTTACGGAGGGCATACCTGGTTGAGCGGGCAGCACCACTAATCAAAAGGTCTTTCTTGTTGCGCTGAACCACTCTGGAAAGGGTCGTCTGGCTCATAGAGAGACGTTCCTGTAGTGCCTTGCTGGTCAATGCTCCGGTTCCGAGGTGGTCGCGAAACCTGATATCTTGTTGTCCGATTCTTTCCATTCCCGATCCTTGTGAATAGTTTAGTGGGTAGATACTAGCATAAATAAAAAACAATTCAATCCCTATTAAGGCTGGGGTTAGTAGGTATTTTTGAAGTTCAATAGACTGAAGTTGGGTAGATACTTTAGGTTGATTTCCATGCAGTTGATCGGGATGTGTGAGCCCTTCCATAGGGTTTGTAATCGCTGTCCTTTGGTTTAACTCGTATTTCTAAACATTCCTAAATCTTCTGGAAAAATCATATGATTTCTTCTATGATTCATTTATTAAATTTAGGAGGGGTGCAATGATATTTCTGGAGGATGGGCTAAGCTAATAAACCGTCTGCGGTGGTATGAGAGCCGTGCAGTCGGTTTTTTTATTGCTCAGTCTCCATGATTTTTAGGGCATATACGCTGATTTGAATTGAGAATTGATTTCTGATGCAATTAACTGACCAAACGCTGTGCTTCTGACAGTGTGGAAAAACTCTGCCTGAATGTAAATCGACGCAGTTTGCAACGCGACATTAAAGGGATGTTGGACAAAGAGCTAATTTCAAGCGGAGGAGAAACTCACCATCAGGAGTATCGTCTCCGATAAATGTTTGCGACAAATTTGTGACACAACTTGCGACAGGTTGGCGACATTGAGCTGGTAGCGGTTTACAGCAGTGTCATTTTTTATGAGTGGTTGTTCGTGTGATCAGGAGTGATTGCCCGAAACTTCACCAAGCCAGCTATCGATAAGATTAAGCGGGGTAGGTTTATGAAAGACCTTATATCCCCTTTCCGCTGCTATTTCCTGCTCTTCCCTGGATATGTCTCCAGATATCAGGGCTTTATGTTCAGGTGAAAGCTTACATCCTCCTTGTCTCTGGAGCTCGAAGAACTCCAAGCCAGTCATCTCCGGCATGTGATTATCAGAAAGGATGATGTCGTAGCAGGGTGTTTGCATGGGGCAGGTATTTACGTTCTGTTCCATCATTGGACAGATGGGTTTGAGGGACGACGTAACATCAAACTTTTGATCGGATAAGTATTCTTCTAAAATATCAAGACAGAAAATATCATCATCTACGATCAGTGCTTTTCTTTGCATCTTTCCCTCCAGATAAGAAAACAAATCTAAGTGCTGCCAATACCATTTGTAATCTGATAATCTGACAAAAATCTGACAATTAGCAGTGCCGTGATAAAAGGGGTTGTCGACTGAAACAAATTTTTTACTATGTTCTGGAAATTGGCGGTTCGATATGCTCTTAAAATGGATGAAAGATGTTGACTAAAAAAATATCCGGGGTTGTTCTGCTGCTTCTGGGCACTGTTTTGTTGATGGTTGGAATTTCTCAGTACAATAAATCATGTACTCCAAATAGTTGCATAGTCAGTTTTTCCAGGTCATTGGGGGGAAAGGCATCTCTGGCATTCGAAAATTCAATTCAGCGGGCTAAATATTACGGCATTGCCGGTATCTCTGTGGGAGCTGTTCTCATTCTTGCTGGGGGCGTTCTCATTCTCAAGTCGAAAAAATAATTTTATTGATTTCTCCCTGCCAAGATCCATTCATTAATACTTTCCCTGTGTTTTTATAGATTTTTTGCTATGATTCTAACATTGACCAGGAACAGAGGGTCTTTCGAATTCTTTAGTTTTGCAAATATTGTTTTGGTGCGGAGGAAGATCGTATGAATGCAGAACGCAAGCCGGTACGCAAGAAAAAACGTCTTAAGGTTCGTTTCGGGGTTGATTATCCGAAGCGGGTTGCTTTTACCGGGGATGCTTCTGTTGGTGGGTTGTATATTATTACTGGTCAGCCGGAACGTCCTGGAGAGAAATTGTTGATTGAAATAAGCTTGCCAGATGAACAACAGGTGATTGTTTATGGTCGGGTTCGGTGGGCAAAAAAAGTTCCTCCAAATCTGATCCGGCTTGCCAATAAAGCGGGTATGGGGGTGCAGCTGACTCAGTTTGAGCTAGGCAAGCAGGAACTTGAAGATTATCTGTCAACTTTGCGGCGCTGATTCATATTATGACCTCAAGTGTAAATAATTCTGAATATCTTCCTGCCATTGCTCCTGATATTGTTCTGGTCAGCTGGGGTCATGATGAATGGCAGGTTCAGAGCCTGTCGGATCGGTTGGCTCAATGGCTTCAGATTGATCCTCTCCATTCTCGAGGTCGTTCTCCATCCGCACTTTTTCCTGTAGCAGTTCCAACCATAACCAGCTTGGCCGCAGAAGTTTTAGAGCGGGGTCAAAATTTGAATGGAGTTAAGTTGTGTCTCTCACCGGAACAGTCCGGGTTTCTTGCCGATATCCAATTTGCTGGACTCAGCGAAGATTATCTTGGACAGTTGGTGCGGATCAGCCTAAGGCGTGAATCGGTCGGTAGCAGGCAGGAGAGCGGTTTTAGAAATATGGTTGGCAATGGTCCGGCCATGCATGAAGTCTTCAGGAAAATTCGTCTTTATGCGGCCTCTGATGCTGCAATCATCATTACCGGTGAAACAGGGGCTGGAAAAGAGCTGGTTGCCCAGGCGTTGCATGAGGAGAGCCCACGTCATGATAAGCCTTTTGCCGCTCTGAACTGCGCTGCTATTAGTGAGCAGCTGCTTGAGTCGGAGCTCTTTGGCCATGAGCGTGGTGCTTTTACCGGTGCGGTGCGTGAGCATCGTGGTTATTTTGAGCGCGCTGATGGTGGTACCTTGTTTCTGGATGAAATTGGCGATATGCCAGCGCATACACAAACAAAACTCCTACGGGTTTTAGAGGATGGTCGAGTCCAGCGAGTTGGTGGTGAAAAGAGCCATCAAGTCGATGTCCGCTTTATTGGAGCGACGAATGTCCCCCTGGAACAGGCCGTTGCAGAAAAGAGTTTTCGGGCGGATCTTTACCATCGGTTGGCTGTTTTAAGGATTCATCTTCCTGCGCTGCGTGAGCGACCCGAAGATATCCCCCCGTTGACAGAGTTATTTTTGCAGGAGTTCAACGCCAGATATGGCAAAGATGTGCGACGATTGACCAGCGAAGCGATTCGTTTGTTGCAATCTTACCTTTGGCCTGGAAATATCCGTGAGTTGCGCAACGTCATCGAGCGAGTGGTGGTAGAGTCGGAGACCGAGGCCATTGGAGCGCGGGCTTTTACCGAATGGATTCATGAGCGCCAGCAGTTCGCAGGTTCTGCCCCTATTTCCCCAGCTGATAAAAATCGAAACAACTTGCCGGTCGCAATCCCTTATTCTCAAAGTAATGAGAACTCTATATCCCGAGTTGACATCTCTCCTCGAATTCTGGGCAAGAGGATTGAACTGTCAGAGGATAGTATTCGACAGGCATACCAGGAAACCGCTGGGAATCTTTCAGCGACTGCCCGGCAATTGGGTGTCCATCGAGCAACACTCTATCGTCATTTGCGGCGTTTGAATCTGACCCGCGAAGATCTTTCCTGATGGCGTCGCAAAAAGTCCGTCCTGCGGTGTTGCAGCAGTTTTTTAGGATCTCGACATACCTATATGTATGTCTTCACCCCTAAAAAACTAGCGCGCCTTGCAGGGCAAACTTTTTGCTTAGCCATTGATCCTATTCTTGTCAATTCAAATATCTGCGACGTTGCACCTGTCGCATCAATAATGCCCCTGCAACAAGTGTGACGTCGCAATTCTCAAAGTCATTCTCCTTCTGATTTTCAACTTATTGATATTATTGATAATAATATTTTTCATGTTTTGGCATTCCTTTTGAAATAACTCCGCCCGGATATAAAAACATCAAACCCGATAAAATGAGGAGACATGGATATGTTTGGATTACGCTTGGTCAACGAAATGGAAAGTATGCAACGCGAGATGGATCAACTTTTCCGGGGTTTCGGTTTTAGCCCGGATTATGGTTCTGCAGAAAAACAAATTAATTTCACAGTTCTCGATGGAGGCGAAAGTTTCAATGTTGAAGCACCACTTCCGGGGCTGGATATCGAAAAACTTGATATCAGTGTGCTGGGTCGTCGACTGACTGTTTCAGGTGAGTTTTCTGCCCCTGAGTTACCGCAGGATGTTCGCTGGCATCGTCATGAGCGTAATGGTGGAACGTTTGAGAAGAATCTTCAACTCTCTGCAGATATTGATACGGAAAAGATTGAAGCTGAGTATAAACAGGGTATTTTGAAGATAAATTTACCCAAAGCTGCTTCAGCATTGCCGAAGAAAATTGCTATCAAAGTTGGTTAAATGAACAGGATTGAAAATAATATTCAGAATAAATTGAGGAGATAGAGATGAATGAACATCAAGTTGTGACACAAAAACATCAGGAGAATAAAGCCAATCTGGCAAGCCAGACTTCTCGTTTAACCCCTGTGGTGGATATTTATGAGACGGGTGAAGAGTTGGTGGTGATGGCTGATTTGCCGGGTGTGACAGAATCAGGATTAGGGTTGGAAGTTTCCCGTGGGGTGTTAACTCTGGAGGCAGAAATTCAAGCTGCTGAAAATGAAAAAATAAGCGGCTACTACCGACAGTTCAGGCTCTCCGAGCGGATTGATGCCGATGCTGGTAGTGCTGCACTGAAGGACGGAGTTCTCACCCTGCGGTTACCGAAAAAACAGGTGGAAAAGCCAAAAAAAATCGCGGTTAAAACCCTGCACTGAAGCAGGATCAAGCCAGGGTGATTTAGCCCTGGCTTTTTTTCTATTGAGCTATTTTTGCGCTATAATTATAACAGGTCTATTAAACCGATGAAAAATATAAGTGTCAGGAGCGACTATGATTGATCTGAATCGAACCACCCAAAAAGTTCAGGAAGCCTTGCAGGAAGCACAAGCACAAGCCCTCCGTTTGGGTCATGCGGAAATCGATGGTGAACATTTGCTGTTGGCTCTCTGTGAACAGCCGGATGGTTTGATCCCGCGATTGCTGAAAAAAATAGAGATCGATGCCTCAACTGTTACTGGCGGTTTGAATCAGGATTTGCAATCTCGATCTAAAATTGGTGGTCCGGGAGCGGATAGCAGCAAGCTCTACGCTAGTCGGCGACTCAGCAACCTTTTGCTTCAGGCAGAAACAGAGGCAAACCAGTTGAAAGATGAGTATATCAGTGTTGAGCATATTATTTTAGCAGTTGTGGATGAAGGGGAGCGCACTGCTGCCGGTCGGCTTTTCACCAAACTGAACATCAATCGCGAAAAATTATTGCAGGCACTGACTGAAGTTCGAGGTCACCAGCGAGTCACCAGCCAAGATCCGGAAGCGACCTATGAAGCTCTGGAAAAATATGGTCGCGATCTGGTTGAAGCAGTCAAAAAAGGAAAACTTGATCCGGTTATCGGGCGGGATGAAGAAATTCGCCGGGTGATCAGAATCCTGTCGCGTAAAACCAAAAACAACCCGGTTCTGATTGGCGAGCCGGGGGTGGGTAAAACCGCCATTGTGGAAGGATTAGCACAGCGGATTGTTCGTGGAGATGTTCCTGAGGGTTTAAAAGACAAAACCGTTTTCTCCCTCGATATGAGTGCTCTGGTTGCTGGGGCGAAGTATCGGGGCGAGTTTGAGGAGCGCCTCAAGGCAGTTCTCAAGGAAATTCAGGATAGCGATGGGCAGATTCTGCTGTTTATTGATGAATTGCATACGATCGTCGGAACCGGTAAAGCCGAAGGGGCTATTGATGCCGGGAATATGCTTAAACCGATGCTGGCACGGGGAGAATTACACTGTGTCGGGGCGACGACTCTGGATGAATACCGTCATCTGGAGAAAGACCCGGCTCTGGAACGAAGATTCCAGCCGATAATGGTTGAACCGCCGGATGTGGAAGCGACAATCAGTATCCTCCGCGGTTTGAAAGAACGCTTTGAGGTTTACCATGGTGTCCGTATTCAGGATAACGCTCTGGTTGCTGCGGCTGAATTGAGTCATCGCTATATTGCCGACCGTTTTCTTCCGGATAAGGCAATTGATCTTGTTGATGAGGCATGTGCCACCATTCGTACTGAAATTGATTCTATGCCGGCTGAATTGGATGCCATCACCCGAAGATTAATGCAACTGGAAATAGAAGAAGCTGCCCTGAAAAAAGAGAAAGATCAAGCCAGTCGTGAGCGTCTGGATATTTTGCAGAAAGAGTTGGCCGAACTAAAATCAAGCGAGCAGTCTCTGGCGGCGCAATGGCAGTTAGAAAAAGGTGGTATCCGTGGTGCACAACATCTGCGTGAAGAGATTGAACAAGCCCGTTTGGCCATTGCCGAAGCAGAACGTGACTATGATTTGAATCGAGCTGCTGAACTTAAACATGGACGCTTACCGGAACTGGAAAGGCAGCTGCAGGCAGAGGAAGAACAGATGGAGAGTAGCGACGTAACTGCCAAGTTGCTGCGTGAAGAGGTCACTGAGGATGAAATTGCCAAAATTGTTGCTAATTGGACCGGCATTCCGGTGACTCGATTGGTTGAAGGTGAGCGAGAAAAACTTCTCAAACTGGATGAAATTCTTCATCAACGGGTCATTGGTCAGGATGAAGCGGTGCAACGGGTGACCGATGCGGTGATTCGGGCACGAGCTGGGATCAAGGATCCCCGTCGGCCGATCGGTTCATTCATTTTTCTCGGTCCAACCGGAGTGGGTAAAACAGAGTTGGCGCGGACTCTGGCAGAGACGTTATTTGATAGCGAGGATAATATGATTCGCATCGACATGTCAGAGTATATGGAGAAGCATGCGGTGAGTCGGTTACTCGGGGCTCCTCCCGGCTATATCGGCTACGAAGAGGGTGGCCAGTTGACCGAAGCGGTGCGACGACATCCCTATGCCGTGATTCTGTTTGATGAAATTGAAAAAGCTCACCCCGATGTTTTTAATGTTCTGTTACAGATTCTGGATGACGGTAGGGCAACCGATTCCAAGGGTCGCACCGTCAGTTTTAAAAATACCGTTATTATTATGACCTCAAATATTGCTTCTGATTACCTGATTGAAGGAATTCGGGATGGTGAAATTCCTGACGAGGTTATCCATCAGGTTGAACAGGCGCTGCGGGAGAGTTTCAGACCAGAGTTCCTGAACCGTGTTGATGATACCATTATTTTTAAACCGTTGAGCAAAGGAGAAATCAAGCAGATTGTGTTGCTGCTGATCGAAGAATTACGTCAACGGATGGGCGAAAGAAATCTTGGTCTGGAGTTGACGGATGCTGCCTGTGATTATATTGCCGAAACTGCTTATGATCCGGTCTACGGTGCGCGGCCGCTCAAACGCTTCATTCAGAGACAACTGGAAACAAAAGTAGGGCGAACCTTGATTGCTGGTGATGTGGGGGATGGTGCTCGAATTGTTGTTGATTCGATTGCTGGAGAATTGGTTGTGACAGAGCAAAAGTCATAATATTTTTTGGAATAGCTTACTAATTTGCTTGTCAATTTTCTGAAACCATGTAAACTATTACTAAAGTAGTAACAGATTGGATTGCAACATCAATAGGGGAGAAATATTATGCGTATCGATATTCTTTGTACGCCGGATCATCCCGAAAGTTGTCAGGGGACAGTAGAAAATGTTCGTGAAGCTCTTGATCTGCTTGGAGTTAAAGCTGAGGTTCATCAGTTCAATGATTCACGTAAAATGATTGATAACCGGATTTACGTTGTTCCAGCCTTGATGATTGATGATCAGGTACGAATTGCTGGTCGGGTGCCCGAAGTGGATGAAATTATTAATTTTATCGTTGAGCGGCCACGTTATTTGCAAGAAGTGGCAAAAGTTGCTTAGATATTCCTTGTTTTTTTTGGATTAAGAGGCACCTGAAAATAAATAAATATGAATTTGTAAAGGGCTCCTTGCGCTAGCGCAGGAGCCTTTACTTTTGATAAAGCCTAAGGTAGACTTAATCTGTAATTTCTAAGGAGTCTTGGTCATGGCAAAAATATTATTGGTTGATGACGTTGATCTGTTTCTTGAGCTTGAACGTTCCTACCTGGAAAGTTGTGGTTATAATCTGGTCACCGCGTCCTCTGGAGAGGAGACCCTCCAGCGACTCGATAAAATCGCACCTGACGTGCTGTTACTTGATTATTATATGCCGGGGATTAATGGTGACGAAGTCTGCCGTCAAATCCGTAAAAATTCAATCTGGGAAGATTTGCCGATTCTTATGGTCACGGCGGCTGGCAAGCCAGAAGAGGTTCAAAATTGTTTAGATGCCGGCTGCGATGATTTTATTACCAAGCCGGTCAACAAGCAGGAGTTACGCGAAAAAGTCGAACGTCTGCTGGGGACAGTACAGCGCAGAAGTGGAGAGCGTGTTGCGGTAAAACTACCGATTCAACTTCAGGAAGGTGGTCGGCTGCATGTTGTGACCGCCAAGGACATTTCTACCAGTGGTGTCTGTCTTAATTCTCCCACGGCTCTGGAAGAAAATACAACTGTTGAAATGAAATTGGAAGGTGCAGACGGGAAGCCCCTCTCGCTGTATGGAAGGATCAAACGGACGGGTAAACAGACCGAGGATGGCTGTGGTGTTTATTTCATCTATCCGGATCCGGAGAGTAAAAAACTTCTCGATCGCCTGATCCGCAGCAAAAAGGTGGAAAACTTACAAAAAGAGGGGGTTGATGATCGGCTCAGCTACCGCTTGCAATCACTTGAAGGTGAATGTTCACAATTGCGAACCGAGCAAGATGATGCCTTGCGGCGGATCGGTGAATTGGAGCAGGAAAACCTCGATTTTGCCAACCAACTGGTTCAGGTCGAGGATGTTAATAACAATTTGACCAACCTTTATATTGCCTCTTCCCGGCTCCACTCAACTTTGGATCGCGAAGAAACCCTGGAAATTATCAAAGAAGTTGTCATTAATTTTGTCGGTGCGGAAAAATTTGCGGTCTTTCTTTTTGATAAAACCAGTGAGCAGTTACGTTTTGAAACCGGTGAAGGATTTGATGAAAACGAAAGCTTCCCTGATATTCCACTCGGTGAGGGGGTTCTTGGGAAAACTGCTGCTGACGCCGAAAATTATTTTTATGCCGGGTCCATCAATGAAGGTTCCGATGATCTGCTGGCACCAATTGTCGCGATTCCTCTGATGATTCATGAAGAGATGATTGGGTTACTGGCTATCTATCGGCTCTTTATCCAGAAAGAGCAGCTGGAATCGATTGATTATCAACTTTTCTCAATGTTGGGTGAACACGCTGCATCAGCACTGTTTTCTTCAACACTCTATGGCCATTCAGAACGGAAACGACAGACCTATCAGGGGTTTGTTGATCTTCTGACCAAATAGATGTCGCCAGGTTAAGCAATAATATTGTAGTGAACTCGGGACTGTCCCCAGTTCCATCGGGGGCTGTCCCAAGAGTTTACGATCCACGAAGCTGTGGTGGTTTGCACCGCAAATACCTGGGACAGCCCCTATGCGGGGACAGTCCCGGATTTGCTACCAGCTACTTTTTTGTCCAGACTTTTCCCCGTCAAATCGATTCGACGGGTAGCAGTAATCCTTGGGTGACAGCAAAGTTCAATAGTTCTTCCGCCGCTTGCGGATCAAGATCCTGTAACAGTTGTCGCGTTGATGTCGTTTTTGTCGCTCTGGTCAGCATCTGCGCAAAATTGTCATCGAGGGATTCAATGATCACTTCACCCTGTTGACGCAAGAAGATAGCATCCCCTGGTTCAGGACTCAGCTGTCTGAATATCTTTTCCAGTGATTCTCCCCCAACCATTTCCAAATCTTCCAAGGCAAAATTGAAATGCTGAATTCTGATTGATGGATTGAGCTTCCAGCGCACTTGATCCCAATCTTCTTTTGCGAGTTTTTTTCGGTTGGGTTGACAGTCATCCGCCAATAATGTTTCGGCGCAGAGGAAGTGGTAATTGATCAAGTCTGCAGCAATATTGATCAGTTTCTCCTGCTTATCTGTTCTCAGCTGATGAGCTATATATTGCTGCTGCAACGGGAGGATTTCCTGTGGTTGCCAATTTTCAGCAGACAAAACTTTCTGCTGGTCAATATCAGGTTGTCTGCCGAGCCAGGCACTGAACTGCTGTAAAAAACGACTTGGGGATGATTTCAGCGACTTACACAGCTGGAGGAAGAAACCGACGGCACGTCCACGGTTGTAAAAAATATCGGTTGCGGTCGCAAGTCGCTGGCTTCTCTGTAAGTCCTGTTCAGAATAGGTTGTATTCGATTGCACCAGATAGGGGGGCAAAGGGGCGGCCTGAATACCGAATTCTTTCTGTTTCTCAAATAACTCGGTGCCTGGAAGCACTGCCAGGGGGAAGATATCAACCTGGTTCGGCTGCAGTTGTAGGGTAAAATTGAGACTTTCTACAAAACCGGCGTGATTATCTCCCGGTAGCCCATAAATAAGATCCAGCCCAAAAGTAATCCCGACTTCCGTCATTTGTTGCAATCGTTGTTTCATCTGTTGCGGATGCAAATTGCGGTGGAGCGGTTTTAAAACCTGTGCTGTGGCAGACTGCAAGCCAATCTGCACCGAACAGGAGAGTTGAGCAAGCAGGTCAATGGTGCCGCTATCCAAAAAGTCAGATTTTGCTTCGATGTGATAGTGGATCTCGGGAGCAAGCTCAAGCAACATCTTCAGCAATTGTTTGCCACGTTCCACTGGAGCATTAAAGGTGGAATCAAGAATCCAGATCTGGGCAACCTGACGTTTTGCAAACAGCTGTAATTCTTTGCGTAAACGCTCGGTCGGGAAAGGACGAACGCCGTGATGTCCTTTAGCGTCATAGCAAAAAGCACAATTAAACTGACACCCTCTGGCAACTTCCCAGAGGACACCACAGTTTTTTTCCAGCGGAAGCTGCCCTGTTAACCATGGTGATGGAAGGATTGAAAGGTCGGGACAGACAGCTGCAACAGGGAGGGTGGCTGTATCCTCAGTCGCAGATAGAAATCCAGCCGCTCCAGCGGTCGATTTCCCCACGCTGAATTTCATGATGAGTTCTGCAAAGGAAACCTCACCTTCACCACGAATGATTCCGTCCAGTAACCCATCTTTAAGAACCCTCCGGCTATCGGCACTGGCTTCAGGGCCCCCCGCAAGCAGGATCAAGTCAGGTTTTCTTTGTCGTAAAAGTCGCGAAAGGAGCAGAATCTGATTTCGATTCCAGACATAGAGGGGAAAGGCGATAACTTGGGGATCTTGATCAAGTAATTGTTGACACAGCAATGCCGTATCCGTTTCAGGGAACAGATCAATGAGTTGAGTCTGCTGCTGTAGTTCTACGGGTAAACTGGCTTTAAGACATCCTGCTGCCAGGGGAACTGCTTGCATGGAAGGGCGTACATGCAGGGTTGCTATCAAAATAGACATAGGATCTTATTTTTTTAGACTGACTTTAATGCGGGGTTTTTCGCCACTGCTGTCGATGCTGAATACAACTGGCTTATCTCCATAGCGATCGCGAATTTTTTCCCGCTGGGTAGACAGATATCTGGCGACTTTCTCTGCACTGGGAGCGTCTCCAGAGAGGCCACAGGTTTTTCTTGCCTGGCTTAGCTCTTGCTGTAGCTTTGCGGCTTCAATCTTTGGATCGATGGCTTTTGTTTTATTGGCTCGTGTCGCTGTAGTTGGTGGTCTCAGTTTGCTGGTGTGGCGATGGTATTTCCCTTCGTCGATCAAGCGTAGAATCCGATCCCAATATTGTCCATAGGACATGAAGCGTGAAGCGATACTCTGGTAGCGAAATTTCAGGTCTGTCCAGACAATATGTCGATTGGTGAAGTGACGAATCCGCCGGACAATAGCCTTACGCTCATTGTAGGGCTCACGCCTTTCAATCCCGGAAAAATATTGTTCATAATGTATTTCCAGCTCTTTTACCGCCTGCTGAATTTCGTCAAGTTCTTGTATTAACTGGCGCCGTTCATCCATCCCTTGCTCCTTGGGAGCTGAATCGGCAGATTTCCACAGATTCAGATCGAGAAGAACTATACGTCAGTCATTTAATAATGTAAATAATTGCAATTTTATTGTCAAAATATACGGGATGTTACTTGACTTAACGAGTGTTGTTTTGAGATAGTTAAATTTTTCTTAACACTAAGCTGTGGGGATTTTCATGGAAAAGGGATTAGCAGCGGTTATTCTGGCCGCTGGAAAAGGGACCAGAATGAAATCGGCATTGTCAAAAGTTTTGCATCCGATTTGCGGGCAGCCGATGCTCTATTATCCGCTTGAGGCAGCCAGGCAAGCAGGATTTAAGCAATTGAAAGTGGTTGTTGGTCATCAAGCCGAGCAGGTGATGGAAGCATTTCCAGATGAGAATCTGACCTGGGTTAAGCAAACTGACCAGCTGGGAACGGGGCATGCGTTGATGTGTGCAGCCGATTCTTTGCGTGGTTATTCCGGACCGTTGTTGCTCCATTGCGGTGATGTTCCGTTGCTGAAACCCGACACTTTACAGCAGTTGCAGAACTATCATTCCCAGCAACAGGCTGCGGTGACAGTGTTGACGGCGCAGATGCCCAATCCGCAGGGATATGGGCGGATTATCCGTGATGGTGAACAGATTCTACAAATTGTTGAAGAGAAAGATGCCAGTGAAGAACAGCGGCAGGTCACCGAAATCAATGCCGGTACCTATTTGTTTGATACTGCATTTGTCCTTTCTGCATTGAAGGGGTTAAACAAGAATAATTCCCAGAGAGAATATTATCTGACCGATATTGTTGCTGCTGCGGTGACTGCCGGATTGAAGACTCGAGCTCTTTGTGTGGATGATCCGACCGAGGTGATGGGAATCAATGACCGTTGTCAGTTGGCTGAAGCTGAGGTGCTGATGCGCTGGAAAATTAATGCCGATTTGATGTTCGGTGGCGTCTCTATGGTCGACCCGACGACGGTTTATGTTGACAGTGGTGTCGAGATCGGAACCGATACAATGCTGCATCCCAACGTCCATCTGCGCGGCAAAACCACAATTGGCAAAAACTGTATTATTGAGACTGGTGTTGTTGTTGTCGATTCGCAAATTGCTGATGGCAGTCATGTGAAAGCGGCCTCAGCAATTGAAGAGTCCCAGATCGGTCCTGATTGTAAAATCGGACCAATGGCACATCTTCGTCCCGGCACAGTTTTGACCGGTCATAACAAAATCGGTAATTTCGTGGAAATGAAAAAATCGGTACTGGGTGAGAAATCTCAGGCGAGCCACTTGACCTATATTGGCGATTCTGAAGTGGGTAAGAATGTCAATTTTGGTTGTGGAACCATCACCTGTAATTATGATGGTGTCAACAAGCACAAGACAACAGTCGAAGATGATGTTTTTGTCGGCAGTGATTGTCAATTTGTTGCTCCGGTTACCATTGGACGTAACAGCTTGATTGCTGCAGGGACGACGGTTACCAAAGATGTTCCACCTGATTCATTGGCTCTGGCGCGAACTGAGCAAACGAATATCGATGGCTGGCGGCTGCGTAAACAGAAGAAATCCTGATGGTGCCAGTGCTCTGTATATCTTAAAAATTCGTAAGACAGCAAAACTGGGACTGTCACCGCATGGGGGCTGTCCCAGGCTTTTGCGGTGCGACCCACCGTGGTTCTTCGTGGATCGTAAACTTTCGGGACAGCCCCCGATGGGGCTGGGGACAGTCCCAAGTTTACTGCAATAATGCTTAAATTGGAGCAATTCAGGATAGTCCCGAACAAGTTCGAAAAATCAGCACAGTTAACAATACAGGGGAGAAAAATATGTGTGGAATTGTTGGTTATATCGGTCAGCAGGAGGCTTCACCTATCATTATTGATGGTTTGCGGCGTCTCGAATATCGTGGTTATGATTCGGCTGGAATCTGTACTCTGAATGGGGGTGAACCAAAGATTCGTCGAGCGGAAGGGAAGTTGATCAATCTGGAAAAAATATTGCGTGACCAACCGGCTGAAGGAAGTCGCGGGATTGGTCATACTCGCTGGGCAACCCATGGACGACCATCCGAGATCAACGCTCATCCACATAAAGCAAGTAGTATTATTGTGGTGCATAACGGCATCATTGAAAATTACCTGAAATTGAAGGAACGCTTAAAAGGATTGGGACACACCTTTCTTTCTGAGACCGATACCGAAATTATTGCTCACCTGGTTGAAGAACATTACCAGCAGTGCGGTGATTTTGAAAAAGCTGTTCGCTTAGCGTTGAAAGAGGCCCAAGGTGCATATGCGGTAGCGATTCTCTGTAATGATGAGCCGGACAAACTGATTGCTGCTAAACTTGGGGCACCACTGGTCATCGGGCAGGGGGAGGGAGAATTTTTTGTCGCTTCCGATATCCCGGCAATGTTATCCCACACCCGTGAGATGATCTTTCTTGATGATGGTGATATCGCAGTTTTCACTCCAGAAACGATGCGGATTACCGATCTTTCCGGACAGCGATTGGTGAAGGAGAGTAAGACCATCACCTGGAGCCCGTTGATGGCGGAAAAGGGTGGCTATAAGCACTTCATGCTCAAAGAGATCTATGAGCAGCCCCGTGCTCTGGCCGATACGATTGCCGGAAGACTTCAGGGGGATGAGGGGGATATTTATCTGGAAGATCTTGACCTCAGTCAGGAGCAGTTGGCCGGGCTGGATAAGATCAATATCATTGCTTGTGGAACCTCCTGGCATGCGGGGTTGGTCGGTAAGTTTTATATCGAAAAGCTGGCACGGATTCCGGTTGAAATCGATATTGCCAGTGAGTTCCGTTATCGTGATCCAATTATTACCGATAAAAGCCTCACTGTATTAATCAGTCAAAGTGGAGAAACTGCCGATACTCTGGCAGGGTTGCGTGAAGCTAAAGGGAAAGGGGGCAAGGCGGTTTGTATCTGTAATGTGGTTGATTCCTCAATTGCTCGTGAGAGTGACGGGGTTATTTATACCCACGCCGGTCCTGAAATTGGAGTAGCTTCAACCAAAGCGTTTACCACTCAACTGGTTGCTCTCTATCTATTTGCTTTAAAGTTAGGTCGAGCTCGTGGAACTTTGACCGCTGATGAGTGCCGCGAACAGGTTGAAACCCTCTTGGCATTACCCCGAAAAGTGGAAGAGACTCTGGAGCTGGATCAGCAGATTGAAAAAATTGCCCGCGAATACATGAACGCCCGCGATTTTCTCTATCTGGGACGGGGCAATCAATATCCCATCGCTCTCGAAGGGGCACTGAAGCTCAAGGAGATTTCCTACATCCATGCTGAAGGGTATCCCGCCGGAGAGATGAAACATGGTCCGATTGCTCTGATCGATGAAAATCTGCCGGTTGTCGTATTGGTGCCTCAGAATGCCACCTACGATAAGGTTGTCTCCAATCTGGAGGAGGTTTGTGCTCGGGGTGGCAAAGTGATTGCGATTGCCAGTGAGGGTGACACTGAGCTACAGGGGCGGGTGGATGCATTGATCAAAGTTCCGGAAATAACCGAAGACCTTATGCCGATTCTCACCTCAATCCCGATGCAGTTACTTGCCTATCACATCTCTGTTCTAAAAGGGACTGATGTTGATCAGCCGCGTAATCTGGCAAAAAGTGTCACGGTGGAATAGTTTTGTTGAGGGAGCCCACAACTGCCGACCATAGTGATCGAACTCGTGAAAATAACACAACGGAGACTCCAATTTCCTCCAGGAGCCGGTCGGATTTTACATAGTCGAGTTCGGGGGACACCTCACTTGACACTTACTCTTTTTCTTTGGCCACTTTACAAGAGAAATAACTCGATTTGTCGGCGGTGAAATTCAAGCTACTGAGCATATTGGCATTCAGGCCGGGGCAGATAGTTTCCCGCAATCACTGATGGATCGTCTCTACAGTGCCCAGCGGATCGTCAGCGATCGAACTATCGACAGCCATATCAAGAAACTGCGGGAAAAGATTGCCATTACAACACCAGAGCTGAAATTGATTCATTCGATCTATGGCACTGGTTATCAATACGAGAATCTCTGAATCGAGATGCCTGTAGGTTGAGTCTCATCATGTAATCACTCAGCAACTTTCTCTTATTTATCAGTCGAGTATGGATTCAAAAACTGTCTTCTCCAGAGCAGTTTTTTATCAACCTGACTAAGTTGAGCTTCCTCGCAAATGTCGTCCCAGTGTTCTTCAATGACCGATTCCTGATGTTTGAATATTGCGTGTACATCATTTTCTGAAATAAGGAAATTATGGGCGGTCTCAAGGCAGTTTTTGAACTGACTGAGATTATTGCCTCCCGATATCAACATGGCCTGCGAGGCTTCATTGCCAGAACGTCCCTGTGGACATATATCGTAAGCTGGCGTGAGCGTGAGCTCTTTGCCATCCCAAAATGCCGCATGGTTACGCGCATGGTCATCCGTATTGCCACAGAGAATATTGAAAACAAGCCGTGAAAACAGCTCTTTTAAGGTTCTTTTCGGCTGAGTAAAACGATGCCGGATGATTTCTGCAAAATTTTCGTAGCTGGCATAACGTGCCATCATATCATTAAGGCTGAACAGTGTGAGAGCGGAAACCATGCATTTGCGCGACCAACCATGGGCGTGGTGTTTGCGGTCAAAACGCTCAATGAGAAGGACATCTTTATTGCCTGCTTGTGTCAATTTTACCGGTGCTACATCAAGTTCCACAAGGGCGGCCAGCCTCATCGCTATAAATTCAGCTTTAACGATACTGTAAAGATCACTGCTGGAAGAGAATTTGGCGATATATTTCATGCCTCGCTCTTCGATTAAAACCTTGGGGCGTGCACCACCAATAGAGCTGCCATGTAAAAGTGCCTGATCCAGCTCTGGAGTGAGAAGAACACCTTTTTCGACCCGTTCAGCAGATTCAAGCAATTCTACCAAACTTACATTGTTGGCCAAGCGTGGCACATATTCGGACGGTGAGTATTGAAAATCCAGTGCGCCAATACGATCAGAACCTGATTCCAGAAGATAGGTCAGTTCATCCAGATCGGCCGTATCAGTGCTCGCTCCTCTTGATCCCAGCTTTTTATTGATAAGTACGCGCCGCCCCCACGCATCGGGTGCTGCATCACGAATGCAACCGGGCATCCTCAGGCCATCAAGCAGGGGTAGGGATCCAGTTCTTAAGGGTAATTCCGGCTCATAGATGGAGATCGCTGGTTTTGTATCGTTAATCCGCTCAAGGTAACTTTTACCGTAGTTGAACAGAATATTGCTGTTATCGGCTTCCAGCTTGCCTGCGACAACGGGCTCGATTTTATTTGGTAGCCATATCCAGACATAGGCTTCTTTGGGGGGATCGTTAGAAGTCATCGTCCACCACCCTTGTTGTTTTGCGAATTGATTTTGGCAATAGAGCCAACTTATCTTCCGTTTGATGAATATATCTGGTCATAGTAAATTCATCAGCATCAAATAATTTGACGCCAACGATGGTAGCGACCTCGAATACTGCCCCGATTGCGCATTTGAGATCACCTTTCTCAATACGTTGCAGTAATCCTCTGGATATGCCAGCCCGGTCGGCAACTTCCTGGGTGGTGAGCTTGCGCCCTTTTCGTGTAGTGCGTATCAGGCTCCCAAGGAGGGTTGCCGCGTCGCGGCTATAGTGGGAGTATGTGCGTGTAATTGACTTTGGCATTGGTCTGACCTTGACTCATATATATAAACATAAGACTGCTCTTTGCAGCTTCCCAT
>JAYEME010000047.1:0-18973 GCA_034717915.1 Thermodesulfobacteriota bacterium
AGCATCCACCGACATCCTCTCTTTCAAAATTTGGTATATTTTAGAATTGATAAGCTAGATGGATGCGTTTTTAAAGATATGTCGGTAAATGTCGGTAAAAATCAACAAAAAAGGCCAGTCGCAATGACCGGCCTTTTTCTATAACTACCTGATATTGTTGTTAAATATGGTCGGAGCGAGAGGATTCGAACCTCCGACATCTTGGTCCCAAACAAAAGGTGCTACTTTGAAACTCGTGAGAGCTTTTAAGCCAGAGCGCATGGACGCTCTGGCTTAAGGGAATTACTGTCAGAAAAAGATTAAAGAATCCCTTTTTCTTTCCAGAATTTGACAGCACCTGGATGCATTGGAGTTACGATGCCATCAACACCAGATTTGACCGACATGGCTTTGAAGGTTTTTTTCTGGGAAACCATATGTGCCAGACCCTCATCGGTGTAGATTGCAGCGAGAATGTTGTATATGAGATCATCGGAAACATCTTTGTTAGCAACTAAAATAGCTGAGTCTTGGAAGGACGGCGTATTATTATCGACACCTTTGTAGGTTCCAGCTGGGACTGTACGTTTTGAGAAGTAAGGATATTTTGTAAAGAACCCAGAGGCTTCGGCATCGGCACCTAGATCTATCAAGTCAATATCATTGGTTTGGGCAGCCATGATCACGGAACCTGAAGGGAATGCAGTAAAGAGCCAGAAGGCATCCAGCTGGTTGTTGCCAAAGGCAGCAGCTGCATCATTGTAGCCCATAGCGTTACGCTCGATTTTATCCCAGATCCCCAGATGGCCAAAAAAGAGTTCGCTGTTAGCAAAAGCACCAGAACCAGCAGCACCAATACCAACTTTTTTACCAACTAGATCCATAGTTGATTTAATGCCAGAACCTTTTTTGATGATTAGCTGTGCTGGGGCACCATAAAGGAAGTTAACTGCACGGACATCAGTATACTTTTTGGGATCATTTTTCAGCATGCCGTTGGCACCAAGATAAACCTGGCCAGAGTAAACAGTGCCTATATCCATTTTTCCGGAGTTGAGTTTGCGCAGATTTTCCAAAGAACCAGCAGAGGATTGCGCTTTGATTGAATATGCATCCAGTGCTTTGATTGGTCCGTAAATCTGGATGGCATTAGCTACTGTCTGGAAGGTACCACCAGCGGGACCGCCACCAAAAACAACACGTTCTTTCTTGGCAAAAGCTGGAACACTGAAAGCGATGGTTGCCACAATAAGTAGCGATAAAATCTTCATAACTTGTTTCATTTTAACTTCCTCCTTTGTGTGGGTAGATAACATATGGTGCTACAGTATAAAGCCAAATCAAAGGATTGGCTTCTCTGACAAAAAAAACTTGGACTCAAGGTTCACTATTTAGTAATGCAATATCCATAAATAATAGGGGTATATGAATAGTTGGTTCTACAGTAAAAAACCGTTACTGTCAAATTGAGATCTGTTACAAAAATAAAAGCGCGACAAAACATGAGACGTCAAAAAGAATTCGCAAAGGGGAAATGGTTTTTGCGCATTGACATTACAAAGAAAAATCTAGGGGGTGGGTTTTGGAAGGCATGTCGGTAAGTGTCGGGAATAATCAACAAAAAAGGCCAGTCGCAATGACCGGCCTTTTTCTATAACTACCTGATATTGTTGTTAAATATGGTCGGAGCGAGAGGATTCGAACCTCCGACATCTTGGTCCCAAACCAAGTGCTCTACCAAATGGCGCTAAACTTTGGTAGTGCCATTATCAAAACTTAGAAGTTATGAAATTGCCAGGCTAGGGCAGTAGTTCCCTTCACCCAACCGTGCAAATCTCCTGTCAAAATTCATTTCATATGTTTAAGGACATTTGAGTTGCTGAGGGGTTGTATAACTTGATTGTATTTGGTTAACCGATGACCGATCAAAATAACAGTTTAATGGTAAGAAAAAAGCTAGCGAAACGGGTTTCAAAAGATATGTCGGTAAATGTCGGTAAAAATCAACAAAAAAGGCCGATCGAAATGACCGGCCTTTTTCTATAACTACCTGATATTATTTATAAAAATGGTCGGGGCGAGAGGATTTGAACCTCCGACCCCCTCGTCCCGAACGAGGTGCGCTACCAGGCTGCGCTACGCCCCGACATGATTATTTTCTGAAGTAGGACGGATATATTTAGCACCACCGATGTTGAAAAGCAAGATTTTCTTCTCTGGGAAGGTCTCTGATAGCCTCTGTTTTCAGCAGTTTAGGTTGTGTCCAAATCAACTTTCGGCAGCACTCACTCCGGCTAGATAACCTGTTGACCAGCAGACCTGAAGATTGTATCCCCCGGTGGGGCCATCAAGATCGATCATTTCACCGGCAAAGTAGAGATTTGAGATTTTTTTCGAACGCATGGTACGCATGTCGATATCCTTCAGAGAAACTCCTCCTGAGGTGACAATCGCTTTTTTGTAACCATCAACGCCACTGACTTCCAGTTTCAGTTTTTTAAACAGTGCCAAAAGGTTACTCCGCTCAGTTTTTGTTACCGAATGGCATTTTTTCTCTGGATCAATTCCTGATAGACGGATAAACAGCGGGATCATATCTTTGGGGAGAAGATGACCCAGGGTTTTGCGAAAATCTTTATTACTGTGAGCAGATAATTCCCTCTGGAGACGTTTATCAAATAAATCTTTTTCTACTGCCGGTTTCAGATCAAGAAGAAGATTGACGGTTCCCTGTTTCAGAGCGTCACGTATCTCTCCACTCATATCCAGAATAATCGGTCCGCCGATGCCGGTTCGGGTAAAAAATGCTTCGCCAAAACGGGTGGTCAATATCTTGTCATTTTGCTCAACGGAGATCTGGATATTTTTTAGATTGATGTCACAGAGCTCGCGTGTCCAGCTTTCAGTCAGATGGATCGGAACCAATGCTGGTTCAGGTGTGATCAGGGAATGATTGGTTTGCTCTGCCCAGCGATAACCATCTCCCGTGCAACCGGTTTCTGGATAGGATAAACCACCCGTTGCAATAATGAAGCGATCAGCAGAAAACTTGCCAGCAGAAGTATCAATCGAAGCTATTATTTCCCCTTCCCTGTGCAGCTTTCGCACCGTACAAGAGGTTAATAGTTTCACTCCAGGTTCGCTAACAAAGCGATCCAGAACCTTCTGTACATCGCTGGCGTTCCCTTTTTCCGGGAAAACTCGACCACCCCGTTCAACTTTCAGGGGTAAGCCGCGTTGCTCAAAGAAATTGATTGTATCGGTCACACCAAAGGCATAGAGGGCTGTCAGTAGTGCTTTTCCATCACGGCCAAAAACTTCGCTGAATTTACGAGGATTCTCTTCAGCATTGGTGACATTACAGCGTCCTTTACCGGTGATGAGAAGCTTGGCTCCACAACGCCGATTCTTTTCCAGCAGTAAAACCTCAGCCCCCTGCAGGGCAGCAAATCCTGCGGCAAAAATTCCCGCAGGACCACCACCAATGACAATAATGTCGTAGTTTTTCATCTATTGACCCGTCTTTCGGTCAATTCCGTAAACAGATGCCAGATAGCGTAGATACTCTGGGTCTTCACACATGCTTTTCCCCGGCTCGTCAGAAATTTTAGCCACCGGTCTTCCACTGGCTGCTACCAGCTTGATGACGATATCAAGGGGCTGGTTGCCAACGTCGTTGGTCAGATTGGTGCCGATCCCAAAAGAGACCTTGGTTCGACCTTTGAAATATCGATAAATCTCAATCATCCGTTGAAAAGTCAGTCCGTCACTGAAGACCAGAGTTTTTGTCAACGGATCGATTCCCATCTGCTGATACATAGTAATCGCCTTCTCACCCCACTCAAAGGGGGAACCGCTGTCGTGACGCAGGCCGTCGTAGAGTTTACCGAAGTAAGGATCGGAAAAATCACGGACAAAAGAATCCATCGAGTAACAATCGGTCAGGGCTATTCCCAGACGCCCCCGATACTCACGCACCCAACCTTCCAGAGCGGCTTTTTGTGCATCAGCCAAGCGGGTAACCGCCTGCCAGCCCTGAAACCACTCATGAGCCATGGTGCCGATTGGCTTCAGGTTAAGTTTTCGAGCAAAACAGACGTTGCTGGTTCCCGAAAAATAATCGGACAACTGCTTTTGCATGGTGGTCAGTGCCTCTTCCTGCCATATTTTACTGGCTCTGCGTCTGGTTCCAAAATCGGCAAAAGAAAACCCGGACATATCCTCCTGCTGTTTCAGCAGAGTTATCTTTTTAGATAAGTTTTCCCGAGCAGTGACCAGATCAATACCGTTGCAATGAAAAATCGTGTGGAGTTCGCTGATAATTGCCAGGGAATAAATTTCCATCAGGGTGACATGAATCAATGGGCCGCGAAAACGGAGATCAATATCTTTACCTTGCGGCTGCAATTCAACGAAGCGCATATCCAGTTGAAAGATGCGTAAAAATTCGATGAAATTAGCTTTGATAAAGGGAAAACCGGCTAAATAATCCAACTCGTCATCGGCAAATGACAGGGTACAGAGATGTTCTAATTGGCGGAAAATTTCAGGAATCAGTGCCGCCAGATCGAAACCGTTGCGGTTGCGGCAGGCAAATTTCCATTCAACATCAACAGTACGAAATTCCGGGGCATGATAAAAAGCCTGCAGCATGGTGATTTTGTACAGATCGGTATCCAACAAACTGTCGATCAACCAGCGGTCAAGTGGCTTTGCTGTCATATCAGAACCAGTTCTTTGCTGAAGTCAATAAATTCTGCTCCGGCGGAGCGCATCTCTTCAATGGCTTGATGACTGGTTTCCTCCGCAACTCCGCGGCAAGCCGCCAGAGTGACAATCACCCGAAATCCGGCTCGCAATAATTGTAAGCCCGTGGTTTTGACACAATAGTCAGTCGCCAATCCCCCCAATAATATTGTATCTATCCCTTGTTCTTTCAGCCATTCGATGGCTCCAGTACTGATTGTTTCAGCTAAGTCCTGATAGCAGGCTCCGTAAGGATGCATCAGCGGATCTTTCCCCTTTTCAATCACCAGATCGTAATCTGCTTCATCCGGTAAGCCGGGAATCAATTGGTTTCCTATGGTTCCAATAACACAGTGTGGCGGCCATTTGATATCCAGATTGGGATAATCACCGGAGACCGGCTGCATGATTTCGGTGGCGGAATGTGCTACCCATGGTGCTTCTGCGGGATGACAATCCTTACTGACCAAACGGACTTTGGCAAATTTGGCCTGGACATTTAATTCATCAGCGATCTGATCGCCGCCAATAACTGGAAGCTCGTCGGGACAGAGGGGAGTAAAGCCACACTGCGGATCGACATCAAAACTGGCTGTTTTTGCCTTATCGATTCTGATCATGATCTCCCCATTCTTTATGAGCGGAACTGGCGAATGACAATGATCCCTTTGCAAAATGGAAAAGCTGTAATTTATTACCTCTTTACATTGTTCTGTATAAATGGTCTGAAATTCTTCTGCAGGGAGTTCTGGAAAATAACAATTCCCCTCCATTTTGGTATCCAGTGCGGTGAGGTAAACTCGTTCAGCCAGCGGTAGGGTCTGTTGGTAAATCTCTGCTCCACCGCAGATAAACAGTTCCTCTGCAGAATCGGCAAGCTGAATCGCTGACTCGATATCACTGGCCATATCACACCCTGCCACCGAATAATCTGGATCTCGACTCAGAACAATTGTCCGCCGCCCCGGCAGCGGTTGACCAATCGATTCAAGGGTACGACGTCCCATCAACAGGGTATGTCCCATCGTCAGTTGTTTGAAGCGTTGCAGATCACTTGGCAGATGCCAAGGGATCTGGCCGTTTCTGCCAATCAGCCGATTTTTTGCCATAGCAACGATAATCGAAATCAACAACCCTACACCCTTTCTATTCACCAACCCTTGATTGCTTCACCGTCATCTCATTGATGACCAGTCTAAAAACTGCAGTTACCTGAATCATTTTATCCGGGTAACTAAAATTATTGTCGCTATATTGCGCCATAAACAAATCAAGTGCTCGTCGTTTTTCTTCCACAGTTTCAAGCAGAGATATCTGACCATGGCCAACGACTGATTGAAACCGGACACTCCAGTTACACGCATTTTCACCTTTGACCAATCCCAAATCCAGAGCCACAGTAAAGGCCGCTTGACCATTTTTCCTGATCAGATCAATTTTGCGCCCTTCACGAGCTGCGTGAAAATAGAGAACTCCATCATGATAACCGTAATTCAAGGTGACAAGATAGGGAACCGGGTTATCTGAAAAAGCCAGTTGGCAGGTTTTTCCTGCCCATAAAATTTTCTCAATTGCTGATTGTTCTGTTACTGCTTTGTCGCTACGGCGCATAAAATAACTCCTACTTTCTGAACAGCCACATGATCAGTGAGATGAGGCCACTGATGAGCAGCATACTGGTGATTGGAATAAAGACCTTCAATCCCGGACGGTCAATAATAATATCACCTGGCAATCGACCCAGGGGAACTTTGCTGAGCCAAGGCCAGAAAACACCTGCCAAGATGATTGCGATGCCCAGGAAAATCAAAAGTTTCTGCATAAATAACTTTTTCCCTATTGAGGTTAATGTACAGCGGCAACTATAACGCTGGTACAGTACAGGGACAAGCGGTCTTGCTGTCGTTGGGGTTTCTACAGCTATGCATATTCTGGGGGATAGCATAGAGAGATACTTCTGTCAGTTGGATTAGAGACCACTGAGGATTAATTTCAGATCGAAAACTGCGCGTAGAATGTCTGCCATGCTCTGGCTGAGGCGATGATCATCTTCGACTTTTATCAGCCTTTTCCCAAAAGGGAGACTGGCTTCTATGGGAACTACGGTGTCTTGGGTTCCGTGAATCACAATGGTTGGGGGGAGGTGATTTAGATCCAGACCTGTTGCAACAGGACGGTGAATAGCCGGGGCACAGAGAACCAGCCCGGCAACCCTTTCTGGATTTGATTTTTGCAGCAGAAGTGCCATCAGCCCACCCATACTCGAACCGACGACAAGAAATTGCCCCTCTTTAAGGCTGATTTCTCGTTGAATAATTTTCAGACGCTCTGTTTCATCCATCACCCCGGTACAATCCGGTGCGAGAACTTCCCCGAATATCTCTTGTAGAGCCTGATATTTACTACCGTGTGAGCCAGATTCAAGTCCGTGGAGAAATAAAATATTCATATTAATTCCTGCCTGATTGTTTTAGAAATTATTATGTTCGAGGTCAGAAAATCAGGGTTCCACCAAAAATCTGGTAATTTCTATAATTTTAAGAGTTGAGGGCACAATATCTCCTGAACGTTTCTGGTTCCAGGTATTTGTGCCCTTAGAACAACTTGCCACTCCCCATTTTTACTCGCTGAAGAGAACCTTCTCAACTGCCCGCTTGATCTGCTCTAAACGAACCTCAAGACTTCCAGTGTAGCCCATGGCAATCCGCAAAAGACCAGGAGAAAGTCCCATTTTTTGCTGATCTTCCAGAACGATCTCGGATGATGTCGATGAACCAGAGCAGCTGATAAGGGTATCAAAATACCCCAGAGAGACTGCAATAAGACCGAAATTTTCTTCATTCTGCAACTCTTCCATCATTAATTCCGCCCTTTGTTGACTGCCACAGTCAATAGCCAGAATCCCGCCGAAACCATAGCTGTCATTGCCTAATTCTTTAGCTAGTTGGTGCTGGGGATGATCGGGAAGACCCGGATAGGTGACTTCAACATCCATCTCCTTGAGCAACTGTGCAATTGCCATAGCTCTGTGGCTGTGTTCGCGGATGCGGATTGGTAAATGGGGCAGCCGCTGAACAATATCAAAAGCGACACGGGGATCCATGGTCGGTCCCAGCAACATCACCCGGCCGGTATGCAAGTCCATCAGCTCCAGAATAAAGGCTTTATCGGCACAGATGGCCCCGGCAATCAAATCACTGGCACCGTTGATGTATTTGGTCAGGGAATAGACGACGACATCTGCCCCCATGGTATAGGGGGTGAAAATCAGCGGTGAAAAGGTGTTGTCCACTACCAGCTTGATCTCTTTGCCCCGAATTTCTGCTGAAATGGCCGGAAGATCGGCGATTTTGAGAGTGGGATTCCCCATGGTTTCAGTAAAGATGATGCGGGTCTGTGGGGTAATGGCCTTTTTGATCGCCTCCATATCGGTGATATCGACAAAAGTGGTGGTGATATTCATCTGTGGAAGGAGTGATTCGAGCAAGGCGTGGGTGCCCCCGTAAATTGACTCACTCGCTACAATATGGTCACCGGCTTTACAGATTTGCAAGATGGAGCAGGAAATGGCTGACATGCCACTGGCTGTGCAGATAGCAGCCTCCGTTCCTTCCAGGGCGGCGAGGTAGCGGGAAAGGACATCGACGGTGGGATTAAAGTGACGACTGTAGAGAAAACAGCCTCCCTGTTCAGGCCCTTTTATCCCTTCAAATATTTCCGGCATAGTTCCTGGATGTAAGACGGTAAAAGTTGAAGAGCGTGAAATGGATGGCACTACTCCGCCATGTTCTCCAAACTCACGACGTGCTTGCAAAAGAGCCTGCTCAGGGTTGTATCTATTCATGGATATCCTCCTCTGTTCGGGGTTGAATCCCTTTTGATTTCTGCCGATTGTTAATCATGTGCTATCCGGAATGACGCTAGTCTAAATCGTATTACAGTAAACTTGGGACTGTCCCCAGACCTATCGGGGGCTGTCCCGAAGTTTACGATCCACGAAGAGCTGTAGTGGTTCGCACCACAAAAGCCTGGGACAGCCCCCATGCGGGGACAGTCCCGTTTTTGCTGGAAATTTCCTTAAACTAGTGCCATTCTAGCTATCCATCTTTTTTTAACCGGATTCGTGGATATTTTGAATCTCCAGTTTTAAGACAATTTTCTACTTGAATAACTAGATTCGCAACATCTATCCCAAGATAGATTCCCTCAACTTTCTGCAGATTTCCCAATCCCAATTCGGCCAGAGTTGCTGCTCCCACATCTTCTTGCATAAAATGTTTAAGCAGTGCCGCAGCGACCTGAATCAGCCCTTGGACAAACTGCCCTGTCTCCGATTCCCGGCCAGCACTAATACTCACATGTTTGAGCCGTTCGTGTGCTTCCCACCAGAAGCCGTGATTAAAGAGGTCGATACTGTAAAGATAGTCCTCACAGTTCTGCCAGCCTTCTTTGCTGAAAGAATCAGAAGGTGATAATTTTTCACTATAGGAATGACCATCTGCATCCAAAAAAGGATGAGCATTCTGGAATGGAATATGGCGATATCTGGGCAACGGTCTTTTTGTGTAAGATGGAATATCTGGTTCAATAAACTGTGGTTCCATGTTCAAACTCCAGAACGGGGCAGTCGTTCTTCAATAGAAGCAACGTTGATAGCTCTCAAAGTTGATGTGGATACCCACTGAGGTTGGGATATTTAGATAAGGTCTTGTAGATGGAGAGAGCGGGTTTTTCGCTTTGAAAAATATCATCACAAAGCCTCTTTAGGTTGTTTTCCTGAGAGACTTTATGAAATATCAACCGGTATTTCTTTCGATCCAACTACCGGTTTTTTGCAGATCACGGCCGAACCCGCTAACACATTCACAGCCAGAGATAAACAGGGTTGAAAGCAGGATAAGGATCAGTAATTTACGGATCATGATTTTTCCTCCTTGTTGAATCAGAACAAATAGATGCGCATCATAGCAGCACAATTGTGAGAAGTCGATGACTTCTTAATCTGCGATTTTCAATCAAGATTTTCCGGCTCTTGAAATTCTACCTGTCCAGAGCTCAGATCGGTCAACCGAGTTTTTAACCTTGCCAAGTTCTCTGCTGGGAATTTCAAGGTGATAGAAATCTGTTCGGCAAACTGTTTCTCTATCAGCTCAGCTTCAAATTCTGGCAGAAGTCGTTCAAGGTTTTCTAACAGCGAATAACCAATTTTGAGCGAGAGCTCCATCCAGTCGATTTTTTCCGCAAGCTTTATCTGTTCGAGAGCAGTTTTTACCGCCAAAGTGTAGGCTTTGACCATTCCCCCCTTGCCCAGTTTGGTGCCACCAAAATAGCGTGTCACCACCACTGCAATATCACCGATGTCACTATGTTGAATAGTGGTTAACATCGGTTTCCCGGCAACGCCATGGGGTTCCCCATCGTCACTGAGTCCGATTCGGTCGGTGCTGCCAGGGGGGCCGATCAGATAGGCCCAGCAATTATGTGATGCGGTGGGAAATTCTTGCTTAATTCGGGAGATAAAGGCTAATGCCGCTTCTGGTGTGTCGGTGGGTTCAATGGTTGTGATGAAGCGACTGTGTTTGACCTCAATCTCACAACGGAAAGGTTCGGCGGGGATTGGATAGCGGTTCTGGGTCATAGGATTTCCAGATAGGGCAGACTGTAGGCTTTAGGCTGTCAGTTTTTGCGACAGGCTATCTTTTTTTCTCCCGTTCTTCGTGCCAGGAGCAGATCAACATAATCGTCACTCCGACACAGATGGCACTGTCGGCAACATTGAAAGCGGGCCAGTGGTAGTTGTACCAGTGGGCATCAAGAAAATCGATAACTTCACCAAAGCGAACCCGGTCGACCAGATTGCCCAACGCACCACTGAGAATTAATCCCAGTGCCAAATATTGCCACTGTTTTTCACTCGGGATTCGCCGGATATACCAGAGAATTCCAAGTGAAGCGACACAGGAAATTCCGATAAAAAAAGGTACCCGGATGGCGCTGTCAGAAAGAATTCCAAATGCCGCACCGGGGTTTCGTACATAAGTAATATGAAAAAAGTTAGTGATGATCCGCTTCGATTCACCAAGAACAAAGTTGTTATCGATATATATTTTACTCAGCTGATCCAGCAGTAGACTGATACTGACGGTGAGAGCAAAAATCCGATATTTGCCCATATCAGCCTGCAGCCAGGGCATCTGTACAGCGGGCACAAAGTGTTGGATGCTCACTATTTTGACCGACACTGGTGGCGTAATTCCAGCAGCGTTCACATTTTTCCCCATCGGCAGGGAGAATCTGCAATTTTAAACCAGGAATACCTTCTGCCTCGACTGCTGCCGGGAGGTTAGTAGTCAACTCCACTTGGGAGACGATAAAATAGGTTGGCAGCATATCAAGATATTCTGTCAACAGTGGCTTGTAGCTATCGGGAGCATCAAGGATAACTTTCGCTTCTAAAGATTGCCCCAACTGCTTATCTGCCCGAGCTTTTTCCAGCTGCTTGGAGACTTCTGAACGAACCTTCTGCAACTGTTCGTAACGTTCTTCCAGTTGATCATCCAGATAGTTTGAGTTGCCCTGTGGAAATCCTGCCAGATGGACGCTTGCTTCTCGCTTGCCTGGGAGTCGCTGCCAGATTTCATCAGCAGTAAAGGTCAATATCGGCGCCAGCATCCGAGCTAGAGCATCGACAATTTGGTACATGGTTGAGCGGGCGCTACGGTAGTCAATACTTCCTTTTGGGCTGGTGTAGATCCGATCTTTAAGAATATCCAGATAGAAAGCACTGAGATCAATTGCACAAAAATTATGCACTGCATGATAAATGAGATGAAACTCGTATTTGTCGTAAGCGGTGGCAACCTTTTGAATCAGGCGATTCAGGCGTGACAATGCCCAACGATCCATCTCAAAGAGTTCTGCGTCGGCAACCATATCGGTGTTCGGATCAAAATCATTCAAGTTACTGAGCAGATAGCGTGCCGTGTTACGCATCCGTCGGTAAGCATCGGACAGGCGCAGCAAGGTTTCCTGACTGAGGCGAATGTCATCGCGATAGTCGGTTGCTGCCACCCACAGGCGGAGAATTTCTGCTCCGTATTTGCGGATAATTTCTTCTGGAGCAATAACATTCCCCATCGATTTCGACATGGGACGGCCATCCTTATCCAGAACAAAACCGTGGGTCAAAACTGCCTTATAGGGAGCGCAATCTCGGGTTCCGACTGATTCCAATAGACTGGAATGGAACCAGCCACGATGCTGATCAGATCCTTCCAAATAAAGATCTGCGGGACTGTGCAGTTCATCACGTTGTTCGCAGACAGCAGCGTGGGAAACACCGGAATCGAACCAGACATCAAGAATATCTGTCTCTTTGGTGAATTTGTCGTGTCCACAATCGGGGCAAACCGTTCCCGGAGGCAGTAACTCTGTGGCATCTTTTTCAAACCAGATATCGCTGCCGGTTGCTTCGAACTGATCGGCAATATGGTGCATAATTTTACCATCAGCCAGAGCTTCACCACATTTTTCACAATAGGCGATGGTTATGGGAACACCCCAGCTGCGTTGTCGACTGATGCACCAGTCGGGACGGGCTTCAACCATATTATAGATGCGGTTACGACCCCAGCTTGGAATCCACTCAACCCGTTCAATTTCCTGCAACGCTTTCTTCCGCAGGTCGTTCTCCTCCATGCTGATAAACCACTGTTCGGTCGCCCGGAAAATGATCGGCTTTTTACAGCGCCAGCAATGGGGATAACTATGATCAACCAAGCTTTCATGAAGAAGAGCACCAACTTCGGTCAATTTTTTATTCACAGCCGGGTTGGCATCCTTCAGTTTCATCCCGCCAAACAGCTCAAGATCCTGCCGGTAGCGACCATAATCATCAACTGGATTATAGATTTCCAGGTCATATTTGAGTCCGATCAGATAGTCATCCTGACCGTGGCCGGGAGCTGTATGAACACAGCCTGTTCCTGCCTCTAAAGTGACATGATCGCCAAGCATGATAAGCGAATTACGGTTATAGAACGGATGTTTACAGTTTTTGTTTTCAAAAAACTCTGCGGCAAAGGTTGCGACAACTGAATAATCCTCAATCTCGAGGGTTTTCATCACTGACTCGTACAAACCTTCGGCCAGGATCAGCAATTCACCGTTGGCTTCAACAGCGACATAAGGGAGTTCAGGATTTAGACAAATCCCCAAGTTAGCAGGAATTGTCCAGGGTGTTGTCGTCCAGATAACAAAACTGATCGACCTCCCTTCCAGATTGGAGAGAGCTTCTGGTAATTCATCCACATAGGGAAATTTTACATAAATCGATGGCGAGGTGTGATTGTCATATTCAACTTCGGCCTCCGCCAGAGCGGTGACACAGGAAGAGCACCAGTGGATGGGTTTTTTACCCTTATACAGTGAGCCCCGTTCCGCCAGTCGAGCCAATTCACGTGCAGTCGTTGCTTCGTAACCGGGAGTCATAGTCAGGTAGGGGTCTTCCCAATTGCCAAAAATCCCCAGGCGCTGGAACTCTTCACTCTGGGTTTTGACCCATACTTTTGCATATTCACGACATTGCCGCCGGAAATCAGCTTTGCTCATTTCCCGTTTTTTCTTGCCGAGCTTTTTGTCAACCATCAGTTCAATCGGCAGTCCATGACAATCCCACCCTGGAACGTATGGAGTGAAGAACCCCTCCATCCGTCTACTTTTGACAATGATGTCTTTCAGAATCTTATTCAGGGCGTGCCCCATGTGCAGGTGGCCGTTGGCATAGGGAGGTCCATCGTGGAGGACGAAGCTCTCCTGCCCCTGATTTGCGACTTCCAGTTGATCATTCAAGCCGATCTGTTGCCAATGCTTAAGCAGTTCCGGTTCCCGGTTTGGCAGGTTGGCACGCATTGGAAAATCGGTTTTTGGCAGGTTTAAGGTATCTTTATAGTCCATGCTGATTCGTCTCCGCAGAGATTGCTAATATTAGGAAGCTGTGAGTAATGGTAGCAAAATTAATCCTGCAAGCTAGCAAATACACCATTTAAGTTCAAGTAGAAAGGTCGCAATTTTACGCGTTTAAGATTGTTTTCAGAGGCTAAAGCCGTTGATGTGGTATCGGGATCAGTTTGACTCTTTTTCTACCATATTTTCAACCTGTCCCGTCAAGTTGACCCAGAGTAACCCCAGCTGTTCATGAGCCCAGTATTCACTGTGCGCCAAAGTTGATCCAGCCGGAAAATTCCACCAACTTTTAAAAGGTTTACTGAGGTGCTCTGTCGGAGCAGGAAAGGGATCAAGCCCAACTTTATGGAATAGCTTGAGGGCGCGCGGCATATGAACTGCCGTTGTGACCAATACGAGAGATGTTGCGGAGAAGTTAGCAGCGATCAGTTCCGCTTCTTCCATGGTATCTCTGGGACCATTAAAAATCAGGATATCTTCCGTAGGAACACCCAACGCCAGCGCTAGTTCCCGCAGCTTCTCCGGATAGGAGACTGGATCCTTATTTAGTCCCTTAAAACCGGTAAAAATCAATTTGCTTCCTGGATTGAGATGATAAATACGAATCCCTTCTGCCAGACGGACAACGGCTGTCGGCTTGAGTTCGCTGGTCACGGGCTGATCATCAACCGACTGGTGCCAACTACCCAGGACAGCAATATAGTCGACCGGGGTTTGACCCTGTTGATAAGAGGGGATTTGGCTTTCAAATTTTGATATATATTGATTGCTTATGGGGGCATAGCTAGCAACGAATAGCAGTGTCGTCGCCAGCAGAACAACGATAATTCCAAGCCAGCGGGTTTTTCTGCGCAGCAATAATAGCAACGCCCAGATCAGCAGGAGTAAGGTGATCGGTACTGGCATCAACAAATTGCCAAGAAATTTTTTCAACAGAAACAGGTAGTGATCCATCGGACTCTCAATTTAATCAGTAACAGGAACAACCGGGAGACTAGCGCAGTTAACCGAATTGATCAACAATTCTGTTGTGCATACAGACAGATCTCTGCAACGGGGCAGTTGTTGCAGAGGGGTTTCTTACGACAAAATTCTTTGCAGTGGATAACAATCAAGGCATGGTACTCATTATAGAGTTGAATATCTTGCGGCAAGTGGGACATAAATAGATCCCTGACGTCGGTATAATTTTCCTTTCCAGAAAGGACACCAAGACGCCTGAAAAGGCGACAGGTATAAGCATCAACAACGAAAGAAGGACGTTGCCCGGCATAGAGGAGGATTGAATCGGCAGTTTCTGGACCGATCCCTTTTTGGCTCAACAATTCATTTCGTACCAGATTCAGCTCCTGATCAAATAAATGCTCAAGGCTGCCCTGATGATGTTCCTGCAAATAACGACAAAAAAGCTGTAACCGTTCAGCTTTCTGGCGGAAGAAACCAGAGGGACGGATCAGTTGCTCCAATGTTGCCAGCTCCAGATTCAGGATTGCCTCAAGGGTCAGAGCATCAGCTTGACGCAGGTTGGCAATTGCTTTTTCTACATTTCTCCAGTTGGTGTTCTGAGTCAGAATGGCTCCGATGACCACCTCAAAAGGGGTTTCAGCAGGCCACCAGTTGCGGGATCCGTAATAATTTAGGAGCTTCTGATAAGTGTGATGCAGGTTGATCATCTTAGCCATTCTTAGAACCCGTGTAGATGAATTAAATATAAATTTCACTCATAAAATTGTATTTCGAGCTAGATGTGGTTAAACTTCAGATTGTACTTGTTTCTCAACGAATGCCAGAATAACACTTATATTGGTAAACCGCTGAACTGAAAATCATCTTTCATAACGAAAGGAGAGTATGAAATGGGGATCCCCGGGAAAACTGTATCTATAATAAGTCTACTTTTTTTTATCACTCTGACAGGCTGCGCTGATCCGGCACTGAAGGTTGCTCCCGTTGCTATTTCTGATAATCCGAGCAGCAAGATTTTTCAACTGGAAGAAACTCTTGCTGAAGGTCGGACACAGCAAATCCATGTACTTTCTCCAACCTGGTATGCAAAAGCTGAGGGTTATCTGGATAAAGCCAGATACGGCTTGGCTAATAATGATTCAGTCTCTGGGATTTTACAAAATACCGCTTATGGTCATGCCCATTTTGATAAGGCAAAGGAATATGCTCTGATTGCCAAAACGGCCATTTCTCAAGCGATCAAAGCACGCGAATTGGCAAATGCGGCAGGAGCAGCATCTCTTGGGGATGATTATCAAAAACTTGAATATCAGTTTACTGCTCTGACTGCTGATATCGAAAACAACAACCTTGCTCGTGCCGAAAAGAATGAAAGCAAAGTTGCCAAAGGGTTTGCTGATCTTGAGCTCCGCGCCATTAAAGAGAATACTCTGGGGAAAGTCAGAAGCCTGTTGGCCATCAATATTGACAAAGGGGCAAAAAAACTGGCACCAAAAACTTTGAAGGAGACAGAGAAGGCTCTAGCTGATGCCGATCGGTTTATCACTCAACAACGTTACGAGCGGGAAGAGATGCAGAATAAGGCAAATGCTGCCCTGTTTCAGGCACAGAGATTAAGCCAGGTTATGTCTATAAGCAATTCATTCCAAAATATGCTGCCAGAGGATATCACCCTCAGCCATGAAAGCCACTTGTCTCAAATTACTAATAAGTTAGGTGGCAGGGATTTCAGAAATGAACCGGTCAAGCTTCAGTTACAGAATATTCTTGAATCGGTTGCTTCCTTACAGGACGATAATCAATATTTGAAAGAGAAGTATCAGCAGGAAAAAGACAAAGTTGATGCTCAAAAACAACAGATTGCTGCTCTGGAAGGACAAAGTAAAAGTGCCCAGAGAGAACAGGAACTGATTGCGTTGCAAGAGAGAGATACCAAGGCTCGTCTGGCAGCTGAACGCCGTTTCCAACAACTGTTTAATGAAGTACAAAGTATGTTTGCTCAAGATCAGGCAGAGGTATATAAGCAAGCAAAAAATCTTGTTATTCGCTTAAAGGCGATTCAATTTCCCGTCGGAAAAGACCATATTATGCCCAATAATTATGCTCTTTTGAGTCAGGTTCGCAAAGCTATCCGTACTTTTGGAGAACCGGATGTTGTGATTGAAGGACACACCGATAATACGGGATCAATTGCGATCAATGCACAACTTTCTCAAAATCGGGCTGAGGCGGTTCGACAATATTTCATCGCCAACGGAACTTTGGAAGAACAGAAACTCACCGCTATTGGTTACGGTTCGGAAAGACCTTTGGCTGCAAATGACACCCCTGAAGGGCGTGCCATTAACCGCCGGATCGATGTTATTATCAAAGCAGAAAGAGCTGACTAATATTTATTTATGTAGGCAGGTCATAACAAAGTGAAAAGTCGAATATTCATGAAAAGCGGCTTTTCACTTTGCTTCATCTGGAAAACAATCTCACCCCAGCTTCCGATCCTGCCCCCGGTACTGAATCGCTTCACTCAAATGGAGAACCTCAATCTGTTCGACTTCGGCCTATTCTCGATGATCCCGTGTGGTGCGGGGTGCGATGGAGATGACCAATCCCAGGCCGGCCAGCAGTTGAAAAACTTTGCCGATTTCTGCGGTCGTCTTGCCCCGCTCTATCTCACCAATCAAACGTGAGCCACACCAACCAGGATCGAGAGATCCTCCTGGGTGATCCTCTGCCTTTTGCGGATCTGGCGGATCAGGGGGCCGAGCTGTCCGGGGCGATTCAAAAGAACAGTTGCGGACTGACGTTGAATCGTTTTGATAATTTAGCAACATGGGTCTTGGTCAAACTCTTTGATCCGCTCAAGACCTGAGAGACAAGAGACTTTCCGCCTATCTCATCTTTCAAATCTGAATAGGTCAAACCATACTGGTCAATCAGAACCCTCAAGGTCGATACGCCAGAATCAATTGCATCAACTTCTTGATCAAACCGCTGAATGCTCTCAAGGCTGTTTTCGTAACCCTCGATGGCATCAGCAACGATGTCTATCAGATGAAGTAACGGCTCCCCTTCCCGATCCTCGGCTTTCGTCATGAGTTGTTCAAGCAGATCCAAGGCGAATTGATAATCATCATCCGTCTTGATTTCGAGAGCTCGTTGAGTTTTTTCAAAAAACGACAGAAACGAATCCTCAATTTGCATCACCGTTGCTGTGTTCATGATTTTTCCTTTCGATACTTGTTGCAGAGCTTGTCATATTCCGCATGGGTCACAATGTGCTTCACATAAAACTTCTGGTTTCTGAAAAAGATCAGAGCCATAATCCTTAACTTGTTCCCTCCAATATCAATGACATACCACTTATCTTTATATTTGAAGTTATCCAAGCTTGGGAAAAGCTGCTTCAACTCTTCCGACGTGTTGAACATCCCTTTTTTCAGGGCGTTATATGCGCCTCTGATCGCATTCTTTTCATTTGGAAACTTCTCTCCCGCTTCATCAAAAACACTCTTCTTAATAACATGCATTACATCTCCACCCATATTTAATGTTTACTTAAGGTGAACTTTAACACAACGACAGAGGGTTTACAATAAGTAAACTATGGGGATTTACAGAATCTTATTGGGTTATATCGTTGCGGATACCCGTGTCACTTTAAGAATACGGCTGTAATGTGAGCCGACATTCCTGGCTTATCTACAACCATCTCCAGCAATTTATCTCCCTGTTCATAGACCAGATAGAACAATAAGGGACAGAATCTGAGAGTTTTCCCGCCCTTAAAATTTATAAAAAAAACCTCGGTACCACAAAGGAGCCGAGGTTTTTCTGTTCCGTGAAAGGTGCCTTGTCCTCGTGGGTTAACCTTTATATGATTTGATCAGCTCTTCAGCAAACTTGGGATCTTTCTTGGCTTCTTCAAAAATGACAGTTTCACCGCCAGGGCCCGCTCCTAACAATGTTTTTGTTAGAGGAAGAATTTTATGCTCAACAAAGAAATCACGCGTTTGGGGGTTGCCAATGACATAGATCCGACCATGGCACTTATAGACAAAGTAATTGTCGCCCTTACTTTCAACCAGGAATGGAATATTATTATAAGTTTCCATCAGGTTTTCAACATAGGCGGCATCTTTTTTATTCACTTCAAAGACGACTGTCTGACCCTGGGGGCCAGCACCTAGAATAGTTTTTGTGTAGGGCAGGTGATGGTGCTCGGCAAATTTATTATTCATCTCTTCATTGCCAGTCACGTAATGTCGGTCAGCATAGTCCCAGACAGTGAAATGGTTCTCTCCAGAGTAGACTTTTTCGG
>JAYEME010000048.1:0-5141 GCA_034717915.1 Thermodesulfobacteriota bacterium
GATCGATATCACTACGGATGTAGAAAAGATGTTTGAGTTGTGCTTTGAATTCTTGAATAAATTGCGGGAATGGCGTGAGATCAGAACCGGTTGAGGCAGCAGTTGAAACAGTCATGGTGGGGCTCCCAGTATTAATATATAGAATTAGAATAATTGTAGCAGATTTTTACTGTGTATGATGAATAATAGGTCACAAAAAAGCCCCGATTTTCACCGGGGCTTTTTTGTCCATATTGGTATTAATCTTAAATTCTTATATTTTACCCGTCATGTTGCTAAACAATACTGCGGTGGCTCAGAAACAATCATGTTTCCCTCCCTTCGCTTGTTTGTGATTCTAAGAATACCATCCTTGGTCTCTCAGCGCAACTTACGGGGAAGATTTTTTTAAATGATGGCTTTCATGCCGTCCATAGCATCGCGCAGTTCTTCACCAACCTCTTCAACCAGAGTATTGCGAATTTCAGCGTTGACGGCGACCAGAAGCTGATTATCGACACCGTTATCTTTCAGGTTGAGCCCTTTGCCGATGACGTCAGTATCCACTTTATCCATAAAATCCTGCAGCAGTGGGACACAATCATGGGCAAACAGGTAACAACCGTACTCGGCGGTATCAGAAATAACTTTGTTCATTTCATAGAGTTTTTTCTTGGCAATAACGTTGGCAATCAGTGGTGTCTCATGCAGTGACTCGTAGTATGCTGATTCTTCTTTGATTCCGGCAGCGACCATAGTATCGAAGGCCATTTCAACGCCAGCTTTAACCATAGCAACCATCAGAATTCCGTTATCAAAATATTCCTGCTCAGGAATGTCCGTAGACTGCGCCTCAGATTTTTCAAAAGGCTCATTATTGGTCTCTTCCCGCCAGCGGAGCAAATCAGCATCATTGTTGGCCCAGTCGGCCATCATGGTCTCGGAAAAATGGCCGGACAAGACATCATCCATATGCTTCTGAAACAGTGGTCCCATAATCTCTTTCAGTTCATCAGCCAGATCAAAAGCGCGTAGTTTGGCAGGATTGGAGAGACGATCCATCATGTTGGTGACCCCACCATGTTTAAGTGCTTCGGTGACGGTTTCCCAACCATACTGAACCAACCTGGAAGCGTAACCAGACTCAATACCGGATGCAACCATTTTGTTATAGAAGAGAATCGAACCGGTCTGAAGAACACCACAGAGGATGGTCTGCTCGCCCATCAGATCTGATTTTACTTCAGCCACAAATGATGACATGAGTACGCCAGCTTTGTCGCCGCCAGTACCGCAGCAGTAGGCTTTGGCAATATCCAGTCCGTCTCCATTGGGGTCGTTTTCGCCATGGACGGCAATCAGAGTTGGTACGCCGAAACCGCGCAGATATTCAGCACGAACCTCAGAGCCGGGGGACTTGGGGGCAACCATGATAACGGTCAGATCGTCACGGATCTGCATTCCTTCTTCAACGATGTTAAAACCGTGAGAATAGGAGAGGCAGGCTCCTTTTTTCATCAGCGGCATAATGTGGTTAACGACTGGGGAATGGTATTTGTCCGGGGTCAGGTTCAGAACCAGATCACCCTTGGGAACCATATTTTCGATGGAGTCGAATTCAAAGTTGTTCTGGGTCGCGTTTTCCCAGGAGATATGCTTTTCATCAATCTCTACCTGACGCAGAGCGTAGGAGACATCCAGACCGCTATCACGCATATTCAGACCCTGGTTCAGCCCCTGAGCACCACAACCAACGACGACGATTTTTTTCCCTTTGAGGTATTCAACACCGTCAAATTCACTACTGTCCATGAAATAACAAGTTCCGAGTTCCTGTAACTGACGACTGAATGAGAGCGAATTAAAATAGTTCTGACCCATGGTGATTTCTCCCTTATTTATGAATGTGTATATAGATGACTGGTAAAGGTGGATGTTGCAGATAGTAGCCGAAACTTAATGTTGCGTAAATTGATTTATTATGTATATTGTGTTGCGTAAAGTGAAATAATATGGAGATGGCAGCAAAACCGGGACTGTCCCAGGCTTTTGCGGTGCGAACCACCACAGTTCTTCGTGGCTCGTAAACTCTTGCAGTAAACTTGGGACTGTCCCCAGCACCACCGGGGGCTGTCCCGGAAGTTTACGATCCACGCAGAACTGCAGTGTAGATAGAGCCGGGGACAATCCCGAGATTACTAAAGGGTAACGTATGGATATCCAGGAACTCAAAATATTCTTAACCACGGCTGATCTCCTCCATTTTGGTCGTGCCAGTCAAGCCTGCAACTTAAGTCCGTCAGCACTGACTCGTACAATCCAAAGGTTGGAGGAACAACTGGGACAAATCCTGTTTATTCGGGATAACCGGACGGTTCAATTATCTCCCGCCGGTGAACAGTTTCGGATCTATGCCCGACAAGCTATTCATGATTTTGAGAGCTGTCGAGCCTCGATGGCTGGCCACCCTCCCGTTGCCGGGAATATTTCTCTTTATGCCTCGATTACGGCTGTCTACAGCCTGCTTCCAGATCTATTGGAGGCCTATCGCAAGGCTTATCCTGAGGTTCAATTGGAACTACGCACTGGTGCTGCAGAAGAGGCTGTGGCTCAGGTTGAAACGGGGGAAATCGATATTGCTGTTGCTGCAGTCCCGGATCGTCGGAGTGCTGGGATCGAATTTTTACCGATTATGACCACGCCGCTGGTTTTTATTGCTGGAAAAGAATTAGCTGCATCGATCAGTCAACGCGGTGATGAAACTCTCAATTTAGCCCAAATTCCACTGGTGCTTCCACAGACCGGTTTGTCTCGACGCCGCCTGGATAAATGGTTGAAGAAGAATCATATTGTTCCAAATATCAGTACTGAAGTGTCCGGTAATGAAGCAATTATTCCGATGGTGCACCTTGGTGGTGGGGTCGGAATTGTTCCACAACTGGTTCTTGATCGCAGTCCGTTTCATGATGATGTGGTTGTCCTGAGTCGAACTCCACAGCTGGAACCTTATGTGGTGGGACTGTGTTCCAGTAAACGAAATTTGCAAAAGACCCCGGTAAAAGCTTTCTGGCAGTTGGCTGAAAATCAGTCTGAGTGATGTTAGTAAAACCGGGACTGTCCCCAGTCCCATCGGGGGCTGTCCCGGTTTTACGGGTATGAATCCGCGTCCCGGTTTTACGGGTTTGAAACTACAGTGGTTCGCGCCGCAAAGACCTGGGACAGCCCCCTGCGGGGACAGCCCCGGTTTTGCTGAGTCGTTACTTCTAATCTTTGACCAACATTTCCAGAATTTTTTCATCTACAGGGAATTCACCGGTCGCTTTTTTCGAATAAATCAACTTCTCATCAACAACGATTTCAAAAACTCCACCGCTGGAAGGGATAATTTCAACCTTAACGGGGAATTGGTTTTCGATTTTCTCTGCCAAACTGGCAGCGCGAGGGCGGTAACCTCAACTATTGCAATATTCAATACTGATTTTCATCTGTTATTCCTTATTGACATCGTTATTATTTAGCGCAAAAGTCAGTAAACTCGGGACTGTCCCCAGGTCCATCGGGGGCTGTCCCGAGTTTACGGTTTCAAGCCCACAGCGGTTCGCACCACAATGGCACTAAGTTTAAGCAAAATATCAGTAAAACCGTTCATGCAAGAATCCCCCTCAATCCCCCTTTTAAAAGGGGGAAGAAATATGTCCTCCCCTTTTAAAAAGGGGAGTTAGAGGGGATTTCTTTTTTGACGCAGAATGACTGAAAATAATGGCAAAATTTCTTAAACTGGCGCCATTCGGGGGCAGCCCCGGTTTTGCTGTATTATCAGTTAGTTTTCAGCCAAACAGATTCCCAGTGGTATCAACCTGCTGAGTCCGTAAATCTTCGGCCTCTTTGTGCAGAAGATCAATAACATTGTCCTTATTCATTTTGCCGATTTTTTTCATCAAATCAAAAGAAACATGTTCAAATCCAAATTGGGATTTTAAATCTTCAATGATCTTAACCCAGAGCAACGCTGCCATTTCCGCATCTGCCAGGGCACGATGGAACTGGCTATTCACCGGTATTTCCTTGTAGCGTACCAGAGTCTCAAGTTTGTAGTTAATCATATCCGGGTAAAGCCTGCGTGCCACTCGCAACGTGCAACCAAAGTTCAAGGGGCGTTTCTTGCCAAAATGGCCTAGTTCTGTCACGAGAAAACTTTGATCAAACGAAGCATTGTGTGCAACCAGTGGGTGAGTGTCGATAAACTTTACAAACTTTTCCATCACCTCCGGCGTTGATGGGGCTTCATTTAGCATGTCATTGGAAATTCCAGTAATGGTTTCTATCTCACGGTTGATGAAAAAGCCTGGATTAACGAGGCTCTGAAACTGATCAACAATTTCCTGATGACGCAGCAATACTGCTCCGATTTCAATGACTCGATCACCGTTATCCGGGTAGAGACCAGTGGTTTCGAAATCGAGGACGATGATGGATTCAGACTGATTGAATAAGTTCAAAACGTACTCCTTGTTTACGAATTATATCCATTCTTCCAATTCTCTTCAACCTGTGGTCTCGTGTCAATGGTTGTGATCGACAAAATTGATAAATTTGGTGGAAGTAGTTGAGAGCTGTGTAAAGAATTTCGACACTAAGGGGGGGGTTATAAAGTCGCTACAGGCGGTTAATGTGGGGAGAGTTGCGTATTTATTTTATTTTTTTATTTTTCCTGGAAACAAAAGTCAAAACCATCTCTCGCCCGTTCGCTCCACTCACTTGAGGCGCAGAGAACGCGGGGAAAACCTTTAGTTCAAATTCTAAACCAGACATTTGGTTTTTGACCTTCTCTGCGATCTCCGCGGGCTCTGCGAGAGGAAAGATTCTGATTTTGTCTGGCTTTTTAATGGTGGTAAGACCCCCCTGCTCGCTACGCTCACTTTCCCCCCTATTTTATAGGGGGGATTAAGGGGGGTGGCTTTGTGTGCTATTTGTTTAATATGGGGAGTGTCCCTATTTGTTCCTCTCATCTCAAATCAGCTGTTCCATTCCGGCTGCGTCACACGGGGATTGGTGAATCATAAGCAAGTTCATCCTAATCAATAATTTATATGATAAATTGCTTAAACTAGCGCCATTCGGGAGTGTCCATATTTATTATTCAATGACGACTATCGGGACGC
>JAYEME010000049.1:0-18839 GCA_034717915.1 Thermodesulfobacteriota bacterium
AAGCTATCTGGAAGACTATGATGACCTCTCTCTGGCAATAACAAGATTACTTGATCCGACCGATGAAGTGATTGACTGGCAGGAGGCAAAACGTGCCCTACTTGCTGAAAATTAAGAAGAGTGCCTATAAAGAAATAGAGAAACTGGACAAGCCGATCAGACACCGCATCATCGAAACAATTGACAAGCTCGCAGACAATCCCCACATCGGCAAGCTCCTTAAGGGCGAACATTCTGGCTTGCGGCGAATTCGCAGCGGATCTTATCGTATTGTCTATGAAATCAATGAGAATGAGGTTCTTGTCCTCGTCTTGAGAGTTGCACATCGAAACAAGGTCTATCGATAACCACAGCCATCCCCCTTCTTTGGCGTAGACCCCTCGACAGCTAAAGAACAAACAAAAAACCCGCCACCTTACGGTCACGGGCTATTTGAATTATTGGTGCCGAAGGGGAGACTCGAACTCCCACACGAATACTCGCACTAGACCCTGAACCTAGCGTGTCTACCAATTCCACCACTTCGGCATGAAGCGAGAGTTTTTATAGCAAATGGGTTTTCCCTTTGCAACTAAAAACGTCTGCACTGACAGAAAAGTCCTAATCAAGCCGAAAAGGCTTAACAATCAGGGTTTTATATTGAAGAACGTTGACCAGGCCCGACTTGCATCCCTTAGGTTTGCGCACAGATTTTGCTTCAGCCAGCATCACCTCGACCTTGGTATCGTTCCTCACTTTTGAGTAACCTGCCGCAATGGAAGCTGCGTAATTCAAATCTTCATCAGTAACTATCTTTTTTGTGCTGCCAACTTTAATGACAACGTGCGCCCCTGGTGCATGATGCACATGAAACCAGAAATCACCGCTTTTAAGGATTTTTGTCGAAATTTCATCATTCTGCCGGTTATTACGGCCCCAGAGAATCCGAAACCCCGATGGGCTAGTAGTTTCGTGTGGCTTTGAAGGTTGTAAGGTTTTTTTAGTATGCAAACGATTCTTATCTTTCAGCAACCCAACATCCCGAAGTTCTTGAGCTATTTCTTCAATGTCGGAATTCTTTACAGTATCTTTCAGCTGGTAATCAAGTTGCTCTAGCCAATCCAACTCTGCTTGAGTTTCCCGTAAACGCCTTTGACTATGTTCCTGCCCTCGCTTGGCTTTTTTATAGCGGTTGAAATATTTTTCTGCGTTTTGCTGCGGTTTCAAAAGCGGGTCAAGGGTGATGGTCACCGGTTCTGGCGGTTGCAGATAATAATTCTGCAGCACAACATTATCTATTCCAGGTTGGAGTGAGTGTAAATTTGCCAGCAATAATTCACCTTTCTGCCGGTCTGAGTCGGAATTCTGCTGTTTCTGTAAATCTTTTTCGATACCCAGCAACCTTTTTTGTAGTTTCTTTGTTTGTCGACCGATGGTCTGTTGCAACTGTCGATAAAAATCATGTTTGTTTTCAGTAGCTTCCACTCCACTGTAAAGTTTTTCGACAGTCTGGTTCCAAGAACAATTTAGTTCCTGTTGAGGAGGTGATTCTTGAGCTGTTTTTTGTTGAGGAACTATTTTACATGGGAAAAGGTATTTTTCTCCGGGTAAAATCTGCCTCTCTCTATCCTCAGCAGAAATTCTTTTCAAAACATCGACTATCATTCCCAGATCGTCCAGGAGAAGTAAATTACTGCTTTTACCAGTCAGCTCCACTATCAACTGGCAGTCTCCCTGCGACCCAACACAATTGAATTGAACAATTCGGTCATCATTAACAACACGCAGCGAAACAATTCGACTTATTCTTGCGCGGAGCAACTGACAAAACCTTGGGGGCTGGTGCGGGTTCAACCAATTTTGCTCAGTTAAATGGAGACGGCTTTTCTGAACTTCTGCAGAGATTAGCAATCGCAACGTTTCTCTGCCGTTCCAGAGTTTAAATAGCAAGATTTCCGGCGCAGGCTGATAGATTTTGGATATTCTGGCACCGACTAATTGCTCTGATAATTCGGCAACAACATATTTAATTAAGTTTAATTTCATATTGATGTAATTTAAGCACTATGACTGAGTTTGGAGCAAGTCAAAATCAGACCTTTACAAACTTCTTTTTGCCGCAGATGAACGCTGATTGACGCAGATAAAAAACCAAGAATCATTTGACAGGATGAAATTCTGATCAAAGCGGATATAAGGGCAAGTAAAGAACAGAACTATTGTTTGGTTCTAACTTAAGAAGATACAAAAGGTTTTGACTCAACAGCAGATATTATCCTGTTAATCCTGTCAGAAAATCAGGATTTGCTTTTTTATTTATCAGCAATCATCTACGTCATCTGTGACTAAATTCTCCCTTGCAAAATAACCTACAAATTCTACCAATATTTGTTAGAATCACCCACGCTCACAACAATCAATGGAGAATCAAAATGGAAAATAACTGGAAAATTGAAACTCAGGCGGTGCAGGGAAGCTATGTGCCACAACCTACAGAACCACGGATTCCGGCAATCTGCCAGAGTACCACCTTTAAATATAGTAGTGCGGATCATGTTGCCAAACTGTTTGATCTAGATTTGGCCGACCACATGTACAGCCGCATCAGCAACCCGACCACCGCAGCGCTTGAGGGTAAAATTGCCTTATTGGAGGGTGGCGTTGCTGCACTGGCGACATCTTCGGGTCAGGCCGCAGTGAGTGGTGCTATTTTAAATATCTGTCAGGCTGGCCAGCACATTGTTGCCGCAAGCACCCTCTATGGGGGAACCTATTCCCTGTTCGCCAACACCTTCCCAAAAATGGGGATTGAAGTCACGTTCGTTGATCCGGAAGCCGATATCGATGAATTTAAAAAAGCTTTTCGCAGCGAAACACGGTGCCTCTATGCTGAAACAATTGGCAATCCAGGATTAAACGTCCTTGACTTTGCTAAATTTTCCGCTCTCGCCAGTGAAATGGATGTCCCACTGATCATCGACAACACTTTTGCCACGCCATACCTGTGCAAACCGTTGGAATTGGGAGCCAATATTGTTGTCCATTCAACAACCAAGTACTTTGATGGCCACGCAACCAGCCTCGGTGGCGTTATTGTTGACGGCGGCAATTTCAACTGGAACAATGGTAAATTTCCAGAGATGACGGATTCTGATCCCAGTTATCATGGTTTAAAATACACGGAAAAGTTTGGCTCGATGGCTTATATCGTTAAAGCCAGAGTTCAATATATGCGTGACCTTGGCTGCTGTCCGGCACCGCAGAACAGTTTCCTCATCGATCAAGGACTGACAACGCTCCCCTTGCGCATGGAACGCCACAGCAGCAATGCCCAAACGCTGGCTGAATTCCTGGAACAACAGCCAGCTGTCGTCAAGGTCAATTATCCCGGACTGAAAAGCCATCTCAGCTATTCTCATGCCTGCAAATATCTACCAAAAGGGTGTAGTGGCGTCATAACCTTTGAGATAAAGGGGGGGCAAGAAGCAGGTAAAAAATTTATGGAAGCCTGCCAGTTGATTGCTCTGGTGATTCATGTTTGTGATGCACGCTCCGGAGTTCTCCACCCCGCCAGCACGACCCATCGGCAGTTATCGGCAGAGCAGCAACGCTCTGCGGGAGTAGATCCCGGAATGATCCGGCTATCGATTGGCATTGAACATATTGATGATCTGATTACTGATGTTGATCAAGCCTTAGCGGCTAGTCAAAAGTAGTTCACCTCCCAATATCATTGACCGTGGATAGCAGTTACTTACTGCCCCAAATTTCGCTAGTTTAAGCAATTGTGTAGTAGCCTCGGGACTGTCCCCAGTTCCATCGGGGGCTGTCCCAAGAGTTTACGAGCCATGAAACTGTGGCGGTTCGCACCGCAAAAGCCTGGGACAGCCCCCATGTGGGGACAGTCCCGGTTTTGCTACCATTTCTCCTTAAATTAGCGCCATTTCTTACCGTCCCCGTTTTTTTCATTGCCTGAAAAGCTTCAACAGCAACTGTAAACTTTTCCGACAGTCTAATTATCTCCAATTATAAAACCTTATAAATCAACAAGATGCAAAAGAGGCAGAATTATTGCATACCTATCTGTTGTCATAATACTGAACCGAGGGGACCATGTTATTTGAATATATTGATGCTTGAAGGAGCCTGCAAATGTTGATACCCGTTATTTACCCGAATGGTAAACACGATTTAGTCAAAGATTTCATGTTATCCAGACTGATCGACGATCAAGGGGTTCTAAAATTCAAACGAAGTGATGGCTGGGTCAACGTTTCTGCTGACAGTATTCGTACTGGCAGTTCAATATCCCCTTATCGTGGCGAAGAAAGACGCCAGTCTGAATTGGAAGCTGCTGAGACAATTGATATTTTCTAAATTTGCCAACCTTCCATCATACGCACCATTGTGCTATCTTCCCGCGCTATGCAGAATCAAGAACCTTTTCATATTGTCCTGATTGAACCAGAGATTCCACCAAACACCGGGAATATAGGTCGCCTGTGTGCGGGGACAGGGTCTCATCTCCATTTGGTAGGCAAGCTCGGTTTTTCCCTTGATGACAAACATATGAAACGGGCAGGTTTGGACTATTGGCCCGCAGTAAAACTGCATCGCTGGGATTCTTTGCAACAGTTACAGCAGGAATATCCACAGGGACGATTCTGGTACACCTCAAAAAAGGCACAACAAAGCTACACCAAGATCAACTATAGTCCTGGTGATTTTTTTGTTTTTGGCAAGGAAACGCTGGGATTACCAGAAGATCTACTGGAAAAAGAAGAAACACAAGCGATACTGATCCCAATTCTCTCCCCAGCTGTCCGGAGTTTAAATCTGGCGAATTCAGCAGCAATTATTTTATATGAAGCATTAAGACAAACAGGACAGTTGGATCAATAGAAAAGCCGGGTATTTTTACCCGGCTTTTCTGTCATATTTTTATTATTCCATCTCGCCACTCAATTCCCTCTCCCTCAGGGAGAAGGAAAACACTATCAGATCATCCCGAGCAACTTACCACTCCGCTCAAGAAACCCAGCCATTCGCTCTTTACTGATCGCCTGATGTGACAACATAGCCAGATCATAAATCTGCTCAATCAGCATATCAGCTGATTCTGTATCACCTTCATCCTGCAACTTAACAATCTTTTCAACCGCAGGGCTGGCAGTATTGACCATCAGGGTATGATCAGAAAACATATCTGGCATCTCCCCCTGCCCCATCATATTGGTCATCTCTTTAAAGCGGCGTGACTGTTCATTGAGCAGAATCATCCCCGGGACAGTATCATCCTTGAGGGTTTCGATCCGAATTGTCAGCCCCTTGATCTCATCAAGGCCATCCTTAAAAATTTGTTCGATCCGCTCCCCTTTGGTTTTATTATCAGCACCTTCAACAATTTTATTAGAGGGATCCGCTTCAAGCAGGTTTTCGGTAATATCTGAGTCAACCCGCTCAAATTTGATGTCAGTATTTTTAGATTCGAGAAACTGAATAAAGTGATTATCAATCATCGCGTCCAGAATCAGTGCTTCCATCCCCTGAGATTTGAACAGCTTCAGATAGGTCGCCTGTGTCCCTTCATCATTGGCATAATAAACCTTGTTTTCATGTTTTTCTTTGGCACGTTCAAGGTACTCTGGAAGAGTTGTGAACTTGTCCTCTCCAGTTGCCTGATAAATAACCTGATCTTTCACCTTCTCGTAAAATTTATCCTCACGCATCATGCCGTACTTGACAAAGGAATGGATGTCTTCCCAGATCGGCTCAAATGCTTCACGATCATTTTTGGCAAGATCAACAATCTTAGCCGCCACCCGGCCACTGATAACTTCACGGATTTTACGGACTTGAGGATCATTCTGCAGGTAACTTCTAGAAACGTTGAGGGGCAGATCAGGGGCATCCAGACACCCCTGAAGGGGGGTCAGGAACTCAGGGATCAACTCCGGGGTATTATCAGAGACAAACACCTGATTACAATAAAGATTGATATGACTTTTAGTGACATCAAACTCATTGGTCAGATGGGGAAAATAAACGATCCCTTTAAGATTGAAAGGAAAATCAATATTCAGATGGATCCAGAATAACGGATCCGCTGACATCGGGTAGAGTTTTCGATAAAACTCCTTATATTCATCATCACTTATTTCAGATGCACTTTTTGTCCAGAGAGGGTTTTTATCGTTGACCTCTTCCCCTTCAAGAGTGATGGAAACTGGCAAAAAGTTACAGAACTTCTTAATTACATCGCGAGTGCTGTCAGGATCCAGAAACTCTTTTTCATCCTCATTCAGATGGAGAATAATTTCAGTTCCACGCTCTTTTTTGTCGGTCGTCTCAATACTGTACTTAGTCGTCCCCTCACACTGCCAGTGAACTGCTTCGGCATCCTTCTGGTAAGAGAGGGTGCGAATTTCCACATTTTCCGCAACCATAAAACTGGAATAAAAACCCATACCGAAGTGGCCGATAGTCTGGTTTTTATCTTCCAGATCCTTAAATTTTTCAATAAAATCTTCTGCAGATGAAAACGCTATCTGATTAATATATTTCCGCACCTCATCGGCGGTCATGCCGATGCCATTATCAGTAACCGTCAGAGTTCCAGCCTCTTTATCCAGATGAATATCAACCACATATTCATCAGAGATTTGTAACCCCTCCATCAAATTAATATTTTGGAGTTTATGGATGGCATCAACTGCATTAGAAATCAATTCACGCAGGAAAATATCTTTATCGCTGTACAACCACTTTTTGATAATTGGAAAGATGTTTTCAGTGTGAATGGAAATACTACCTTCTTCTTTTTCTACCTTGTCAGACATTCTCAATTTCTCCCTATTAATATAACGTTCCGTCAATTTTGTGAGCAGAAAGATAAAAACCTCAACCAGCTTTGTCAAGCAGAACAGCAATTATGCTATATTTTTGACAATAAAAGCCCGAACCACACAAAGGGTTCAGGCTTTTTGAAAAACAACAATCTGCTAAAAAGTTGCCAACGATAAAATAGCGTGGCTAAAATATCAATCTATCTGACTAGTTTTCGGTCAAAAAATGTTTTTCATAAAAATCTTCAAGATTACCGAGATGTCGGGTTTCATCAGCAAGTAAGCGCTTGAACAGATCTGCCATCGGCGCCCCTTCACAGCCACTCATCAATCTCTGGTAAAAATCGACAGCACATTTTTCCAGATAGATTGCATGAGCCAATGCGGTCCGAGCATCTGCATTTGGAGCAATTTCCTTTTGCTCAAAAACATAATTTAAATTCATGGAGGGTATTTCTTGTTGCAGTTCAGCAACATTGTGGTCATGTCCATCAAGCAGAGCCATCTCCAAACGTTGCTTATGATTCAATTCCTCAATGGCCGCTTCACGCAGGATGGCTTTAGCCTGTCGGTCTGTTACAACATCGATAGCGTGCAGGTAGTTACGAAAACCCTCTTCTTCCATTTCAATCGCCTTTTCAAGGGCGGCTTCGTAAGTGTAACAAACACCTTCTTCTAAACCCATAATTCGTCTCCTGTTAGTAAAATTGATAAGCAACAAAGAATTAAATATTAGTCGAGGACTGATTAAACGTTAAAAATAGCAGTTTTTATGATTCTCCTGCCAGAATACCATCTTAAGCCACAGTAGCTAGTAAATATTAACATATTGTTTGTGGCAAGGTCACTCTCCAATATTTTTTACCAGAACCCTTTTTTTCCTCCGGCCATCAAGCTCTCCATAAAAAATCTGCTCCCAGGGGTCAATAAATCTGCCTGGGCCACATCGCATTTTTCCCGTGTGGCGAATAATTTATTTGGGGAATGGACATTCGTTCAAGGCCAGGGGATCGCCCCCAAAGGCCGCCCAGAGGGGGAAACTTACGAAGTGGAGAAGTTTTCTACCGTTTACGATTCGGTACGCTCTTACCTGCACAATCTGAACACACATTCAGCCTATAAACAGTTGCGCCAACTACGGGCTGAAAGTAGAGTTTATGGGCAGCAGCCAAAAGGACTAAAGTTAGCCGAAGGGCTAGTCCGCGCGGTGAAGATTATATCAAAGAACTGCAAGCGATGATTCGGACAAATCAGCTTAATTGCTTTGCCAATGCCAAACTACGCACCAGAAGTTAAGGGCATCACAAAAATCTAGTAAATCACTCCCCATCTTTTGCCGGATTTTTTGCATTTATCCAGGGATGACTATACCAGAGCCAGTCCCCTTTTTGAGATTGAAGGGTCAAGGTATATTTGTTGCGCCGCCCGGTCAAAGGCAGTTCCGCAACCACTTGATACCACCCTGAACCCCTATCTGCATCAGCCTCGACCCAACACCGATTTTCTCCCTGAACAAAACAATTAAACCGCTGCACAGCAATCTGGCTCCCCGGAATATGTACATGCAAAACTGGCGGATTCTCCCCAACAACCGGATCAAAAGAGTCCTCTTTTGCTACCAACAACGGTTGCATTGTCAATTTACTTTTAAAGCCAGCAAGGGTTGCAAATGGGCCTCCCATTGGAAAACGGGGCAGGTTATAACGATTATGCTCAGGATGGATCACCCCTGACTGTTGAGCAAAAGCAATCTTAAAGCCAAGGGGCTTTATAATTTCAATGACAGCGGTAGAATACTCACCGTATGGATAGGCAAAAAGAGTCGGTTTAACACCTAGATGCTTTTCAAACTGTATCTGTGCTTTTTCAATATCTTCCCTGATCCGTTTTTTCCATTGCGCATAAGTTTCATTGGTTTTTAATTCAACCAGGTAGGCATGAGTGTCGGTATGATTGCCAATCTCAACCCCTTCTTCGGCCAATTCCTGAAGCTCTTGCCAAGTCAGATAACCCGGAGTTCCAACCGCTGCAGTATTAACAAACAGGGTCAGTGGGATATTATATTTCCGGATGATCGGCATACCAACATCATAGAGGGAACGGAACGCATCATCGACACAGAAAGAAACTGCACGAGCGGGAAGATCTTCCTCCTGATTGAGTCGCCTTGCAACCTCGCCGAGAGAGATAATATCGAGCCCCTGTTCTGTGACATATTCCAGTTGTTGGGTAAAAATATCAGCAGAGATGTTGGTGGAGGGATAGCGGCTCTCGCCAAAGCGGTGATAAATAAAAGCATTGACCTGCCCAGCATAACTTAGAGGAACAAAAAAAAGCAGCAGGAACAATTCAAACAAAAACAATGATTTAAACATAGATCCTTCTTTATGTCGCCAAGAGTCAAGAAGCTCTTATTTTGTTACGTAGGTAGCGGCGGATACTGTTGCGAGCGCGCGGCGTTACGGCCCATTCCAGCCATTTAGGGAGAACTTCGGGCTTTTCTGAAGTTTCCACAACAATTTGGTCACCATCCAGCAAACGAGTTTTCAATTGTCGGGTGCGGCCATTAATGATCCCGCGACGGGCATGTAAACCGAGTGAATCATGAATTTCAAAAGCAAAGTCAAGAATGCTGCTTCCTTCTGGCAGGATCTGGATATCTCCCTGTGGGGTATAAACCTGAATCGTTGCCGAAGCCAGGCGCAATGATTCAGTATCAAAAGCCGACTCCCCTTCCATTAACGATTTAATCAGATCACGAAAGCTCTCATGCCTGAAGTTGAAACCCGGTGCCAAGACCCCCGATTCATTCAAACGGTGCAGTTTTCTTGTTGTGATTTCAACCCGCATCCGTAACTCGCCAGCTTGAACGGTAGTTTTGAGTGCTTGATATCCAAATTGAGACATCAAATTCAAATGATCGCGTAATTTTCCTGGTATTGGGGGAAATAAACCGTGCAGAATCCCAAGAAACAGGTAAGCATCCATCGTTCTGGAGACCTGAACCTCCAGCGTGTAGAGAGATGCAAAACCACGCTGCCTGGCACGAGCTGAAATAACCGAAAAAGGGCGCCACCGATCCTTCAAAAGGATATCAAGCTTCTGCTGCTCGCAAGTATTGATAATACGAGCACGAACCTTGCGTAAAAAATCGGTATTCAAATCCTTCAGCGTTGCAATCGCCTGTTCGTAAACTTTCGCACGGCGCGGATAAAGGAGAGAGTACGAGAGAGACTCTAATTCGGTTGCGACATAGCCCATCCCGAGATGCTGAGCCAACGGCACGTAAACCATCCGCGTCTCCTCTGCGATCAACTTTTGCTTATGCAGTGGCAAGGCATCAATCGTCAGGAGATTATCAATCCGATCCCAAAATTTAAGACACAGAACCCGAATATCATCAATAGCAACCAGCAAAGTCTTTTTGTATGTCTCTTTTTTAAGATCATCGCGACTCATAATTTCAGAGGTCACCTTGGTTAAACCATCAACCAGGTGAGCAACTTCATCGCCATATTTCTCACGTACATCCACTAACGTAACCGGAGTATCTTCAACGACATCATGCAATAAGGCAGCAATAATCGAAGGAAAGTCCATCCAGTGGCGTGCTGCTAAATGGGTCACCCGCAACGGGTGAAAAATATAAGGCTCCCCCGATTTACGCAGCTGCCCCTGATGTGAACTGCGCGCATGATTCAGAGCCTGCTCAACCCGGTCTATCTCATGATCAAGTTCATCTTCCGAGAGCTCAGCACCATAATGGGTGACCAACAATTCCATAATGTCGGTCATCAAGCGCTGTTCTGTATGTTTGTCAAAAACGACCATAAAACCTTCTTAAAGGAGCCTTGCTAACCAGGTGGCCAGGTCATATTACGACCACCCAGAAGATGAAAATGGAGATGCCACACCGTTTGGCCACCAGCATCATTGCAATTATTGACCACCCGGAATCCATCTTCAGCAAAACCAAAATCACGTGCCAGTTTTCCGGCGATTTGATAAATATGACCAACCAGCTCATTATCGACTGGGGTCAGATCCAGAGTTGTACTGATATGTTTTTTGGGCACAATCAGAAAATGCTGCGGAGCCTGGCGATCAATGTCCTCAAAAACCACCAGTTGAGAATCTTCATAACGAATTGTTGCCGGAATTTCACCTGCAATAATTTTACAAAACAAGCAATCAGAAACCATTGTCATCTCCTCACGCTGAATATAGGTGAAACAAAAATATTAGCAAAATAACTAACCAATATCTAATTGAAATCTCTGTTTTTAAATTATTTTCTATTTTTTTGCAGATAAATAAGAAATTCTCGATTCCCTTTTGGACCCAAGATTGGACTTTCTGTAACACCAAGCACCATACAATTGAGTTCATCTGCCAGATCACAGATCTGTTTAACCACCAGTTCGTGCTGTTCTCCATCCTTAACCACGCCACCTTTTCCCACCTGCCCTTTTCCCACTTCAAATTGAGGTTTAATCAAAGCGATGATCTCGGCATCATCACTCAGGAGATTGAGGGTGCTTGGCAAGACTTTCGTCAGGGAGATGAAAGAGGCATCGATAACCGCCAAAGTGGGGATGTCGTCGAGCTGGTCAGATTGAAGGTGCCTGATATTGCAGCGCTCTAAATTCACAACCCGCGAATCTTCACGCAGAATCCAAGCTAACTGTCCATAACCAACATCAACCGCATAGATTTTTTTAGCTCCATGTTGCAGCAAACAATCACTGAATCCACCCGTTGAGGCACCGACATCAATAGCAATCTTATTGTTTATTTCAAAATTAAATTCCTGAATTGCTTTTTCTAATTTCAATCCACCACGCGAAACATATGGAATATCTTCACCTTTTAGACGTAGATCAGCGTCCAGCAGAACTTGAACACCGGCTTTATCCACACGGTGATCATCAACAATAACTTTCCCGGCCAGGATTAAGGCTCGAGCCCGTTCACGCGAACCAACTATTCCCCGTTGCACCAGTAATTTATCCAAGCGTTCTTTCATGGGGCAGATCATAGCAGTGCTTTAAATAAAAAGGGAGGCAAAATGCCTCCCTTAAATATCCTGTCAAATTCAACCGTTTTAAATGTAAATATGTTTTCTACTGATCGCTAACCAATAAAGAAATCACGATTTTCGTTAAAAACTTCCTCCACCTCTACTAACGCACTCTGAACATCCGCTTCATCCAATTCAAGAGCTTTTGCACCAGGGCATTTTAACAGATCTAACTCCTCATCGGGTTCACGCTGACCAATTCCCAATTTCCGGCAAACATGCCCTGCCAGGTTGACCGTTGCAGTCAAACGTAACAAAGCCTCGGCATTCTCTTCTTCATCAAGAGAGATAATCAAATCTTCGTGATGCATGGTTGACATCACCAAAGAACGGGCGAAGTGCCATTTATCCAACACGGCGGCACCCACAACCGCATGGGCATAGGGGAAAAATCGCCCTTCTAATTCTGATGTACTGGCTCCATCAGAATAAGCCATTTCAACCAGAGAACGATAAGCATCGGGATCACTGTAATTCATGACAATCTTACCAAGATGGCGAAACAATCCCGCCAGAAAAGCCTCTTCGGGATCAGCAGAAGCAAATTTACGAGAAAGAATTCGACAACCAATCGCACAGCCCATGGAATCTTCCCAGAGCATTTTTTCCAGTAGCCCGTAAGATTTATTCATCCCCTCCAGGCTGGCGGCTAAAACCAAACTACGGAGAGTCCGTTCACCAACAATTGCAATAGCGTGATCGAGAGTTTTTATCTGCCGCTTCATACTATAAAAAGCCGAATTGGCAACTTTCAGCATCCGGGCTGACACAGCTGGATCACTGGAGATGGCATCCCCGAGCTTTTCATATTTAACATTTGGATCATTCAGCAACTCAAGAACTTTAACCGCCACCGCTGGCATAGGTGGAAGGTCTCGAATTGTATTAACTACAGTCTTGAAATCGGTCGTCATGGAGTGCTCCTTAGTATTATTTTATAATAATTAATCTATCATAACAAATTTGCACTAAGGAATCATGTAAAAAATTCAATCTAAAAATAAATCAGGAAATAAATTGTTACCAGCCACAATTGCATAAGGGGAAAGATCAGTAATTCCCTCTTCAGCCAGCACCTCTTCATCGATATAAAAATGTCCTGAACAGGTACGACTATCACGACGCAGAATTGCACATGCTGCGTCGGCCATAATGTCTGGTGTGCGGCAATTATCCGGATTGACCATACCACCGAGCATCGCCAAAGCCGCAGTATGAATGACCGTTTGTGGCCAGAGAGCATTGACAGCAACCCCTTGTTCAGAAAATTCTGCAGCCAGACCCAAGACCGTCATACTCATGCCATACTTTGCCATAGTGTAGGCGGTATGATTTTTAAACCAGTGTGGTTTTAGATTTAAAGGGGGGGAAAAAGTTAAAATATGGGGGTTTTGAGCCTTCAAGAGATAGGGAAGGCACACCTTACTTGCCAGGAAAGTCCCGCGCACATTCACCTGATTCATTAAATCAAAGCGTTTCATAGAAGTTTCAAGAGTACCAGCTAAAAAGATAGCGCTGGCATTATTGATCAGGATATCGATTCCACCAAAGGTTTTTTCTGCCTGTTCTGTCGCAGCAACTAATTGAGATTCTTCACGGATATCAACAACAAGGGGGAGAGCCTTCCCTCCCGCCTTTTCAATTGCTTCTGCGGCAGAATAGATGGTTCCGGGAAGTTTGGGATTTGGCTCAGCAGTCTTGGCAGCAACGACAATATTTGCTCCCTCAGCAGCCGCCTTAAGTGCAACTGCCAAACCGATACCTCGACTCGCTCCAGTAATAAATATGGTTTTCCCCGACAAACTACTCATTTATTAATCCTCTGATTGGTTGTGATAACCGAATGCAGCGCAAAAATAGCCAACAAAACGGCTTTTGGCTTCAGCCATATCCACCGACCGCCCCAGTTCTCTACTCAAAGAAGTCACCACTTCACTTGGTTGGCCACAAGGAACAATCATAGTAAAAGTTTCCAGGGAATTATTTATGTTGAGTGCAATCCCATGCGAGGAAACCCATTTTTTAAGAGCAATACCGAAACTACAAATCTTTCGTCCTTCGACCCAGACTCCAGGTTCACCCTCTTTTAGATCGCCCTGCACACCATAATCAGCCAGAAAACTGATCACAACATGCAAAAATTGGTTGGCAAACCAGCGCAAATCTTTTTTCTGCAACTCTACGATTGGATAGACAACCAGTTGCCCAGGCTCATGGGCTGTTGCCAAGCCGCCTCGATTGATTTTTTGCACAGTTATCCCGCGTTGGGAAAAAATATGTTCGGGATAATGCAAATCTGCAGAGGTAGCACGTCGACCAAGAGTGACGGTATTTGGGTGTTCTACAATAACCAAGGTGTCAGTTCCCTCTCCGGCAACTCTTTTTTGCACCATTTCAGCTTGACGGTCAAACGCCAGCCAATAATCGGTCAACCCCCAATCTTCAATACTAACGGGTGTTGTGTTTTGATTGATTAAGCTCATAGGTTATTGATTCCTGGCGTCTTGCAATTCTAAGGGGAGTAGTTCTGCATAAAAGTTTTGATAGCACACTGGCCGTAAAAAACGCTGAATTGCTGTTGTTCCAACAGAAGAGAAACGACTATCAGTGGTTGCAGGATAGGGGCCTCCATGATGCATAGCACTACAAACTTCAACCCCGGTTGGAAAATCGTTGAGAATCAAACGTCCTGCTTTTTTCTCCAAAACAGCAAATAACTGATGACAAAAATCCTCCTCATTGACCGTAGCATGAACAGTTGCAGAGAGTTGCCCCTGTGATTTTCCCGCTAAAACCAACATCTGTTCCTGCGATTCACATTGCACCACAACTGATGAGGGGCCGAAAATTTCTTCACTTATCCGTGGATTAAGGAGGAATTCATCGGCCGTAAGAAACAATAAAGCCGGCAAAGCGAAACAATCATTAGCTGACTGCAAATCGCCCACTGTGACCTGATTTACACCTTGAACCGTTGTTATTTGTTTCAAACTTTCATTGTAGTTCTGCTTGATTCCAACATGCAACATAGGAAGAGGCTCCATTCTTCCCAGATAATCCTTCACATTTTGCACAAAGGTGTCCAACTCTTTCCCTTTGACGGCAAACAACAGACCAGGTTGAGTACAGAACTGCCCTACTCCCAGTGTCAATGACTCTGCATATTTCTGGGCTAAAGTTTGACCATTCTCCTTGAGAGCTTGCGGCAGGAGAAATATCGGGTTCACACTTCCCATCTCTGCAAACACAGGAATAGGCTCTACTCGGGTCGCTGCCAGGTCGAACAAAGCACGACCCCCTGCTTGAGAACCGGTAAAAGCTACGGCTTTTATCTGCGGATGTTTCACCAGAGCACTCCCCACGCTATGACCGCTCCCTTGAATCAAGGAGAAAACACCAGCAGGCAAACCAGATTTTTTCACCGCCCGTTGAATTGCCTGCCCTGCCAATTCCGAAGTTCCGGGATGAGCAGGATGACCTTTAACAATAACCGGGCAGCCTGCAGCTAAAGCCGAAGCCGTATCGCCACCAGCAACAGAAAAAGCGAGTGGAAAATTACTGGCACCAAAAATGGCAACAGAGCCAATAGGAATCTGGGTGAGGCGCAAATCAGGTTTGGGTAATGGCTGTCGGTCAGGAATAGCTTGATCAATTCGCTTAAGCTTATAATCGTCAGTTTTTACTAACTGCGCAAACATTCTCAACTGGTTCACCGTACGTCCGAGTTCACCCTCCAGACGGGGCAGAGGCAAACCGGTTTCAAGGTTTGCCCTTTGAACTATCGGTTCTTTCAGTCCCATCAGTTCGTCTGCGACAGTTTCCAGCAATTCACCCCTTTTGGTACCACTGGTTTGTCTGAATTCATCAAAGATCTTTTCGGCCAGATTGGCGGCAACTGAAACATCTCCACTGCCACCTTCGCTGAATTCACACTCCAAGAGTTCACCTGTTGCGGGATTAACGGCTCGAAAGGTTTTATTGCTGGACACAAGAGAGCTATCAGAAATAAGGTGTTGACCCGTCAGTTGCATATTTTGACCTCCACAGAGTGCGAATCCAAAAAATCTGGCACAAACGAAAAGAGGCTAACCACCACTGGCTAACCTCTTGTTTTTATTGGTGGGCGGTACTGGGATCGAACCAGTGACCCTTCGCGTGTGAGGCGAATGCTCTCCCGCTGAGCTAACCGCCCTGATATCAAATTTTATAACAATATCAGACGGGGGTGTCAATGCGAGTGTGCAGCAAAGAACTCTTCAATTCGTTCCATTTTTCCTGCTCGGGGAAACAGAGAGGCAAAAGCTCCAAGTTCCATGACCTGTCCATTTGTCACACAAACATTTTCTGAGGCGTTGAGGAGTTTCTTCGCCAGATGAAGTGCCATCGGTGGCTGGTGTGCAATCTGTTCAGCGTATTTCCGCACCAACGGCATAAACTGATCCGCTGGATAAACCTGCTCAACCAGTTTCATCTGTAATGCTTCTTCTGCCGAATAGGTTCGCGAAGTCATGAAAATTTCCTTCGCCTTATTTATCCCTACCAACCGTGGCAGTTTTTGCGTCCCACAAAAACCGGTAATGATCCCAAGTTTAGCTCCAGGATGAGCAATTTTAAGTCGATCACTACCAATTCTGATATCACATGCCAGAGCCAAGTCACACCCACCCCCCATGGTAATACCATTCAGAGCACCAATAATTGGCTTTTTAGAGGTTTCGATCTGGTCAAACAACCCATTCCCTAATTGAGAAAATTTCCAGCTATCAAGGGAGCTGAAATCCTTCATCTCAGCGATATTGGCACCTACGGCAAAACTTTCACCGGGAGCACCGGTTAAAACAATACACCCAACCGTAGAATCAGCTTCCAGAACAGCTAGCGCAGCACGCAGTTCGTGGATACATTCACTATGCAGAGTATTAAAACGCTGGCCATTATCCAGAAACAGATAACCAACCCCGTCAGTCGTCTCAGTATGTAACAATTGCCAATCACTCATCAACTTATCTTCCACCTGGATCCGTGGGTAAACGGCGGATGAAGAGTGTAAGTGCTTGGATTGAATAAGCGATTCAAAAAATCTTAGTTTCACCTATAGGTGCAGCGGCGATTTTTTGGACGCTTAGGCAATTCAATGACTTGCGCTATTCGCCGTCGGTTACTCACGGATTCAGGTTCCAGTAAAACGGGGCTTGCGCTTTTCTATAAACGCACCCATCCCCTCTTTTTGATCTTCGGTGGAAAAACAGACCGCAAACGCATCTCTCTCCATTTTACAAGCTGCCTGTAGATTAATTTCGTAACCGGTATCGATCACTTCCTTACCCATCTGGAGTGACAACAGCCCATAGCTGCAAATTTTCTGCAACTGCTGCATGACATCATCCAGCAGACTTTCTTCTGGATAAAGTTGATTCACCAGCCCGATACGCAATGCCTCCTCTGCTGCAACTATTTCTCCAGTGAAAAGAATCTCTTTCGCCCGTGATTTTCCCACCCGGCGCGGTAAACGCTGAGTCCCACCAAAAGCGGGCAAAACCCCGTAGCAGAGCTCCCGAAACCCGAACTGAGCCGTTGCATCGGCCAGAATATAATCACAAGCCAGAGCCAGTTCCAACCCGGCACCAAGGGCATAACCACTGACTGCAGCCAGAACCGGACGAGGAAAATTTTCAATCAGGGAACATAATTGCTGACCCTTTTCAGCAAAACTGATCGCTTCCAGTGGTGAAAAATGCCGGATTTCCTGTAGATCGACACCTGCAGCAAAATGCCCCTCTGTCCCGGTCAACAAAACCCCTTTGATCGTTTCATCTGCCTGCAATTGTTCAAAATTCTGCTGTAACTCCAGCAACAATCGGGTGTTCACAGCGTTCAGGCAAGCAGGACGATGTAAGTGGATAACAGCTATCGACCCGATTTGTTCAATTTTTAAACATTCCATAAAGTTTTCCACAAATTCAGTTAAAAAGTATCCCCTCTCCCTCTGGGAGAGGGTGGCGCGAAGCGTCGGGTGAGGGAGGATTCAACCAGACATCGAAAAAAGAATCAACTCTCATCTGTAGTGAGCGCTTCAAAACCTGATACCACATCCAATAGTTCGGCAGTGATGGCGTTCTGGCGGGCGCGGCGATAAATCATGGTGACCTCTTCCAGTCGTTCATCAAGATTCCGTTCTGCCGCCTGCATCGCCGCCAGACGGCTGGCATGTTCACTGGCCTGAGACTCGGCACAGGCGCGGGAGAGCGTGACAAACAGATACTGACGCAACAGTCGGCTGAATAGTGTTTCGCTTGCCATGGTAAATGTCGGCAGGCTGCGCGATGGCCAGGATTTCTTTTCCAGATGGTGAAAACGTTGCAGATTGATAGGCAACAATTCGAAACCTACGGGTCGATACACCTTGCCACCAGAATGACGGTTGTAAAACAGGAAAACGGAATGGACACCGGACTGTTCACGCCATTGATCGATCTTGAGCAGGATCTTTTGCACGGTGGCGGTAATCTGTGCAGCTGATCCGGGAACCAGAAAATTTTCTTCCACTGCCTGACCTTCAGCCTCCAGGCTGGCAACCACCCGGGCACCGACGGCAAGCAGCAAACGGTTTTTTCGCTCAGCTGCCGTAGAGTCCATGCGCTGCAGCGCATAGTGGCTGATCTCTTCGTTGAAGCGACCACAGAGACCGTGATCCGAGCCAAATACGATGGCGCCCAGTTTGCCAGTTCTGTGGCGATCCGGGGCTGGCTCCGCAACATCCATATCCTTCAAGACCACATGCAAACCGTGCTCAACAGTGCGATAATACCCGGTGAGCGCGGTGACCGCTTGCTCATATTGGTGAATAGTGGCCGCTGACAATGCCTTCATCGTCTTGACGATGGTGCGTAGCTCATCGAGGCTATCCAGTTGCTTGTGCAGCTGTTCAGGGGATT